>SVPK01000049.1 GCA_015065875.1 Oscillospiraceae bacterium
GCTCTCCCGAGGATGGCGGAAATGTTGTTGGCTCTTGGAAAACTCGTCCGCAGATTGATGAGGCGGGAAATGTTATTTCAATCCCCGATGAGGAGAACTACCTTTTCGTTTTTGAATCGGGCGGAACGGGCAGCCAAAGCCTTCCCGAATTCGGCGAAACGGTTATCGTTTCATTTAAATGGAAAACAAGCGGAACAACCCTTACAATAACCCACCCCGATAATACCGTTAATAAATTTACATATCGCGTTGACGGCCATATTTTAACCCTAACCCCCGAAGGCAAAGAGGTTTCGATGGAGTTTATAAAACAACCGCAATAAAATAAAACCGCAGTCTGAAATGACTGCGGTTTTTTATTATCCGAGCAAAACATCGGTCGCCAGCATAACGCAAAATCCAACAAGCAGAGCATAAGTTACTCCGCGAGCGCCCTCATGATGCGTTTCGGGAATCATCTCATCGCTTATAACATAGAGCATGGTTCCGCCGGCGAAGGCGAGCGCAAAGGGGAGAATCGCCTGCGAGATAGTAACGGCAAAGTAGCCCATAAGCGTTCCCGCGACCTCAACAATTCCGGTTATTGCGGCACAAATAAAGGTTTTGCGGGGCGAAATCCCTGCCGCAAGCATGGGACCGATTATAACCATTCCTTCGGGTATGTTCTGAAGCGCGATGCCGCCTGCGATAACCAGGGCCTGGCTATTATTTCCCGAGCCGAAGCCAACTCCCGCAGCAATTCCCTCGGGGAGATTATGGATGGCAATCGCGGTAACAAAAAGCAAAACTCGGCTCAAATTTGCGTTTGGATGGGTCTCGTATTCGTTACCCATAAGTCGATGCAGGTGTGGCACCAGTTTATCGATAAGATTAAGGCATAACGCGCCTGCAAAAATTCCCGATATTGCAAATACAAGCCCATATTTTCCGCCATGTTCGAGCGAGGGCAGAATAAGCCCGAGCACCGCCGCCGCCAGCATAACGCCCGCCGCAAACGATAGAACTATATCGGAAAATTTATGGGATATTTTTTTAAATGCAAAGCCGAGCAGCGAACCGAAAACGGTTGCGCCGCCAACTCCGAGCGCGGTTAATAAAACAACATCCATAGTATCACCTTAAAATAAAGCTCCCGCCAGAAACGGGAGCTTTTAGAGTTTAGAGGACGAGCGAGGGCGCGCTGTAAACGCGGGCTGCAAGCTCCTGGTTAAGCATATAAAGGCTCTTGGGGTCGCTTCCGAAAAGCTCCATCTTGGTTATAAGGTCGTTAGCATTGGTTTCTTCCTCGCCCTGCTCCTTAACAAACCAATCAAGGAACTGCATTGTTCTGAAATCGCGAACATCATATGCGGCGGCATAGATATCGTTGATAAGCGAGGTAACATATTTTTCATGCTCAAGGCCGGCCTTCAGAACATCCATATCGCAGGAGAAAATCTTATCGGGCTTATCAATAGCCTCAAGGGTTACCTTTTCGCTCTCGTTTTGGAGATAGGTGTAGAAAAGCATAGCATGGTCGCGCTCTTCCTGGGCCTGAATCATATACCAGTTTGCAAAGCCATCGAGACCGCGGTCTTCAAAATAGTTAGAAAAATCGAGATAAAGATAGGCAGAATAGAACTCCTTATTTATCTGCTGATTTAATAAATCGTGAACCTTTTTATCCATAATTAAAACCTCCGTTTAAGTTTTCTTTATTATAGCATTATTTTTTTCGTTAATCAATAATTTTAGTTGCGCGAGGAGATTTTTATTGTAACAAGCTCGCTATCGGTGCCAACGCGCATAGGCATTCCCCAATATCCGATGCCCGAGGTAACAATTACCTGAGGGCTTTCGGCGCTTTGGCGGTAATATCCGTGGTCAACCGAATATAAAAGCTCGGTTATTATGTTGGCGGGGAAAATCTGACCCTCATGGGTGTGTCCCGAAAGGATAAGGTCGGCTTCGCGGCCGTATTCATTTATGTTTTTGGGGTTGTGGTCTAAAACGATAACCGGCATTCTCTCGTCATGACGACTGAAAAAGGATGAAAGCTCTCCGCGCTCCATTCCGCCCATTTCGCCTATGGGCGAGGTATCGAGTCTGCCAACGAGAATAAGGCGACGGTCGATAACCGCCGATTGCTCATTAAGCGCATGGATTCCGCACCCCTCAAGGAATTTCAGCATCTCGCCCAGTGTTTCGCCCGCATCATGATTGCCGAGGCAGGTATATATTCCATAGGTTGATTCGATTCTTTTAAATTCTGCCATTGCGGCCTCGGGGTTGGATATTGAGCGGTAATCGGTATCGAAAAAGTCGCCTGCGATTAAAACCAAGTCGGGCTTTTGTGCGTTTATTTCATCAACAATCGCGGGCAGGCGCGCTTCGGAGCCGACCGCACCCAGATGCAGGTCGCTTAATAAAACTATGTTCATATCCGATATATCGGTTTTGCCCTCGAGGGTAACATCATAATGAACTATATCAATCTGCCGCGCATTTATAAAACCATATATCGAAACCGATAGGGTGAGCAACAGCACAACCGCTAACGATACGGCTTTATAAACAGCCTTTTCTAAAAGAGTGGAGCGGCAAGCGCGAAGGATGAGAACCACACCGTCGGACAGAAGGGTAAAAATCAAAAGATAAATGAAAATTCCGAGCCAGTAGCCAAAAACCGCTCCGAAAAATGAGCCTAAAAAAGAGGGCAGGGCGGTTTTTATAAACCCTAGCGGAATCGATAGTGAGAGAAGGATAAAAGCCGCTAAAAAGGGCCAAAACGGAAGCTTTGGAAACAGGGCCGAAAAGCCGCCGTGAATTCGCCGCGCGAGATAATAATTTGCAAGCCCGATAAGGGCAAAAGCTATGATAAAAACAAAAACAAATCCAATCATAAATAATCCTCGCAGTATGTTTATAGTGTAATTATATCACCGATTTATGCGCTTATCAACAAGCGATATCCGCGGGTAATAAAAGGCCAAAAAAATAAAAATAAAATAGTGATTGACTTGTAGTTTTGTGCGTGCTATAATGCGCTTGAAATCGAACCCTCGGGAGGTAATCTCTTATGAATTTTGAAACCTTAAAATCCATTAAACCTCGCAATCTCAAGCTTCTGCCTCAGAGCGCTGTTTCGTGTGCATTTATGCCCGAAAGCGATGAGCGAAACGCCATTTGGGATATGTTTGTTACCAAGTCGGGCCGTTGCTTTTTCTCGGTTTGCGCCGAGCTTTATGTTCATTCGGCGGCAGGCCTTTATGAATATATAAAGGAAACGGGTGAAATGAAGCTCTGCTTTGAGCTTAATAATTCGGTTTGTAATGCGCCCGATGCCATAATGCCCAGCAAAATTCATACCTCGATGAGCGAGATGAATGATGGTCGCCTTATTATGACCACCCATACAACCTCGCAGTCGCGCGTTCATCCCTATTGGTATCCCGAGCCGTTTTATAACCATGTTTTTGAGGGATACCAGGGCTCGAATATACTTATTTATAACCCCGATACAGGTGTTCTCGAAAATCGCGGTATTCCGGTTCCGCATGAATCGATTTACGGCGGAACCTATGACCCCAAGAAAAACGCCTTCTATTTTACGGGCTATTTCCGTGGCCATCTTTATCGCTATGATGTTGAGAGCGGCGCCGTTACCGATTACGGCAAGGTAACCGAGTTTGGAACCTTCCGTTTGCATTTATCTAAAATCGATGGAAACATCTATAGCGCGAACCGAACAGGAAAATTTTATCGCATAAATACCGAAACGCAGGAGATTGAGGAGCTCGGGATTTTCTTCCCGAAGGATTATGAGCCCTATTCAACCGAAAAGCATGTTCAGCTTGATTATATCTGCGATGGTCCCGATGGCAACCTTTATCTCCATTATATTTTCGGATATAATATTTACCGCTATAATATAAAGGAAAATCGTCTCGAATGTGTTGGAAACGGTCGCCCCGATGACCTCGAGCTATGCGACCCGAACCAGCATTATGGTCTTGTTACCGATGATAAGGGCGTTTTCTGGTATACCCTCTCGGTTCTGACCGAAACCTTCGATTGGACAACCGCATATCTTATCCGTTGGGATATTTTGGGTGGAGGCAAGCCGCAGAATATGGGTCTTGTTGGCAGCTGCGAGCGCTCCATAAACGTTATGGCCGAGATGCATTATCATGATGGATTCCTCTATTTTACCAACGGAAACCACCATTTTGATACCCCCGGAATGTTCGCGGTTGATGTAAAGAAGCTTGAGGCAATGGATTATAACCTCGACGATGAAAGCGCCGAAACTCCGCTTTCGCATGATGTTATAAACTATCTCCATCTCGCCGAGCCTAAAAAATTCTGGCCTTATAGTGATGAGGAATGGGAGCGTCAGTTTGCCCGCGTTCAAAACTATACCGATTATTGCCGCGATTTTGGAATCTTTATGGCCGAAAACCCGATGGAAATTCCGCATAAAGCTATAACTGCGTATCCCCTTTGGCGCGAATACGGCTATAAAAATTCTGCCGTATCCAAGGTTTGGTTCGAGGGAAATACCGTTTGTGCCGAATTTGGCGGCGAGAAAAAATACCGTATGGTAGGCGAAAAAATCGAGGAGATAGAGGCCTTCTCTCCGAAAGCGGAGCCTATTGCCGTTCCGCAAAATAAGGTTCCGAAGGCGGTTGGCCGTTATTTCCGCGCGGTTCCTACCGCATCGGCCGATATTTGGGATGGCAAGCAGCTTATCGGAACACAGGATGGAATACTCTTTGTTTGGGATGGCGATAATGCCTTCTCGCTCGGAGCCTGCCCCAATACCTCGGGCGAGGTTCGCGAGATTTGCTATTGCGAAAAAACGAGAACCGCCTATGGTGTTATCGGTTCCTATAATGATATTTCGATTGTGTTCTCCTTTGATGAGAAAAACGGCCTTCGCTTCCTTGGTCGAGCCCATTTCAATATCGAAAGCGGACTTCACCTTAACTGCGAGCTTTCTTCCATCGCGGTCAACTCGGACGGAACCCATATTCTTATCGGTTCAAACGAAAATATGGGCGCTGTTTATGATATAGAACTCTAAAAAATAACCCACGGTGAGTCTTTCACCGTGGGATTTTTTATGCCCGAATTTTCTAATTATAATATAATATTATAATAACTCTACAAAATACGACAAAAAAATTGACTTTAACAAAATGTGAATGTATAATTAACAAATAATGAACAAAACAAGAAGGTTCAATATGAGAAATGTTTTAGAATATTTAGAGGAGAGCGCCTCTCGCCTCCCTCAAAAAACGGCGGTTCGCGATAGTGCCGCCGAATATAGTTTTATAGAGCTTTTAGATAAAAGCCGTCGTATAGGCTCGGCTCTTTCGGCGTGGGATGTTGTTCGTAGGCCTGTTGCCGTTATGATGGATAAGGGAGCTGCCGCGCTTTCGGCCTTTTTCGGCATAGCTTATGCCGGGGGATTTTATGTTTTGATGAATCCCGACCTGCCCAAATCCCGCCTTATGCAGATAAGGGAGGTTTTGTGCAGTGATTATGTTATAACCGATGAAACCCATAAAGAGGCGGCAGAGGCTATTTTTGGCTCTGCGGCGGTTTTAGACGTTGCCGATTTGGCCAAAACCGAGCATAACGAAAAAGCCTTACTCGAAATTCGCGAGCGCATGATAGATACCGACCCCCTCTATGCCAACTTTACCTCCGGTTCAACCGGAGTGCCGAAGGGTGTTGTTGTTTCGCATCGTTCGGTTATCGATTTTATAAATGTTTTTACAGAGCTTTTCAGTATCGGCGAGGATGATATCATCGCCAATCAGGCGCCCTTTGATTTTGATGTTTCGGTAAAGGATATCTATTCCGCTATGAAGGTTGGAGCAACGTTGGTTGTCGTAGAAAAGCAGCTTTTCTCGCGTCCGACCGAGCTTATCGATTGCCTTTGCGAAAACAATGTAACAACCATGATTTGGGCGGTTTCGGCGCTTTGCCTGATTTCAACCTTCCATGGCCTTGATTATAAGGTCCCCAAAACCGTTAATAAGGTTTTATTTAGCGGTGAGGTCATGCCCGCAAAGCATTTAAAGGAATGGATGAGCCATCTGCCCGAGGCAACCTTTGTTAACCTCTATGGCCCAACCGAGATAACCTGCAACTGCACCTATCATATTATAAATCCCTCCTCCGAGTATAAAGGGGGCATCCCGATAGGAAAACCCTTCCCGAACGAGCAGATACTTTTGCTCTGTGGCGACCGATTGGCAGAAGCGGGCGAGGAGGGCGAAATCTGCGTTAGGGGAACGGCATTGGCGCTCGGCTATTATAATGCGCCCGAGCAAACCGCCAAAGCCTTTACACCCGACCCAACCAACCCCTATTATCCCGAACTGATATATCATACAGGCGACCTTGGCCGTTACGGCGAGGATGGCGAGCTTTATTTTTGCGGCCGAAAGGATTTCCAAATAAAGCATATGGGTCATCGAATCGAGCTTGAGGAGGTCGAGCTTGCAATTTCGGCAGTTCCGGGGGTTGAGCGTTGCGTTTGCGTTTTTGATGAGCAACGTCAAAAGCTGTATGGCTTTTATATAGGTAGTATTGAAAAGCGCGAGCTTCATATTAAGCTGCGCGAAAGCCTGCCGATATTTATGGTTCCGGGAGCGCTCCGTAAGGTTGAAGAATTTCCCTTGACCAAAAACGGAAAGACCGACCGAAAAAAATTATTTGAGGAAAAATAGATGGATAAAAAGAGGATTGAGGAATACGCAAGGCACTGCGGAACTCCGTTTTATCTTTTTGATGCGGATGTGCTTCATACGCGTATTGAATATCTAAAAGAGCATCTGGCAAAGCGAATCGAGCTTTGCTATGCCATAAAGGCGAACCCCTTTATAACCGCCGAGGCGGCAAAGGATTGCCCCCGCCTTGAGATATGCTCCGAGGGCGAATATCGCATCTGCGAGGAGCTGGGCCTTCCGCCTAAAAGCTTTGTTATCTCGGGGGTAAACAAAAATCCCGATTTTATAAAAGAGCTTATCGCAAGCGGAACCGATATCGGGGTGTATACCCTTGAATCGCCGGAGCATTTTTCGCTAATCGAGAGCGCAAGCCGCGAGGCGGGCAGGCGGGTAACCGTTATGCCGCGACTAACGAGCGGCAACCAATTCGGAATGGATGAGGCGGATATAGAAAATATAATCCGTAACCGTTCCGATTATCCGCAGCTTGATATTTGCGGAATACAGTATTTTTCGGGAACCCAAAAAACCTCGCTTAAAAAACTTCGCCGCGAGATTGAATATATTGATGCCTTCGCCGAAAAACTCGAAACCGAATATGGCTTTGCCTGCCGCGAGCTCGAATTCGGCCCCGGTTTCCCCGTTTATTATTTTGAGGGCGAGACCTTCGATGAGGATGAATTCCTTTCGGGTGTAAATGGTATTATCGATGAAATGCGCTTTGGCGGCAAGCTAACCTTCGAGCTTGGCAGAAGCATTGCGGCATCTTGTGGAATATATGTAACCCGCGTTGCCGATGTTAAACGCAACCGCGGCGAGAATTATCTTATTCTCGATGGCGGAATGCATCAAATAACATATTATGGTCAGTTTATGGCCATGAAGCATCCTAAAATAGAGCATCTCGGCAGTGGCGGCGAGGAGGAAAACTGGACCCTCTGCGGTTCGCTCTGCAGTGTAAATGATCTGCTTGTAAAACAGTATCCGCTTTGCGGCCCGAAAAAGGGCGACCTTTTGGTGTTCCATGAGGCGGGCGCCTATTGTATGACCGAGGGAATCTCGCTCTTTTTAAGCCGAGATTTACCCGCAGTTGCGCTCCTTAAAAACGGTAATCTCTCGCTCCTGCGTGAGCGCTATGAGGCTTATCGCTTAAATAAACCGAACTATCAGTAAGAAAGGTGAAAATAAAAATGGAAAGACTTATCGAAATATTAGAGGATATTCAACCCGAGGTTGATTTTGAAACCTGTACCGACCTTATAGATGGTCATCATCTTGATTCTCTCTCGATTCTCTCGCTCGTTGCAGAGATGGAGGAGGAGTTTGATATAACCATTCCTACCGTTGAGATAATTCCCGAAAACTTTAATTCTGCAAAGGCTCTTTGGAGCATGATAGAGCGCCTGCAAGAGGAAGAATAAAAGTGATAGCGTATTATCTTGGGAAGCTCTTATCCTATGTAGAATACACCTCATATTTTTCGCTCGGATATTTTCTGGTTATTCTGCCGTTTACCCTGCTTGCTTATCTGGTGTCCCCGAAGCCTGTAAGGCGCGTAGTTTTATTGCTTGCAAGCTATGCCTTTTTCTTTGCCATCAGTGGCGGGCTTTTGGTTTACCTTTTGGCAACAACCGCCTCGGTTTGCGGAATAGGGCTTTGGCTTTCGGCCATTCAAAAGCGTTGCGATAACGCCTGTGCTTTGGCCGAAAAGAGCGAAAAAAAGGGAATAAAAGCGGCCTATCTCGTAAAACAGAGATGGGTTTTAGCTTTGGGCCTTGTATTCAATATCGGAATTTTGGTCGTTCTTAAATATTCGGCCTTCTTTATCGGTAATATAAATACTATGTTCGGTAGCGGAATCCGCCTGCCGCATTTTTTGCTGCCTATCGGTATCTCCTTTTATACCATGCAGGCGGCCTCGTATCTCTTTGATGTCTATAGAAAACGCATCTCGGCCGACCGTAATATCCTACGCGTTGCGCTTTATATGAGCTTTTTCCCGCAGATAATGGAGGGTCCCATCTGCCGCTATGAGGAAACCGCAGAGCAGCTATACAGTGCTCCGCGCCTTCGCTGGGATAATCTTTTGCTCGGCGGGCAGAGAATCCTTTTCGGTGTTTTAAAAAAGATGGTAATAGCCGACCGTCTTAATATGTTTATCAATAATGTATTTACCAACTATGGTAACTATGATGGCTTTGTTATAGCGCTTGCGGCAATATGCTATACCATCCAGCTTTATATGGATTTTTCGGGTGCGATGGATGTTGTTTGCGGAAGCGGGCAGATTTTTGGCATCAATATGCCCGAAAACTTTAAGCGCCCCTTCTTTTCAAAGAGCATATCCGAATTCTGGACCCGTTGGCATATAACCCTCGGAACCTGGTTTAAGGATTATCTTTTCTATCCGCTTTCGATGTCGAAGCCGCTCAAAAAGCTAACCTCAAAGGCCAGAAAAAAGCTTGGTAATCATTTTGGCCCGCTTTGCGCCGGTGCGATTGCGCTTTTCTGCGTTTGGCTTATGAATGGTCTTTGGCATGGCGCGGGTTGGAATTATATATTCTTTGGAATGTATCATTTCGTTTTAATCCTTTGCGGCAATATCTTTGAACCCTATGTTATAAAGCTAACCGAGCGGCTACATATAAAGCGCGATGCCACCGCATATAAGGGCTTTAGAATCTTTAAAACAACCCTGCTTGTGTGCATAGGTGAGCTTTTCTTCCGCGCCGATACCCTAACCGCGGGACTTACCATGTTCAAAAAAATATTTACAGGGTTTACCCTTGAAAAGCTGTCAAGCGGCGCGCTCTTTACCTTCGGACTCGATAAGCAGGATTACTTTATAGTGTTGCTTACCACTCTGGTAATATTTATAATAAGCCTTTTAAAGGAGCGCGGAATAAACATTCGCGCAAGCATCGCCGAGCGTAATATTGTTTTGCGGTTTGCTGTTTGGTATCTGCTTATTATGGCGATAGTTATATTCGGGGCCTATGGCGTTGGCTATATCCCCGTTGACCCGATTTATGCGGCGTTTTAGGGGGTGCTTTAGGTGATTTATTTAAAAAGAGCAGTTGCATCCCTTCTATTCATAGCGGGACTTGTAGGTCTGCTTATAGGCTCGTCGTATATGTTTGCGCCAAAGGGTGATGAATCCGAATTCGGAGTTGAGGACCCCGCCGCAAACAACATCCGCGGCGAACGCGATAACTCGGTCGATGTTCTCATCTTTGGCGATAGCGAGAGCTATAGCAACATAACCCCCATGCAGATTTGGAAGGATAACGGAATTCCAACCTTTATCTGCGGAACCCGTTCGCAGCGACTAAATTATACCCAAATATTGGTTGAACGCGCCTTTAAAACCCAAAAACCGAAGGTGGTTATGCTCGAAACCAATACCATCTATAGCGAGGTCTCGTCGGGCGCTACCGTTGTTGAGTTTGTTTCAAGCTCGTTCTCGATTTTTATGTATCATAACCGTTGGAAAACAATGCTTTCGGGCGAGGGAACGGCAACCGTTTCGGATGATTATAAGGGATATCAATATAATTCAAAATGCGACCCCTATAATACAAACGAATATATGATATATTCCGAAGGGCGCGAGCCGATTGCCGATATCAATAAGGATTATGTTGTAAAAATCAAGGAGTATTGCGAGCAAAACGGAGCAAAGTTTATACTCGTAAGTGCGCCGAGCGCCAAAAACTGGAATTATGAGCGCCATAATACCATTGCCGATTTGGCGGCGGAGCTTGGCTGCGAATATCTCGACCTTAACCT
>SVPK01000050.1 GCA_015065875.1 Oscillospiraceae bacterium
TATTCGACATATTGCTCTTGTTTTGCTCAAAGGCTAATTCGTACATAGTCTTTTTAGGCAATTTCTTTTCATCAAATTGGGTGTCATAAAATTTCAACCAAGGTTTATCAATAGACGGATAACCCGTCAGTTTCTTTTCTGTTGGCATAGTTATTTCTCCTTTTATCATTTTAATTTTTTCTTTTCTTCATAATCAGTTTTATAGTTTTCGTATGCTTGTATAATTTTGTCAGTATCATAAGCCCTGTGCCTAAAAATTTCATTCCTGAAAAATGGAATTAGCACTACTGTTGCAACGACTAAAACAATTGTCCAATAAGTAATGTTAAACCATAAATCTCCTGCAAACCAAGTTTGGTAAATACAAACTGCTACTACACCAACTATAAACAGCATTATCGGAACCATAAGAAAATTGTTGGGTATGTTTTGATGTGCCATATATACTTCGATTAATGAGGAATTCCATATATAAACATCTTTGCTTAGCAGTTTATTCATTTCTTCTTCAACTCTTGCTAAGTGTCCCCGTAAAATTGCAGTTGTACGAAATTGATAACCCAAAACACCGAAGACTGCCAAAAACGATAGTGGAACAATATAGAAAATAAATGAATAATTATCGTGTTGACCATCCGCTATGAAGGCAAGTAATGTAATGGCACCACCAGCTATAAGTGCCATAAGGGTCAGGAATTTTTCATATCCTCTGTCTAAATCATTAACATATTGATTTAACATGCTCCACTCATTTGCATAGTGATTTAGCAATTCAACATCACTTATTTTGCTGGTTTTTTCGTTAGGCATAAAATAACCCTCCATAAAATAAAAAGTGCGGCTACCGAAGTAACCGCACAAAAAACGCAAACTCCGATAGTCGCCAAACTAATTATGCAAAATGGTTTTACCCAAACTCGCTATAATAGAATTTGCGTTTTTATCAAATTCATTCGAGTTTAGGCGAAAAAGGATATAATATCCCCACGGATAAAAAAATACCACTTTGCATATTTAATTAGTTTGGCATTATCTAGTCTACCACAAATTTCGCAAAAATACAACAAAAAAGAAAACCCGCTCAAAATGAACGGGTTTGAAGCTAATTGTTGCATTCCTTTTAGATAATAGATAAGAGATAATGGATAATATAGAGTAGTAAAAGCTGCATAACACAAAAAAGTATTTTTATCTATTCAATACTATCTATTATCTCTTATTTTAGGCGAGATTTATCTCGCCACTTCTGGCACCCCCAGTAGGAATCGAACCTGCATCTAAGTCTTAGGAGGACCTTATTCTATCCGTTGAACTATGGGGGCATATTAAAGCGGGAGGGTTACTCCCGCTTTTTTGTTTAGAATTTAATGCGCTCGAGGATATAATCCTTAACATCCTCAATCTTAATGCGAACCTGCTCCATTGTGTCGCGGTCACGAACGGTAACACAACCGTCGTTCTCGGTTTCAAAGTCATAGGTTATGCAGAAAACGGTTCCGATTTCGTCCTCGCGGCTATAGCGCTTACCGATAGAACCGGATTCATCAAAGTCAACCGGGAACTCGGCGGCAAGCTCATCGCGGAGAGCCATTGCCTTATCCGAAAGCTTTTTGGAAAGCGGTAAAACAGCGGCCTTGAAGGGAGCGAGAGCCGGATGAAGCTTAAGAACGGTTCTCTTTTCGCCGTTGGATTTAACCTCCTCGTCATAAGCATCGCAGAGGAACGCGAGGGTAACGCGGTCGGCTCCGAGCGAGGGCTCGATAACATAGGGAATGTATTTTTCGTTGGTTTCGGGGTCAAAGAACTCCATAGATTCGCCGCTATGGTTCTGATGCTGGGTGAGGTCATAGTCGGTTCGGTCGGCAACACCCCAAAGCTCACCCCAACCGAAGGGGAAGAGGTATTCAAAGTCGGTTGTTGCCTTTGAATAGAAGCAAAGCTCATCCTTATCGTGGTCACGCAGGCGGAGATTTTCCTCGGTCATACCAAGGTCTAAAAGCCACTTGCGGCAGTAGCTGCGCCAGTAATCAAACCATTCAAGGTCGGTTCCGGGCTTGCAGAAGAATTCAAGCTCCATCTGCTCAAACTCGCGAATACGGAAAATAAAGTTTCCGGGAGTTATCTCATTGCGGAAGGATTTACCAATCTGGCCAACACCAAAGGGCATCTTTTTGCGGGTTGTTCTGCAGATATTCTTGAAGTTAACAAAAATACCCTGTGCAGTTTCGGGACGCATATAAAGGGTAGAGGAGGAATCCTCGGTAACGCCCTGGAAGGTTTTAAACATAAGATTGAACTTGCGGATATCGGTAAAATCGCCCGAACCGCAGGAGGGGCAAACAATATGGTGCTCCTTTATATAGTTCATCATTTCCTCGTCGCTCCAAGCGGCGGGGTTATCCGAAAGACCATTTTCGGCAACATAATCCTCTATAAGCTTATCGGCGCGGTGACGGGTTTTACAAACCTTACAGTCCATAAGCGGGTCAGAGAATCCGCCGAGGTGACCCGAAGCAACCCAGGTTTCGGGGTTCATAAGGATTGCGCTGTCAAGACCTACGTTGTAGGGGCATTCCTGAACAAACTTTTTCCACCAAGCCTTTTTAATATTGTTCTTAAGTTCAACACCAAGCGGGCCGTAATCCCACGAGTTGGCAAGACCGCCATAAATCTCACTGCCGGGATAAACAAATCCACGTCCCTTACAAAGGGAAACTATAGTGTCCATTGTTTTTTCGCTACTGTTCATTTTGCATTGGCTCCTTAAAACATAATTACACAAATAATATAATAAATGTTAAGGCCTTTAAAGTCAAGTTTTTTGTAGGTTTTGATGGTTGACAAAGCGGCATAATAAGTATATAATCTCGGTAACAACTGAATAAAATATACTATATGTAAAGGAGATGCATATTATGGATAAAAATATTCAGCTTCACGATTTTGATTTCGGCAGCTTTATGGAGGCTGTTGATATGTGCAAGGGCGATGTATTTCTTGAGACCCTCGATGGCGATGTTCTCAACCTTAAATCAAAGCTCTGCCAGATAATCGGAATCGCCAACATCCTAAAGGGAACCTCTATCGATGAGATAACCATCCGTTGTGCCGACCCCGAGGATGAATCGCTTATGTTCCGCTTTAATCTCTATCGTGAGTTACCTGAAAACAAATAAACTATAAGCATTATTTAACTTTAAAAAATTGACCGAAAGCATTGACTTTCGGTCAATTTTTTATTATATTTAGAGTAGTATATCTCTATACTCGGTTAAGGCCAAAATTAAAATACGGAGATGGTAAAAATGAAGGACTATTGCGGAAAAACAGTATCAGCCAACTACATGAGGAAAATGCTCATATCCAAAGAGGGTGTCGGCGGAAAGCTCACCTTTGATGAAACAGGGGTTAATTTCCATGCCCATAAAATGAATAGACGTATACTTGATATTCGTATTGAATATGTCGATATGAAGGCCGCTGAGCCGAGAGGACTTTTAAACGGATTAAACATTATAACCAAGGACGATACGGTTCATATGTTTGTTATTTCTCACAGAAAAGATATAATCGAATATCTCCAAAGCAAAATGAACTAAATAAAAAGGCTATTGCGAAAGCAATAGCCTTTTTATTATTTCTGTTCGATTTTCTCTTTTCCACCCATGTAAGGACGAAGAGCTTCGGGGATGCGAACCGAGTATTTCTCGCCATCAAACTCAAGGTTGTTCTCAAGGAATGCAATGAGCATACGGGGCGGAGCAACAACGGTATTGTTAAGGGTATGAGCGAGGTATTTGCTGCCATCCTCGCCGCGAACTCTGATTCCGAGACGGCGAGACTGTGCATCGCCGAGATTGGAGCAGGAGCAAACCTCAAAATATTTCTGCTGTTTGGGGCTCCAGGCCTCAACATCATAGGATTTAACCTTTAGGTCTGCGAGGTCGCCCGAGCAACATTCAAGGGTTCTAACCGGGATATCGAGCGAGCGGAACAATTCAACCGAATAGCTCCACATCTTATTAAACCAATCCATGCTCTCCTCGGGCTTGCAGATAACAATCATTTCCTGCTTTTCAAACTGGTGAATACGGTAAATGCCGCGTTCTTCAATTCCGTGTGCGCCCTTTTCCTTTCTGAAGCAGGGAGAATAGCTTGTAAGGGTTAGGGGAAGGTCGGTTTCGGGGGTTATGGTATCGATGAACTTACCAATCATCGAATGCTCCGAGGTTCCTATAAGATAAAGGTCCTCGCCTTCGATTTTATACATCATGGCATCCATCTCTTCAAAGCTCATAACACCGGTAACAACATTAGAGCGAATCATAAAGGGCGGGATGCAATAGGTAAAGCCCTTATCAATCATAAAGTCGCGGGCATAGGCGGTAACTGCCGAATGGAGTCGAGCAATATCGCCCATAAGATAATAGAAGCCCTCGCCGGCAACGCGGCCTGCGGCCTCTTTATCGATGCCGCTAAACTTTTGCATAATATCGGTATGATAGGGGATTTCAAAATCAACCTGGGTTTGCTCGCCGAACTGCTCAACCTCAACGTTCTGGGAATCATCGCGACCAAGCGGAACGCTATCATCGATTATGTTGGGTATCTTCATCATAACCTCTTTCAGGCGAGCCTCATAGTCGCCCTCAAGAGCCTCAAGCTCCTTAAGTCTTTCGGCCTGCTCGGTTACGAGCTTTTTAATTCCTTCGGCTTCCTCGCGCTTGCCCTGTGCCATAAGCATACCAATCTGCTTTGAAACACTGTTGCGGTTTGCGCGAAGGGCATTAGCCTCGTTATTGGCATCGCGCTTTTTTTGGTCAAGCTGGATTGCCTCATCAACAAGCGGAAGCTTATTATCCTTAAACTTGCGCTTAATATTTTCTTTAACTATTTCGGGATTTTCTCTAACAAATTTAATGTCCAGCATTTTTCTTCCTCCATTTGCCAAACGTTATATCATAAAATGATTTTATCACAGTTTTTTCCTTAATACAAGCATAAAAACGCACGGAAACGAGTCCGTGCGCCTTTTTTCTTATTTAAATATCTTTGCGATAACGGGAACAAGGTCCTTAATAACGGTATCGGTTGTATTAATGCAGAGGTCATAGTTCGATTTATCGCCCCATTTGCGACCTGCATAGAAGGAATAATATTTAGCGCGATTGCGGTCAATCTTTTTAATCTTGCGGCGCATCTGCTTTTCGCTTAAAACCTCTTCGCCTTCGGCTCTGCGCTCAAGGCAACGCTTAACGCGACTGTCAAGGTCAGCATAAACAAAGATATCAAAGGGCTTATAGTCCTTTAAAATATAATCGGCGCAACGACCAACTATAACGCAATCCGATTTTTCGGCAAGCTCTTTAAGAATTTTGGCCTGCGCTTGGAAAACGGCCTGGGCCTGGCTAAAGGAATAATCCTCAACATAGGACATACTATGGCCTATTGTTATGGGGTAGAGTCTATGTGGTGTGTGCTCTATTATTTGTTGAACATATTCCTCCGAAAGCTTGGTATGCTTTGAAATTTCCTTAACGATTTCCTTATCGTAGTATTCAATTCCAAGCTCCTCTGCCAGGCGGCGACCAAACTCGCGTCCGCCACTTCCGAATTCACGTCCAATAGTAATAATTCTGTTCATATAAACCTCCCTGAAGGATTATTTTACCTTACATTATAAATATACTATATTTTTTCTTAAAAAACAATATTTTATTTAAAAATATGCCTTAAAGTCAGCAATGTTATTTTCAATAAAATTTCAGAGCAAATTTGCTAATTTTTTCTAAATAACCTATTGCATGAGAGGTAAAAATTTGATAGAATAAAATCAGAGTAATATCGTTTTTCAGGAGGGATATAATGAAAGCAATTATAAACGGTAGAATAATACTCAAAGACCGTATTATAGATGATAGCGCTCTGCTGTTTTCGGATGTTATCGAGGGAATAGTTCCCGCCGCTAACGTTCCCGAGGGCGCCGAGGTTATCGATGCAAAGGGTGGCTTTGTTGCTCCCGGTCTTATCGATATGCATATTCATGGATATCTTGGTAAGGATGTTTGCGATGGCGAAGAGGAAAGCATCAGAACCATCTCAAAGGGCCTGCTTGCCAATGGTGTTACCGGCTATCTGCCAACAACCATGACCGAGGATATGAAAACCATCCGAAAGGCGCTTGAGGTTTGTCGTGCGCTTAAGGATGAGAGCCGCGATTGGGATGGAAGCGTTATTTTAGGCTGCCATGCCGAGGGCCCCTTTATCAGTGCCGCCAAGAAGGGCGCACAGGACCCGAAATACATATTAAAACCCGATGCCGCGTTTGTTAAGGAATATGCCGATATAATCAAGAGCATAACCCTCGCTCCCGAGGAGGATGAAGGCGATTTTGCCGCTATCCGCGAGATAAAACGCGATACCGATGTTCTCATTTCTATGGGCCATACCTCGGCCGATTATAAAACCGCAAAGGCATCCGTTGCCGCGGGTGTTGGCCATGTAACCCATCTGTTTAATGCTATGACCCCGCTTGCTCATCGCGCTCCCGGCGTTGTAACCGCCGCGCTCGACAGCGATATCAGTGTTGAACTTATTGTTGATATGTTCCATGTTGATAAATGCTTCTATGATATGCTCTGGAAGCTTAAGGGCAGAAAGCTCTGCTTTATAACCGATTGCCTCCCCGCAGGAGGACTTCCGATGGGCGAATATACTCTTGGCGGTCAGAAAATTATCTACCGCGATGTTGTTTGCCGTTTAGAGGATGGAACCGTTGCAGGCAGTGTTTTAAAGCTTAATCATGGCGTTTGGAATGTTTATAAGAATTCCAATATTCCGCTTAACGAATGTGTTAACGGTGCATCGCTTAACCCCGCAACTGCGCTGGGACTTGAAAAGAAAAAAGGCTCTATTGAGGTTGGCAAGGATGCCGATATTATTATAACCGACGAGAGCTTTGAAATAAGCAAAACCATCATAGGAGGCAAAATTAAATATGAAGCTTAAGGTAAATGCAAAACTCGACCCGAAATTCCAACCCCTGTCGCTCGTATGCCGCGATATGCGCGAAGCAACCAAAGAAAACGGCCAGGATATAGTTATCGCCGTTGAGCGCAACAAGGGATATACTACAACCTATAAAACCCGTATTTTCCCCGATGGAACAGGCCATGATGAGGAAAACTTCCGCTTTGTTGAGCGTATCGCAAAGTCGCTTTTGTGGGTTGCGGGCGGATATAAGATTATAATCGCAGGCAGTGATGTTGTTGGCGAAAAGATTAAGGCCGCATATACCGATGGCGGATTGCGCGACTTTGATGTTCATTTTATGGAGCGCGTTTATGAGCAGAAGTTTGAGGTATCGGTTGTTCCGCTATCCGAGGCTCCTGCCGATAAGTCGGCCGCCGCTCCCATCGGCCGTCATCTCGATGGTTGCCGTATAGGCTTTGATGCCGGCGGAAGCGACCGTAAGGTTTCGGCCGTTATCAATGGCGAAAGCGTTTATTCCGAAGAGGTTGTTTGGTTCCCCAAGATCAATTCCGACCCCGATTATCATTATGAAGGAATCAAGGAAGCCATGAAAACCGCCGCTTCCCATATGCCCCGCGTTGATGCTATCGGTGTTTCGAGCGCAGGTGTTTATGTTGATAACCGCATAATGGTTGCTTCGCTTTTCTTAAAGGTAAGCGATGAGGACTTTGATAAAAAGGTTAAGAATATGTATCTCGATGTTGCAAAGGAAATCGGCGAGAATATCCCGATTGAGGTTGCAAACGATGGCGATGTTACCGCTCTTGCAGGCGCTATGGACCTTGAGGATGATTCGGTTCTCGGAATCGCAATGGGTACCAGTGAGGCCGGCGGCTATGTTGACCCGCAGGGCAATATAACCGGTTGGCTCAACGAGCTTGCCTTCGTTCCGGTCGACTTCTGCGAAGAAGCAATGGTTGATGAATGGTCGGGCGATTATGGCTGCGGTGTTAAGTATTTCTCGCAGGATGGCGTTATCAAGCTTGCTCCTTATGCAGGTATCGAGCTTGATGAGTCGCTTTCTCCCGCCGAAAAGCTTAAGGTTGTTCAGGGCCTTATGAAGGATGGCGATGAGCGCGCCGCCGCAATTTATGATACCATTGGTGCATACTTTGGCTATGCTATAGCATATTATACCGAGTTCTATGATATTAAGCATGTTCTTATCATGGGACGCGTTACCTCGGGAGAGGGCGGAGTTATCCTCCTCGAGCGCGCACAAGAGGTTCTCGATACCGAGTTCCCCGAGCTCGCAAAGCAGATTAAGCTTCATATTCCGGATGAAAATTCCCGTCGTGTTGGTCAGTCGGTTGCAGCCGCAAGCCTTCCGAAAATTGATTAATAATAAAAAGCCTTTGGAGGAAACTCCAAAGGCTTTTTTTATATAAAGAAAAGTTTTGATGCGAGGGTCATTATGATTAAAAATGCGGCATTTATCCCGGTAAACATAGCGAGATATTTTTTGGTGTTGCCGGGGTAGAGCGCGCGATATTCATTAAAGGTAATAAGGCTCGCAAGCGAGGCGATAAGTGTTCCCGTTCCGCCGATATTAACTCCGAGCAAAAGTGCCGCATAATCGCCTGTAAAGCGCGAGAGCAGTATTGCCGAGGGAACGTTGCTTATAAACTGGCAGGATAGGGTTGAAACAAGCAAAGTATCCTTACTTAAGAGGTTTGATAGCAGTTGGTTTACTGCATCGATTCGCGCCAGATTTCCCGCAAAGATAAAGAAGAAAAAGAAGGTTCCCAGAAGCATATAGTCAACCATTTTTAGTGCTTCTCGGTCGATAAAGAGCAAAACTGCGGGAATTATAGCGAGGCCCGCCCAGAAGGGAATTATTCTGAAAACGATGAGAATTGATATGGCAAAAAGCGCAAGATAAAGCGCGGTTTTGCCCTTATTGAGCTTATTGTTCAGATGGTCTTCGGCTTTAAGGCGGAGCGGCTTAACAAAGAAGCAGGCCAGTATAAGCAACCCTACCGCGAGCAAAAACGGCGCCAGCATAATGCTGCAAAATTCGCCGGTTGGGATATTAAAATAAGAATAAAGATATAGATTTTGCGGATTGCCGAAGGGGGTTAACATTCCGCCTAAATTTGCCGATATATTCTGCAAAACAAAAAGATAGGCCATATATTTTTCCATTCCCGCCGCCGAAAGCGCAAGGAATCCGAGCGGCAGAAAGGTTATAAGTGCCATATCATTGGCTATTAGCATCGAGCCCAAAAAGGTTATGCAAATCAGCATAAGAAAAAGGGTTCGGAGATTTCCCGTTATTTTAACCAGGCGGCGCGCTAAAATCGAAAAGAACTTGATATTCCGAAGCGCGCAAACAACCGCAAGCGTTAAAAATAGGCAGGCGAGGGTATTCCAATCAAAGTAGCCGGCATAGTCTCGGTCGGGCGGAACAAAGCAGGCAGTTATCGCCGCCGCCAAAACCGCAATGCAGAAAACGGTGTATTTTTTAAAGAAACGAACTATTGCCATTTTAGAATACAGTAACCGACCAGGTGTTTTCATAGGCCATTTCGGCGGGCAACGAGATTAAATCGCTCTTTGCGGTTATCTCCTCAACTATATCCTGGCGCGAGGGCAGGCTGGTCCAGGGTTCAATGCAAACATATGGAGCATCGGTTTTGGGGCGATGCCAGATGCCAAGATAGGGCATATCGGGGAAGGTAACGGTAAGACCGCGGCCGCCATCTTTATGACGCAGCGTAACCTCGCGGGTCATGTTCTTGAGGATTATGGCGTCGTCGTCGAATTTTTCGTGTGCGAGGGGGAGAACGGTATCGTTAATAAGCGGATAAACCTCGTCCTTTCCGCTTAAGAAAACGCTTTCGGTAAAACCAACGCGGTCGGGCTTGCTTTTTTCGGAGAATATAAGCGAATAATCCGAGAAATCCTTACCGCTTTCGAGCGGAACGCGGAAACCGGGATGGCCGCCAACCGCAAAATACATACATTCGCTTCCCTTATTTTCAACCGAGTAGGTTATATCGAGCGAATTTTCGCGCAGGGCATAAATAACGCGGAAAACAAAATCGAAGGGATACATTTTTTTGGTTTCCTCGTGGCTTATGAGGGTGAAAACCGCACAACTGTCATCCGAAAACTCGGCAGAAAACTCCTGCTTTGAGGCAAAACCATGGTTGGGCATAGAATAACGCTCACCATGGTATGTATAAGAGCCTTCGGTCAGTCTTGCAATATAGGGAAAAAGGTTGGGAGCGCGATTGCTCCAATATGCAGGGTCACCCTGCCAAAGGTATTCGCAACCATCGGATTTAATGCTCATAAGCTGTGCGCCCA
>SVPK01000051.1 GCA_015065875.1 Oscillospiraceae bacterium
CCGCCGTAAAGGATTCCGATGTTGTATTTACCGATGTTTGGGCATCGATGGGTCAAGAGGAGGAGAAGGCCGAGCGCGAAAAGGTATTCCGCGAGTATCAGGTTAACGAGGAGTTTATGTCGCTCGCACATAATGATGCTATGGTTCAACATTGCCTTCCCGCACATCGCGGCGAGGAGATAACCGCCGAAACCTTTGAAAAGCATTCAAACGAAATATTCGATGAGGCCGAAAACCGCCTCCATGCTCAAAAGGCAGTTCTCGTTTTAACAATGGGAAGCAAAAATTAAAAACAAAGCACCCGCCTGGCGGGTGCTTTTTTTATTGACTATTCGCAATAAAACGGGTAAAATATGAATTAAGGAAAACAAAAAGGAGAGAATAATATGACAGAGGAATACAATCCGGATATAGTAACCTTATCGGACGATGAGGGCAACGAATATACCTTTGAGATATTGGATGCCGTTGAGACCGATGAGCATCGCTATTTGGCGCTGCTTCCTGTTCATTCTGACCCGAAGGACATTCTCGATGATAGCGGCGAGCTTGTTATCGTTCGCGTTGCCGAGGAGGATGGCGAGGAATTTTTCGAGGAGATTGAGGATGACGATGAGTATGAAACCATCGCAGATGCCTTTATCGACCGCCTTCAGGATGTCTTTGAAATAGACGAGCAGTAATATATTTTCCTACCCTGTGCGTGGACTGTGCTATTATAACCCTACAAGTTTTATTTAGGGGCCAAGAACTTTGGCGGCAGGCTTGCAGACCTCCCGTCGGCGGATTTTGCCGTGTCGATGGAAGAAGGGAGCGCGAAACCGCCTCGTCGGCACCCACCTGCTTTTCGCAGGTTATCATTAGCGCGATACGGCAGGGTGGGTTTTATTTTCGACAAAAAACTCTTTACATTTTATGGAAAATAAGATATAATGTGTAAAATAATACAATAAAATGTAAAAAAAGGGTGTGTTGAAATGAAGGCAACAGGCATAGTCAGACAGGTCGATAAAATGGGCCGCGTAGTTATCCCTATGGAGCTTCGCAAAAAGTTCGATATAATTGATGACCAGGATAGCTTTGAGATATTTGTTGAGGATGATAAGATAATACTCAAAAAATATCAACCCGGCTGTCTTTTCTGCGGCGAAACCGAAAATACGGTTACAATGAAGGGCCATGTTGTTTGTAAGGAATGCTCTAAAAAGCTTTCCGAGCTCGCCCGCGATGATTTTTAATTTTATTAGAATAAAAAGGTGTTATCCGTTTTGGATAACACCTTTTTTTATTTTATTCCATAGGTTTAATAATCGAAATAGCAAGCTCGCGAAGCTGCTCATCATCAACAGGAGCAGGAGCACCGCTCATGAGCTCACTCGAGGTTGCAACCTTCGGGAACGCGGTAACATCGCGAATCGAATCAAGACCAAGCATGGTCATGCAGAGACGGTCAAGACCGATTCCCATTCCGCCGTGGGGCGGGGCTCCGTATTTAAAGGCATCGGTTAAGAAGCCGAACTTCTCGTGTGCCTCCTCGTCCGAAAGGCCGAGCGCACGGAACATTTTGCCCTGAAGCTCGGGGTCGGTAATACGGATAGAACCGCTGGCCAATTCAACACCGTTTAAAACAAGGTCATAAGCCTTGGCAAAAACCTTTTCGGGGTTGCCGTCGAGGTAGGGGATGCATTCATCGAGCGGAGAGGTAAAGGGATGGTGCATAGCATCCCAGTTGCCGGTTTCCTCATTATATTCAAAGAAGGGGAACTCGGTTATCCAAAGCGGATTATAGGTATCGGGGATAATATCGAGCTTGCGGGCAACAACTCCGCGCAAAGAGCCGAGAACCGATAAAACGGTTTTCTTGCGGTCGGCAACGATAAGGATAACGTCGCCCTTTTCGGCGCCTGTGCGCTCATAGATTGCGGCCATTTCCTCTGCGGTCATAAATTTCGAGAAGGAGCAGGCAGGCTCATCCTCAACCCAACGGATAAAGGCAAGGCCCTTTGCTCCGATTCCGCGAACATATTCGGTTAATTTATCGATTTCCTTGCGAGTAAGGGTTTCGGCGGCATTTTTTGCGTTTATGGCGCGAACGGTTCCGCCGTTTTCAATAGCGCCCGAGAAAACTCCGAATCCGCAGTCCTTAACGATATCCGAAAGGTCGCAAATCTTCATATCATAGCGGGTATCGGGCTTGTCCGAGCCGTATTGCTCCATAGCCTCGGTATAGGTAAGACGGGGGAGAGTATCGAGTTCTATGCCCAAAACCTCACGGAACAAGCGCTTCATAAAGCCCTCACCAATCGCGAGAACATCCTCCATATCAACAAACGACATCTCAAGGTCAATCTGTGTAAACTCGGGTTGACGGTCGGCTCGAAGGTCCTCATCGCGGTAGCAACGGGCAATCTGCATATATCTGTCGAAGCCCGAAACCATAAGCAGCTGCTTATACATCTGGGGCGACTGCGGCAGAGCAAAGAAGCTTCCGGGATGAACGCGAGAGGGAACAAGATAATCGCGAGCACCCTCGGGTGTTGATTTAATAAGGGTTGGGGTTTCTATCTCGATAAAGCCGTTTTCGTCAAAATAATCGCGGGTTACCTTTGCGATTTTATGGCGCATAAGAATATTTTTCTGCAGAGCGGGACGGCGAAGGTCAAGATAGCGATATTTAAGGCGCAGGTCCTCTTTGGCGCCTGTATCATCAAGAATCTCAAAGGGCGGGGTTTGAGCCTGACCCAAAATTTTGAGCTCGGTAACCTCGATTTCGATGTTTCCTGTAGGAATTTCGGGGTTTTTAGAGGAACGTTCGCGAACGGTTCCCTTTGCCATAAGGATAAACTCGGAGCGAACTGTGAAAGCCTTATCAAAAATTTCGCGGTCGGTTTTATCATCGAAGGCTAACTGAACTATACCACTGCGGTCTCTAAGGTCGATAAATATAAGTTGACCAAGGTCGCGTTGGCGCTGGGTAAATCCTGCAACAACGACCTCACGTCCACAGTCTGCTTCGGTCAGGGTGCCGCAGTAGTCGGTTCTTTTCATATTGTCCATTCTGTCAAGTTTCATATTATAAACCTCTATTTAATCAAATTTTCCATATCGGCGGTTAGCTTATCGGTATATATAAGTTCAATCAATTTGCTACCGATTTGGTCAAGACTAACCTTATGTTGTTCGCCGCTTTCCATATCCTTAAGCATAGCACTGTTGGATGCAAGCTCATCATCGCCTAAAACAACAGTAAACTTTGCACCAAGCTTGTCGGCATATTTCATCTGTGCCTTAAGACCTCTGCCCGTTATATCGGTTAGGGCAATAAAGCCATCCTCGCGGAGAGCTTTGCAAAGGCCGGAGCATTTAAGCGCGGCCGCCTCACCCATCGGAGCAAAATAAATATCAGGTGAGGGAACGGGGGGCATTTCGGCCTGTTCGGCATCCATTATCATAAGAAGGCGCTCGATTCCCATTCCGAAGCCGAGGGCAGGAGTGGGTTGGCCGTTCATCTGCTCAACGAGTCCGTCATAGCGGCCTCCGCCGCAAACCGTTGACTGTGCGCCAAGGCTTGTAGATACAAATTCAAAAACGGTTTTGGTATAGTAATCAAGTCCGCGAACGATATGCGGGTCAACCGAGAAATCGATTCCTGCGGCCGAAAGATGGCTCTTAACACCCTCGAAATGCTCGCGGCATTCATCGCAGAGGTAATCGAGAACAACAGGCGCTCCTGCCGCTATCTCGGAGCAAACAGGGGATTTACAATCGAGTATTCTCATGGGGTTGCGGTCGAGTCGCTCAAGGCAGGTTCCACAAAGCTCGCCGCTCTTTGAGCGGAAATATTCCTTAAGAGCTGCATGATAATTTTTGCGGCATTCGGGGCAACCGATGGAATTTATATGAAGGCTATAGGATTTAAGCCCTAAAGTTTTAAGCAGATTATCCGCAAGCATAATAACCTCGGCATCGGCCGCGGGAGCCTTTGCGCCAAAGCATTCAATACCAAACTGATGGAATTCGCGAAGTCTGCCTGCCTGCGGCTTTTCATAGCGGTAGCAACCGCCGATATAGCAAACCTTTAAGGGCATCGGACCCGAAAGAAGTCCATGCTCGATAACCGAGCGAACAACGCCCGCAGTAAGCTCGGGACGAAGGGTAATTGAACGGTCGCCCTTATCAAGGAAGGTATACATCTCCTTTTGAACAACATCGGTAGTATCGCCAACGCTCTTGGTAAATACCTCGGTATGCTCAAAAACAGGGAGTCTTATCTCCGAAAAACCGAAAATTCTTGCCGTTTCGAGCATCTTGCTCTCAACATATTGCCATTTAGCGCTATCCTGCGGAAGAACATCGCAGGTGCCTCTGGGCGCTCTGTTTATCTCTGCCATTTTTAAAAACCTCCGAAAAAAATGTAAAAAGACCCCGTCCGCAAGGGACGGGGTCTACCCGTGGTGCCACCCTAATTTTTGAAAAACGTATGTCTTTCAAACTCTCGTTCCCTTAACGCGGGAAAAACGGCCTCTTTCAAGGCTTGCTCGGCAAATGTCTTCACTCCGTCCGTCATAACAGCGCTTTCAGCCGCGGCGCCGCTCTCTTTATATGTGGATTAGGGGCTACTCTTTTTGCGTCATAGCAAAGGTAATATTAAACTCCTTTTAAAACATCTCGCCAATCAAGGTCGCCGCGCTCGAGTCCGTGAATCAGAACTTCAGCGGTTGCGATATTGGTTGCAACGGGGATGTTATGTGCATCGCAAAGGCGCAACAGCTCGTTTTCGTCGGGCTCGTGCGGCTTACGTTGCGGGTCGCGGAAGATAAGGAGCAGGTCAATCTCATCATAGCTTATTCGGGAAAGAATCTGCTGAGCACCGCCCGAACCGCTTAAAAATTTGGTTATCTCAAGGCCTGTTGCCTGTTCAACCATTTTTCCGGTTGTTCCGGTCGCCATAATATTATGATGGCTTAAAATTCCGCAATAAGCAATGCAGAACTGAACCATCAGTTCTTTTTTTGTGTCGTGTGCAATAAGGGCGATATTCATAGTTTACTTTCCTTTCTCTATTCTCTTCACCTTTGGAAGGGGAGTATCATAGCCATATATTCTATCGGCAATGCGAGAAAACGCATTAGCCTTTTTATTACCGGTTTTAAAAATTCCCATCGGATTGCCAACGCATTCGTCATCATAAGGAACGAGGCCGAGCAATCTGCAACCCGAACGGTCGATAATATCATCGATGCCGCCATAAACTCCGCCTTTTAGGTAGCGGGTAGTATATTTATTAATAATAAGGCGGCAATTAGCACCAAAGCGAGCCGCATAATCGGCCGCGAAGGAGCTGTCGCGAACACTAACTGCATCACCGCAGGTAATAACCAAAAAGTCGGTTATATCGGCGATATCGCTAATAAACGGGAAATCCATTCCTGCGGGAAGGTCTAAAATAATATAATCAAAATTTGCCGAAAGCAGAAGTTCACTCAAGGCTTTGCCATCTATATCATCGGTGCTTTGCGGAGCGGCCAAAAGATAAAGGCCTTCGCAACGGCGAACGGGTAAAACCGCATCCGAAAGAGGACGGCCGCCTAAAACATCGCCAAGGTCGAAAACCAAATCCTCCGAAACATCGGTCATAATATCAAGGCAACGAAGCCCGCAATCAAGGTCGATAAGCAGAACTCGCTTACCCTTACGGCATAGCGCAACACCGATTCCGAGCGCGCAGGTTGATTTGCCAACTCCGCCCTTTCCCGAAACGGTTGCAAGGATGTTTTTCAAGTCGGTCAGCCTCCTTTCGATTTTATCATATTAACCCCCGTGAGTCAATCATTTAAGGGGTGTATTAATACTGTTTTGTTGCGAATCCTCTTCGGAATTAAAGAAATAGGCATCCATAATAGCCCTCATAACCGAACCGCTGGTATAGCTTGATGCACCATGCTCAATAACAACGGCAACCGCTATCTCGGGGTCATCAAACGGAGCGAACGCAACGAAAACGTTATGGTCGGCTCCGCGGTCGGTCTGCGAGGTTCCCGTTTTGCCGCCTATTTTTATGGGATAATCCTTAAAAACAGCACTACCGGTTCCATCCTCGGTAACCGAGAGCATACCTGATTTAATAAGCTCTAAAACGTCATCATCAATATCGACGGTTGAGATAACCTCGGGGGTTACCTCATAGTAGGTTTCATTAAGGTCATAGGATAGAATTTTATTTACAAGGGTTGCTTTATAGCGGGTTCCTCCATTAGCAATAGCGGCCGTAGCGGCACATATTTGAATGGGGGTAAAGGCATTATGTTGTCCGATAGCAACCTGAATGGTGTTACCTGCGAACCATCCGCTCTCGGCATTATCGAGTATGCCTGATGATTCATAAACCTCAACACCTGTTTTTTCGCCAAGTCCGAAGGCGGAGAAATATTTATTGAGTGTAGTAATTCCCATTCGTCGACCAAGCTCGAAGAAATAGTAGTTACAGGATTTTGAAAGTGCGGTAATTATATTAATCGAACCATGACGATGCATACATTTTGGCGCAAAGCCAACATCGGCATAGTATTCATAGGTTTGGCGGCAGGTTATGCATTCATCAGGCATAAGTGCGCCTGTTTCGAGCGCCGCAATACCAACAATCGGCTTTATCGATGAGCCGGGAGGATAAACTCCCGCAAAGGCACGGTTGGTTAGCGGGCTACCCTTGGCCGATGCGAGTTCATTATATTTAGAAAAATAATCGTTTATATCAAAATAGGGGTAGGTTGCGGCGAGTAAGACCTCGTTTGTTTTCAAATTCATGGCAACTGCGGCACCGCCCGTTGCGGTTCCGCCCTCGGAATTAAGCTTGGTAATAAGCTCCGATAGCGCCTCTTGGGTCTTAAGCTGCAGATTTTTATCGAGCGAAAGAATAAGGGTTTTACCGGGAATAGGCTGTTTGGTTACCTCGCTTGCGATAACATTACCATCGCCATCGTAGGTATATGTCATTTCGCCGTCTGTTCCGTGAAGCTCGCTTTCGTATGCGGCTTCGATTCCGGTAACACCGATTTTATCCGAATATGAATATCCGAGTTCCTTATATTTTTCCCATTGCTCGGCATTCATCGAACCAACGGTTCCTAAAATGTTTGAGGCTAAATCTCCCTTAACGTATTCGCGAACAGGAACGGTATTAACGCTAACCCCCTCAACCATAAAGGCCGATTCGCATATGCGCTGCATAAGCGGCTCCGAGATATCAGATGCAAAGGAATAGGGGTTGGCAACCGAGAAATTGGCTATCTCCATAGTATACCTTACCCCTGCGAGCAAACGTTGCTTTTCCGCATCCATTCCTTGGAGCGAATAGCGCTCGATAAGGAGCTTAAAGCAATCCTCTGCCGTTGCATAATGAGCAACATCAAGGGTGCGAAGCAGAACCTTTTTTGCGGTTTCATCCTCTGTAAAGGAAAGGGGAGCGGTTTTGGTTAGCGGGAGGTCATCATTCCATTCCTCGCCAAACTCATTCATTATCTTTATAAGCTTTTCGATTAGGGGGTTAAGCTCGCTGCGATCTAGGTATGCACTGTTAAAAACTATATCATAGCCGTTGCGGTTAACTGCAAGCTGTCTGCCATAGCGGTCGAGTATTTCGCCGCGCGATGCCTTAATTATGGTTGTTCTTGTGTAGGCGCCGCGAGCCTCATCGCTATACTTTTCGGCATTTATGATTTGATAATTCATAAGCGAGAAGGAGTATATAAGCATAATGGCCGCCAAAATAAGCGAAAGAATGGTCGTTCGCTTTGAGAAAGCCTTTTTAAGATTGCGAGCCAAGCCAATACCTCCTTTTCTCTTTAATCAAAATAGCTTGTTTTCTTTGAGATATACTTTATCAAAAAATAAAACGGAACAATAAAAACTGTATTATAAATTATGGTAGGAAAGCTATAGCGAGTAAAATATGTTAGCGATTCGCCTCTTGCCGCAAAAACAAAAAAGAAAAACCAACGAACGACAAAATAAAAAAGGTTGGCAAAGAACGAAAGAACAATGGCGGCATATATATTATCGTTAACATAAAAGGAGCAGAGCAATCCACAAAGACATCCAATGATAACCAACATTATCATATTAAAGCAGAAGCTTTCGTATCCGGTTGTATCAAGCAGTATACCAAATACCGCACCAAATATAAGTCCAATCCATTCGCGTGCCGCCATAGCAACGGCAACGAGCAGGGGAATAAGCAAAATGGGTCGGGCATCGCCCATACGGAGGGTTAAAATGCCTGTGCTGTCAAATAAAAATAGGGCAAACCCGATAGCCGAGACCCAAATGAAAAAGGTCGAGGTATGCTTTATTTTTTTCATCCCTATTCACCGCCCAGATTAGTCTGACCGGAGAAATAGGTAATAATCATTACATCTCTCAGGTTTTCAAGGTCGGCCGCGGGCTTAACATAGGCATAAATTAAACTGTTATAATCGTTGCCAACCGCGCTTACCGTTCCTATAAGCATACCATCGGGGAATATTCCGCCGCCCGAGGTAACAATATAGTCGCCGATTGCAACACTGCAGTTGCGCGATAGGTTGCCGAGTCGGGTATTGCCGTTTTCTACGGCAGTCAGAGTTCCCGAAAGAACTCCAAGGTCGCCTGTTCGGCGGTCAAAAGCGGCAACACTGATATCGGGACTCAAAACAGTTACAACCTTACAATAAGAGGCGCCAACCTCCGAAACATAGCCGATAAGTCCGCTCGAATCAATAACGGGGTCATAAACCGAAACACCATGCAGGCTTCCTTTATTAACCGTAAACGAGCCGAATAAATCATCCGAATCGCGGCTTATAAGCTTTGCATCGAGGAATTCAAAATCAATGTTGTTATCCTTCATCTCAAGGTAGTCGCGCAGGAATTCGTTTTCCGAAACGGCGGCCTCATAATCAAGCAGAGAGCTTGTTAGCCTGTCAATTTCGTTTTTAAGCTCCGCGTTCTCTCGCGCGAGCCCCTCGCTTCCGTTAATATCTCGGTTTAGGTCCTTAAAGAAGTTGGATATCGAGGTAAAGGCGCTCTGAAAAGGCGAGATTATCGAGCCAATGATACTCTGTTGGGGAGATAGCATTCCGCCCGCAACATGGGCAACAACCGAAGCCAAAATAAGCACAGACAATATGGCTGCCGCTATTTTAAAGCGACGGCTTTTGAAAAAATATCTCATCAAATCACCTGCCGTGATATCTTTTTTTGGGAATTAGTTAAACTTTCTGCCGCGTTTATAAACATAGTCTTCGAATGCGGCGGTATCCTCGATTCGTTTTGCAAGTCCGAGCGCAACGCAATCAAGGGGATTATCTGCAACGTAAACCGGCATATCGGTTTCGGCGGCTATGAGCTTATCAAGACCGCGAAGCATAGCTCCGCCGCCCATAAGGGTTATTCCGCGGTCGATAATGTCTGCCGAAAGCTCGGGCGGAGTCTTTTCAAGGGTTGTCCTGATAGCATCAATGATGCTGCTGATGGTATCGCTCATTGCTTCGCGAACCTCTGCCGCAGTTATTGTAACATTCTTGGGCAGACCATCAACAAGGTTTCTACCCTTTATTTCAACACTGCCCTCATTTTCATAGGGAATACATGAGCCAATCTCAATCTTTAATTGCTCTGCGGTTCTCTCGCCGATAAGCAGGTTATATTTTTTGCGAACATAGTTGATAATGGCTTCGTCGAGGTCATCTCCTGCGATACGAACCGACTGTGCGGTAACGATATCGCCCAAGGATATAACTGCAACCTCGCTTGTTCCGCCGCCGATATCAACAACCATGCTTCCGCTTGCGTCATCAACCGGCAGACCTGCACCAATAGCGGCGGCCATGGGCTCCTCAATAAGGGCAACCTTGGTAGCGCCTGCCTGCTTGGCGGCATCCTCAACCGCGCGGCTCTCAACCTCGGTAACACCTGCAGGTATGCAAATCATAACTCTGGCGCGCGAGAAAAACGAGCCCTTAAGAGCGGTTCTTATGAATCTTTTAAGCATAGCGGCGGTAACATCGAAGTCGGCGATAACGCCATCCTGCAGAGGGCGAACGGCAACTATCGAGCCGGGAGTTCGGCCAATCATTTCCTTGGCCTCGCTTCCAACCGCACGAACCTCATCGTTGCGAACATCATATGCAACAACCGAGGGCTCACGCATTATAATTTCTTTTCCTTTAATACAAACTAAAGTATTGGCGGTTCCAAGGTCGATACCCATATCTCTTGAAAACAAGTAAAACACTTCCTTAAAAACAAAATATTAAAACAATTATTTATCTGCGGGAACAAAGAA
>SVPK01000052.1 GCA_015065875.1 Oscillospiraceae bacterium
ATCCCATCTTTTAATTTTTGGAGGGGAAGAATATGGAAAACAAAAAACTAACGATTCCGAATATAATTTCCTTAATCAGAATCGCTTTAATACCTGTATTTATCTACATATATTTCGGCGATTTTAAGAATTGCCACAGGTGGGCATTCGTAATAATTATTCTTTCTGCGCTTTCTGATGTGGCTGATGGTATTATTGCGAGAAGATTTAATATGATATCCGACCTTGGCAAGGTTTTGGACCCGATTGCCGATAAGTTAACACAGGTTGCTATTGTTGTTATTTTATGCTTTAAGCATAAAACTTTGATTCCTGTTTTCTGCGTTTTGTTTACCAAAGAACTTTTAACAGCTTGTGCCGCGGCTTTTTGGTTTAAAAAGGGAATGAAGCCTGTATCTGCTCGTTGGTGGGGCAAGCTTTCAACAGCACTTCTTTATGCATCATTTATGTATTATATGATTATTGATATCATCGCGTATGATAGTATTCTCGCGGTTGATATTTCGATAATGTTGGCAGTAATTTTTTGCCTTATATTTTCAATGTGCGGTTATATCAAAACCGTTTTGCTTGATACTAAACATACCCAAGTTTAAGGAGACTTTTAATGAAACTCTGTTCACGTTGCAAAAAAAGACCCGCAGTCGTTTTTGTTTCGGATGCAACTAAACCTTCAAGCGAACCCGAGGGACTTTGCCTGGTTTGCGCCAAGGAGTTAGGTATTCGACCGATTGACGATATGCTTAAAAAAATGAATATTTCCGATGAGGAAATTGAGATGATGTCGGAGCAGTTTATGGAAATGATGGCTCCCGGCGGAGAAGATGACGAAAATTTTGAAATGGGTGGAGCTCCCGCTTTCCCGTTTTTAAATAACATCTTTGGCAATTTTCAACCTGCTGATGGCGATAATGCATCTGATGGCGAAGGCGATAAAGAACCTAAAGATAAGAAAGCCCATCATAAAAAGGAAAAGCGCCGCCGCTTTATAGACCAATATTGCGCTAATCTTTCAGAGCGCGCAAAAACAGGGAAGTTAGATAAGATTATTGGTCGAGAGGAAGAACTGTATCGTGCGATACAGATTCTTTCCCGTCGCTCAAAAAACAATCCCTGCTTAATTGGTGAGCCCGGTGTTGGCAAGACTGCAATTGCCGAGGGTTTAGCGCTGAAAATTGCCGCAGGCGAGGTTCCGGCACGACTTATGGATAAAGAAATCCATATGCTTGATTTAACAAGCCTCGTTGCGGGAACACAGTTTAGAGGTCAGTTTGAGAGCAGAATAAAGGGTCTTATTGAAGAAATAAAGGCTCAGGGTAATATTATTCTCTTTATTGACGAGGTTCATAATCTTGTTGGCGCCGGTGATTCAGAAGGCTCAATGGGCGCCGCCAATATATTAAAACCGGCGTTATCGCGTGGTGAGATTCAGGTTATTGGCGCAACAACCTTTACCGAATATCGTAAATATATCGAAAAGGATGCCGCTCTTGAGCGCCGTTTCCAACCTATTGTTGTTGAGGAGCCTTCGATTGCCGATTCCGAACGTATGCTTCGCGGAATTAAGGGCTATTATGAGGGATATCACAGCGTTCAAATACCGGATTCAATCATAGCAAAGGTTGTTTATCTTTCGGAGCGCTATATAACCGACCGTTTCTTGCCCGATAAGGCTATCGATTTGCTTGATGAGGCTTGCGCTTGTGCAAGCTTGCGAAATAAGGCTATTGACGAGCTTTATTTAACCAATAAAAAGATTGCAACCCTATCTCGCGAAAAAGAGGAGATAGAAAACAACGTTGATAATCCCGATTATGAGCGCATTGCCGTTTTGAAATCCGAGATTGCCAAGTATCAGTCGCGTTCTGATGAACTGTGCGGCCCCGCTTCGGAAAATACCGTTACCGATTCGGACCTCGCAAAGGTTATCGAGCTTTGGACAGGTATACCTGCATCTAAAATAGAGGAGAGCGATTTTGCAAAGCTTCGTCACCTTGAGGCTGATATTTTAGAGCATATTATCGGTCAGAACGAGGCAGTTTCATTGGTTGCAAAGGCCGTTAAACGTTCGCGAATTCAAACATCGGCACATCGCCGTCCCGCTTCTTTTATTTTTGTTGGACCTACGGGTGTTGGTAAAACCGAGCTTGCAAAGGTGCTTTCGGAGCAGTTGTTTAATACTCCCGAAACCTTGATTCGCCTTGATATGTCGGAATTTATGGAAAAGCATTCGGTTTCGCGAATTATCGGAGCGCCTCCCGGATACGTTGGATATGATGAAGCCGGTCAGTTAACCGAAAAAATTCGCAGAAAACCGTATTCTGTTATCCTTTTTGATGAGATTGAAAAAGCTCACCCCGATGTTTTAAATATCCTGCTTCAAATCCTTGATGACGGCCGAATAACCGATGCACAGGGTAGAACAGTTAACTTTGAGAACACCATTATTGTTATGACCTCTAACGCAGGCAGCAATAATGCAGAAAGTCTTATGGGCTTTGGTGTCTCACAGGCGAAAGCTACAAAGGATAAGGCTATGAAGGCGCTCGAGGAGTTCCTTCGTCCTGAATTTTTGGCACGTGTTGATGAGGTTGTTGTTTTCGATGCCTTATCAGAGGAAAGCATGGAAAAGATTGCCGCATTAATGCTCGATGAGCTTGTTTCTGTTATGAAGGAAAAGGATATTACCGTTACCTATGATAAATACGTCTGTAAAGAGCTTTGTTCGCTCGCGGGCGGCGGTAAGCATGGAGCACGTGACCTTCGTAACCAAATAAGACGCAATATCGAGGATAAAATCGTTGAACTGCTGCTTGATAGCGGTGAAAACGGTATAAGCGAGATTAAGATAACCGGAAAAAACGGAATAAAAATTTCTTAAAAATTTCTCCCAAAAACTATTGACTAATGGCGGGATATGTGTTAAAATATATCCCGCTGTTAAAAGCGCGGGTGTAGTTCAATGGCTAGAATCCCAGCCTTCCAAGCTGGTCGTGTGGGTTCGATTCCCATCACCCGCTCCAACGCCCAAATTATTTTGGGCGTTTTTTATGCGCTGATAGCTCAGCTGGATAGAGCATCTGCCTTCTAAGCAGAGGGTCGGGGGTTCGAGTCCCTTTCAGCGTGCCATTAGAGCGAATCGTTACCATGTGTATCGGTTCGCTTTATTGTTATATATTTTTTTTTACTCGAACAAGGAGGGAGAAAGCCTTTTGGCTTTCGGAAAAAAACAATTCAGTGAACTGTTTTTGCCGACGTGGGCAACGAGCGTAGCGAGGCGATAGGCGCGATAGCACCGGAAAAGTCCCTTTCAGCGTGCCAGCCTCGAGATAGTCTTCTCGGGGCTTAATTTTTTATTTAAAAGGTATTAGTTATGTTTGGATTTAGTAAGCGAAAAAATGACAGTGTTTTAAGGCAGATGGATGGCCGAGAAATTAAATATGTTACCCGTCGTATAAAGCTGCCCGATGGTAATGTAAAGGAAGAAATCCTTGGAAAAACCGGTCGTATGGTTGCGATAAACGGTGAGATTCGCGTTATGTGTGGCGAGAAGGATGTTTTCCGTTGTGCCGCCGAGGATGCCGTATACTTTGATTTAATGAGCGGCGCGGGTGTTACCATATCGGGTGTTAACGCGCTCGATAATGAGCAAATGGATATAATTGTTTACTATACCTATCATAGAAAATAATAAAAACCGTGGATTAGTTTCCACGGTTTTTTATCTTTTCATCCGATAATGGGTTAGCGGCAAGCGCATTTCTAACCTGCTCATTAGAAACATGGGTATAAATTTGGGTTGTTCCCAGGTTAGCATGCCCCAAAATATCCTTTAAAACTCTGATATCAACGTTTCCATGTTGATACATAAGGGTAGCGGCGGTATGACGCAGCTTGTGTGTCGAAAGCCCGCGTCCCGAAAGACCGGCCTTTTCTAGATAGGTATAAACAATGTGTTGCACTGTTTTATTGCTGATTCGCTTTTTATTACGGCTTAAAAACAGAGCATTTTTTTCGGTTGCGGGAACCCCATCAACAGGACGATGGGGGAGATAGGCAACCAAAGAGTTAACGCAAGCATCATTAAGATAAACAATTCGTTCCTTATTGCCTTTTCCCAAAATTCGCAGTGAGCCATCGGTTCCGATATCGGTAACATCAAGGCCACAAAGCTCCGAAAGTCGCATACCGCAGTTTAAAAATAGGGTTAAAATACAGTAATCACGTTCTTTATTATTGCCATCAACCGAATCAAGCAGTTTTTTGCTTTCCTCGAGAGTTAGATGCTTTGGTAGAGATTTTTTCATTTTTGGCGATTCTAAAAGCTCGGCAGGATTTTTATCAAGCAGGTGAACCTGAAAGGTTAGATATTTAAAGAAAATTCGGATGGTTGAACCCTTTCGGGCACGTGTTGCGGCATTGTTTCCGCGGTCGTTTTTACAAAAAACGAGAAATGCATATATATCAGAGAGAGTTATTGTTTTTATGAGGTCGATATCAACATCTGAAATAGAAATATCGGCGAATTCGGTATCCTTACCGACCATACCGCGCATCTGCTTAATATAGCGAAAAAAGGTCTGTAAATCGAGGTAGTATTCATCAATAGAGTTAGATGATTTTCCCTTAATACTCTCGTTATAGGTTAAAAAATCGCGAATTATGGGCGGTGCCGAAACCAAAATCTCATGCTTCATAAATCCCCCTCCTTTAAAAACATTATAATTGAATGTTTTTTTGTTGTCAATCTGATTAACCGACAGTTGATAACGAAATCGCAGAGGGCGCGGGCATTAAGGCTCAACCTGCGAGAGCGCCAACGAGTAGGTGACCCCTATTTGTTGGCGCTCTTTTATTTTCCGCTTTCCTTGACAAAATATAGCCCTTTAAGTATAATAATTGTTTGGTATTATATAATATATTGCTTTTGGAGATGTTTAAATGTCGAAGATGGAAAAACTTCGTAATATTGCGATAATTGCACACGTTGACCATGGTAAAACAACCCTTGTTGACCAGCTGCTTAAACAAAGCGGAACCTTCCGTTCCAATGAGCAGGTTGATGACCGCGTTATGGACTCGAATGACCTTGAGCGCGAGCGCGGAATAACCATTCTTTCAAAGATTACCAGTGTTATGTATGGCGATACAAAAATAAATATCGTTGACACACCGGGACATGCTGACTTCGGCGGCGAGGTTGAGCGTATTCTTATGATGGTTGATGGTGTTTTATTGCTTGTTGATGCTTTTGAGGGTTGTATGCCGCAGACCCGCTTTGTTCTTAAAAAAGCATTGGCTCTCGGCAAGAAGGCAATCGTTGTTGTTAATAAAATCGACCGTCCCATGGCTCGTCCCGCAGAGGTTGTTGATGAGGTTCTCGACCTATTTATCGAGCTTGGTGCCGATGATGAGCAGATAGAGTTTCCGGTTGTTTATGCTTCGGGCCGTGATGGTGTTGCAACCTATGACCCCGAATCAACTCCGGGAACCGATATGAAGCCCATTTTTGATATGATTGTTAATGAGGTTTCAGCTCCCGAAGGTGATGAAAATGCACCTTTACAGATACTCTTTACCAATATCGAATATGATGAGTATGTCGGCCGCATTGGTGTTGGCCGTGTTACGCGCGGAACTGTTAAAAACGGTCAGGCAGTAACCTTATGCCATGCCGACGGAACCCAAACCAAAACCAAAATATCTAAGCTTTATATGTATGAGGGACTTCGCCGCAAAGAGGTTTTGGAGGCTCGCGTTGGCGATATAATCCAGGTTGCAGGTATGAACGAGCTTAACATTGGTGAAACTGCCTGTGACCCTGAGCATATCGACCCGATGCCCTTTGTAAAAATCGATGAGCCGACCCTTTCTATGAACTTTATGGTTAATAATTCTCCCTTTGCGGGTCAGGATGGTAAGTTTGTTACCTCGCGTAATCTGCGTGAGCGCCTGTTTAAAGAGGTAGAAACCAATGTTAGCCTTAAGGTTGAAGAAACCGATTCTGCCGATACATTTAAGGTTTCGGGCAGAGGCGAGCTCCATCTTTCAATACTTATCGAAACAATGCGCCGCCAGGGCTACGAGTTCCAGGTTTCGCCGCCTTCGGTTATCTATAAGCGCGACGATAACGGTCAGCTTCTTGAGCCGATTGAGCTACTTATGATTGAGGTTCCCGAGGAATATGTTGGCGTTGTTATGGAGCGCCTCGGAACCCGCAAGGCCGAAATCAAAAATATGGGAACACGTGATGACGGAACCTCGCATCTCGAATTTTTAATTCCTTCGCGCGGTTTGCTCGGATTCCGTTCGCAATTCTTAACCGATACCAACGGAAACGGTATAATGAGCCATGTTTTCGAGTCTTATGAACCCTTTAAGGGCGATTTAGACCAGAGAACGACAGGTTCGATTATTGTTCATGAAACGGGCGAATCAACCGGCTATGGCCTATTTAATACCCAGAGCAGAGGTCGTCTGTTTATCGGCCCGGGAACCCCCGTTTATGAGGGAATGGTTGTTGGCGAGAATCCCAAAAACGAGGATATTGTTTGCAATGTTTGCAAGAAAAAGCAAATGACCAATACCCGCGCCGCAGGCAGCGACGATGCTCTTCGACTTGTTCCTCATTCGCAACTGAGCCTTGAGCAATGTCTTGAGTTTATCAAAAATGATGAGCTTGTTGAAATAACTCCCAATAATATCCGTTTACGCAAGCGCATACTCAATAAAGAATTAAGAATGAAATATGAGGCCAAAAACAAATGACCTATATCCTGCTTGATTTAGAATGGAATGCGGCTTATAGCCGTCGCCAGGGCAAATTTGTTAACGAAATTATTCAAATCGGCGCGGTTAAGCTCGATGAGAATTTAAAATTCGTTGATGATATCAGCATAATGGTTCATTCGCAGTTAACCAAAAAATTAAGTAGCCGATTCAAAAACCTAACCCATATATCGAATGATGATATGTTATCGGGCCTGTATTTGAAGGATGCCATCCTAAAATATAACGAATGGGCAGGGGAGGATACCGTTACTCTAACCTGGAGCACCTCCGACCTTTATGCAATTATCGAAAACTGCAAATTTTTTGCCGACGGCGCTATGTTTAAAATGGAGAAGTATGTAGACCTTCAGGGCTTTGTTCAGGATTATCTGCATCGAACCGGCCATGAATTTAAGGGTCAAATCTCGCTTAAAACCGCCGCGGATATGCTATCTTTAACAACCGATGGTCTTGAACTGCACACCGCCAGAGACGATAGCATGCTTTCCTCAAGACTCTTTAAAAAGACCTTCGATAAAGAGCGGTTAATGCGCGTTTGGAAGGATGCATCAACCCCAGAGTTCTATGAGCGACTTCTTTTTAAACCCTATAATATAACCAGTATAAACGATTCCGCGGTTGATAAAGAAACGCTTCGTTTTAAATGCGATAAATGCGGAACCTATGCCAAACGAAAAACTAAATGGGTTTATAAAAACCATTGGTTTACGGCTAATTTTAAATGCCGTCGTTGCGGCAACTGCTTTACCGGCAGACTGGCCTTTAAAAAGCATTATGACTGCGTTGTTACAAAGAGGGTTATTCTGCCCATAAAAAAACGCGGAGAAAAGAAAAATGATATGCAATCTGTGTCCGCGCAGGTGTAATACCGAGCGCTCTGAATATGTAAATGAAAGCGGCTTCTGCGGAATGCCGCTTTTTCCGCGTTTGGCGCGTGCGGGCCTTCATTTTTGGGAGGAACCTTGTATTAGCGGAAAAAATGGCTCCGGAACAGTTTTCTTTTCGGGATGCTCTCTGCGTTGTATCTATTGTCAAAACCTTGAAATTAGCCACAAAAACCATGGAAAAACGGTATCGTATGAACGATTGGCCGATATTTTTAAGGAGCTTGAGGATAAGGGTGCCGAAAACATCAATCTTGTTAATCCAACCCATTATACCCATGCGATAAAACGCGCGCTCGAAATTTATAAGCCAAAAATTCCGATTGTTTATAATACGGGCGGCTATGAGCGCACCGAAATAATTGATAGCTTTCCGGCAGATATATATCTTTTTGACCTAAAATACTGTGATGATAAAAAATCATTAGAGTATTCTTCCGCATCTGATTATTTTTCGGTTGCAAAAAAGGCTTTGCTTGCCGCCTATAAAAGGGTTGGCGCACCAAAATTTAACGAAAACGGTATAATGCAGAGCGGCATTATTGTTCGACATTTGCTTCTGCCTTCGTCTACAAATGATGCCATAAAGATAATTGATTGGTGCGAAAACAACTGTCCTGATGTAATTTTCAGCCTAATGGCACAGTATATGCCGTATGGCGATGCAAAGCAGCATAAAATTTTAGGCAGAAGGATAACGAAACGTGAGTATGATAAGGTTCTTTCTTACTGCGAAAACCGTAATTTTTTTGAAATATATGTTCAAGAGCTTGAGAGCGCAACAAGCGATTATATTCCCGCGTTTAATTTAGAAGGTGTTTAATTTATGAGAAAACAAAATATTTTCGCGATTTTGGCGGCCGTTATTTGGGGAACCGCTTTCGTTGCTCAAAAGGTTGGTGCTGAAAGCGTTCCACCTCTTACTTTTAACGCAATTCGCTCGTTAATGGCTGTGGTGGTTTTAGCTATTATTAGCTTTATAATGCTAAAAATGGAACGCAAAAAGGGAACATACGAGCCTGTTAACCATAAAAAATTAATACTGGGCGGTTTTCTTTGCGGACTATTTTTAACCCTTGCAACCGCCTTTCAGCAGGCAAGCCTTTCTGAAGAATCTGCGGGTAAAGCAGGCTTTGTAACCGCTTTATATATCGTCATTGTTCCGATTCTGGGGCTCTTTCTTAAAAAGAAGGTCCCGATTGTTGTTTGGCTCGGCGTTTTATTGGCGGTTTGCGGTTTATATTTCCTTTGCGTTACCGATGGATTCGTTTTTGCAAAGAGTGATATTTATCTAATCATGTGCGCTTTGATGTTTGCGATACAGATTATGTTTGTTGATTATTTTGTATCCTTTGTAAACGGAGTTTTGTTATCACTTGTTCAGTTTATAACAATGACGATTCTTTCGAGCGGTGCCGCCTTGATTTTTGAGGAGGTTAGCTTTGTCGCTATAAAGGAAGCAGCTTTTCCGCTATTATATTTAGGCATTTTCTCAAGCGGAATTGCATATACCTTACAGATTTTAGCGCAAAAGGATTCTAACCCTGCCGTTGTTTCATTGCTTATGAGTCTTGAATCTGTGTTTAGTGTTATTGCTTCGGCCTTACTTTTACATAGTTGGCTAAACACCCGTGAGACTTTTGGCTGCCTACTTATGTTGGTCGCAGTTATTCTCGCTCAAATACCGCCATCGTTTTTCAAGCGCAAAACCAAAAATAGCGCACAGTAAAATATTCTGCCTAAACGGTATAAAACCATTTATAACTGCATAGTATCTACTACGACAAATATTTTCAAGGAGAAGGATACTATGGAGTTAAACATAACCAAACAAACCGTTAGTATTAATGAACTGTCCTTCAACCAAAATGTTGAACAGGGTGTTGATTTTACGGTTAATGTTCCCGAATATTGCGGTAGCATTCAGCGAATTTTAAAATACTGTCTAAACCCAAGAATATTCTCAAAAAGTATAAATGGTCAAATTCTATCGGTTGAGGGTAACGCCTGCTTTTCAATTATTTATATTGATGAGAGCGGTTGTGTTTCGAGCTATGAATGTGTAACTCCCTTTAGTAAAAGCATCGACCTCGGCGCAAATCTTGATTATCTATGTATAAATGTTAAACCGCGTTGCAGCTATATCAATGCAAAAGCGATTACCTCGTCCAGGGTTGATGTAAATAGCGTTATCGAGTTGTCTATAAAGGTATTTTCAAAGAAAACAACCGAGATAATAAGCGATATTGATTGTCCGGATGTGTTTGCGAACAGGGGAGAGGCGCCGGCAACAATTCCGATAAACTGCAGCGAAAAAAGCATTATAATTGAAGATGAAATTGCTTTGCCTTCTGACTATCCTTCTATTCAAAGCCTCTTGAGATACGATAGTTCTGTCAGTATCAATGATACCAAAATCGTTAATGATAAAATCATTGCTAAAGGCCAA
>SVPK01000053.1 GCA_015065875.1 Oscillospiraceae bacterium
CAACTAACCGAGTATAAGAGCTATAAATAAAAACTATAGAAGACCTTTGTGCTTTGGCGCAAGGGTCTTTTTGGAAAGAGGAAGCAATGCGAAAAAACGAGGATATAACCCTTAAAATAACCGATATAACAAGCGAAGGTAACGGAGTTGGCCGCCATGAGGGAATGGCGGTTTTCGTTCCGGGAACTGCGGTTGGCGATACTGCACTTGTAAAGATAGTAAAGCTGCAGAAAAGCTATGCCTATGGCAAACTGCTAAAGCTCATTTCGCCCTCGGACACCCGTTGCGATGCCGATTGCGATAGTTTTCCCCTTTGCGGCGGTTGTGTTTTTCGCCATATAAAATATAGCGAGGAAAAACGCATAAAAACCGAGATAGTTAAAAATGCTCTGTCGCGTATCGGCGGGCTCGATATCCCTGTTTTCCCCATTATGGCGGGAAAGGACGAAGGCTACCGCAATAAAGCGCAGTATCCGATAAACGGAGAGGGAAGGGTAGGCTTTTTCGCGCCTCGAAGCCATAGAATAATTCCTATAAATAATTGCCGCCTTCAACCGCCAATCTTTTCAGAAATAGCCCGCGTTTTCGAGCTTTGGATAAAGCAGTATAAGGTTAGCATTTATAATGAGCAAACAGGCAAAGGCCTCGTTCGCCATCTTTATTTGCGCTCCTCGGCGAAGAGTGAAGTGCTTGTAACCGTTGTCATAAACGGCGAAAACCTGCCGCATTTTGAGCCGCTTATAGAAATCCTTCGCTCGATGCTCGGCGATAAGCTTTGCGGCTTTTGTATAAATATAAACCGAAAGCAGACCAATGTTATTTTGGGCGAAGTTTGCAAAACCCTTTATGGCGAGGGATATCTTGTTGATGAGATCTGCGGGGTAAGGCTTCGCGTATCTCCGCTCTCCTTCGCGCAGGTCAACCATGATATGGCGGAGCAACTTTATACCGCCGCGGCTCATGCCGCCGCCCCCGAGGGCAAAACGGTTATCGACCTTTATTGCGGAACGGGTGCGATAGGACTTATAATGGCGAGCCGCGCCAAGAGTGTTATCGGCGTTGAAATAGTGCCGCAGGCGGTCCTCGATGCCCGCTTTAATGCCGAGAATAACGGCATAAAAAATGCCCGCTTTATATGCGATGATGCCGCAGGAGCGGCCGCTAAGCTTCGCGATGAGGGCATAAAGGCCGATGTTGTGGTTGTTGACCCGCCCCGAAAGGGCTGCGATGCGGAGCTTTTATCGATAATCGCCGAGAGCTTTTGCCCCGAGCGAATAGTTTATGTTTCCTGCGACCCCGCAACCCTCGCGCGCGACCTTAAAATTCTATCGGGACTCGGCTACCGCACCCTTTCGGCCACCCCGGCTGACCTTTTCCCCCGAACCGCCCATGTTGAAACGGTGGCAAGCCTCGTAAGAGAGCAAGCCTAAAAAATTAAACTTTTGTTTACATATTAGAAATTTTTTGGTATTATAATAGTAATAACAGAGGGAGTAGTCTCACAAATATTTTGTGCGGCGTTGCCAACATTCGCGAATAGCTCGGCTATTCTGGCGCGCCAAGAATGTTTTCATTCCAAGACAAGACTCGTTAAAGATAAAAAATCTTTAGCGGTTCTTGTCTTTTTTTATTTAAAAACGGGAACTCTAAAGAAAATGGAGGAAACCTATGTTTTATAAGAAAAGTATCAGCGAAACCATGAGAGAACTCAATTCCTCGCTCGAGGGACTCTCGACCGAAAAGGCGCGAGAAAATTTGCAAAAATTCGGCAGAAATGAGCTTCGCGAGCAGAAAAAAGCAGGCCCGCTCAAGATTTTTCTAAAGCAGTTTTGCGATTTGCTCGTTATAATCCTTATCGCCGCCGCAATAGTTTCGGGCATCAGCGGCCAAATAGAAAGCACAATAGTTATAACTGCGGTTATAGTTGTTAATGCCGTTTTGGGAACGGTTCAAACCCTAAAGGCCGAAAAATCGCTTGAGGGACTTCGCAGTCTTTCGGTGCCGAGGGTTAAGGTTATGCGCGATGGCGCACTTATAGAGATACCTGCGGCAGAGCTTTGCCCCGGTGATATCGTTTCGGTTGAGGCAGGCGATATCATAAGCGGCGATGGCCGCGTTATCCTGTCGGCCGGTTTTTCGGTTAACGAAAGCGCCCTTACAGGTGAGGTTGAAAGCATCGAAAAAACCACCGATACGATAGATGAGGAATGCGGCATAGGCGACCGTAAAAATATGGTGTTTTCGGGTAGCTTGGTTACGGGCGGAACGGGTAAATATATCGTTACCGCAACCGGAATGGATACCGAAATCGGCAAAATCGCAACCATGCTCAATGAGGCAAAGGAACGCAAAACCCCGCTTCAAAAAAGCCTTGATGACTTTAGCGGAAAACTATCGATAGCGATAATCGCAATTTCTGTTATTGTTTTATTGCTTAATTATTTTTTGGCCGAAAAAACATTGGTTGATTCGCTTATGATAGCCGTTGCTTTAGCGGTTGCGGCCATACCGGAGGCCTTGAGCTCAATAGTAACCATAGTGTTATCTATGAGCACTCAAAAGATGGTAAAGGAAAATGCCATAATTAAAAATCTCGGCTCGGTTGAGAGCCTTGGTTGTGTTTCTATAATCTGTAGCGATAAAACAGGAACCCTAACCCAAAATAAAATGACTCCTCAAACCGTTTGGTTCTATGATAAGCTTATGGATGTTTCGGGGCTTGACAGTCGCATCCATTCACATACGGTTTTGCTAAAATCCTGCCTGCTTTGCAATAATGCGGTGGTAAACGATAGTCAGCGCATCGGCGACCCGACCGAGCTTGCGCTTATCGATTTGGTTAATAAATATACCGAAGGCAATAAGGAATTCAAAAATACGGCCGTTCGCCGTCTGGAACTCCCCTTCGATTCGGATAGGAAGCTTATGAGCGTTTCGAGCCTTAACCACCTTTATACCAAAGGTGCGCCCGATGTTATTCTCTCGCGTTGCACCCATATTTTAATCGATGGTCATGAGGTTCCGATAGAGGCCGAGCATATAGCAGCTATAGAGCGCGAGAATGCGCGCTGCGCCGAAAGCGGACTTCGAGTTCTCGGCTTTGCATATAAGGATTTCAAGGGAGATAGCGTATCCCTTTCGGATGAATCCGGGCTTACATTTATAGCCCTCGTATCCCTTTGGGACCCTCCGCGACCCGAGAGCCGCGAGGCGGTTGAAAAATGTAAAATCGCGGGCATTAAGCCTATTATGATAACGGGTGACCATGTTGTAACTGCTCGAAGCATCGCCCGAAATATCGGCATTTTCTCGGATGGCGATATCTCGCTTTCGGGAACCGAACTCGATAAAATGAGCGATGATGAGCTCTATGAGTTGTTGCCGCGCATAAGTGTTTACGCGCGTGTCGCTCCCGAGCATAAGATTAGAATCGTTAAGGCTTGGCAGAGAAGGGGAGATATCGTTGCCATGACGGGCGACGGTGTTAACGATGCCCCCGCCCTTAAGCAGAGCGATATAGGTGTTGCAATGGGCATAACAGGCACCGAGGTATCAAAGGATGCCGCGGGAATGATTCTAACCGATGATAATTTCTCAACCATCGTTAAAGCGGTCGTAACGGGACGCAATGTTTACCGAAATATAAAAAATTCGATAAACTATCTGTTATCGGGCAACTTTGCCGCAGTAATTTGCGTTTTAATAACAACCCTTTTGGTGCTCCCAACCCCGTTTTTCCCTGTTCATTTGCTCTTTATGAACCTGATAACCGATTCGCTTCCCGCAATAGCGATTGGAACCGAGCGCAGTCGCGATGATGTTCTGCGCGAAAAGCCGCGAAATGCTAATGATTCAATTTTAAATAAAAAAACAGCACTCCAAATAGGGCTTGAGGGTGCCGCCATCGCGGCCGCAACCTTGGGTGCTTATGCCGTTGGCTACAGGGTGAACGCCGCAACGGCCTCAACCATGGCCTTCGCAACTATATGTCTTGCCCGCCTGCTTCACGGAATGGGAAGCCGAAGCCATCAATCGTTGTTTTCGATTGGATTTTTCAGTAATAAGTTTAGCCTCGTAGCGCTGATAATAGGTGTGGTTTTGCTTCATGCGGTCCTGCTTATACCCGCGCTCCATGGGCTATTCTCTGTTGTTCCTCTCGGAATCAAAAATCTGCTTGTAACCTATGGATTCGCATTGCTCCCGTTCATAGTTTTCCAAATTTGGAAAGCGGTGTCATCTAAAAAGCAATAATTTATAAAAGGCTTCCGGTATTTTAAATATCGGGAGCCTTTAAAAATATTGAACTTTTAATACGTATATGATAATATTATATTGTAAACCTATTTCTTTTTTAAAGAAACGGAGGATGAATTATGATTTGTAAAAATTGTGGTGCCGAAATTTTTGAGGGTCAGCGCTTTTGCGGTAGCTGCGGAACTGCGGTTCCCGCTCCCGAAGCAGTGCCCGAAAAAACCGAGGTTTCAATGTCGGAAGAGGTAGCCGCTCCCGTTGCTCCCGCAGAGCCCATAGTCGCTCCTGCCGAGCCCGTAGTAGCAGCTCCCGCAGAACCCGTGGTAGCAGCTCCTGCCGAGTCTGCTCCTGTTGCTCCTGCCGCTCCCGTAGAGCAGGCAATTCCCCTTGCGGGATATGAAACCGCCGCAGTGGAAAATGCCGCCGCTCCCGCGCCTAAAAAGAAAAAAGGCCTTAAAATTATGGCAATTATTCTTGCCGTTGCCGTAGCTATTGGCGGTTGTGTGGCCATTTTCTGGGATAAGATTGAAAAAACCATTGTTGACCATAGCTCCCCCGAGCGTCAGCTGCAGTATACCTATGCCCAAGCGGCCGAAAAAATGTCGGGTCGAATTTTCAGTATGGTTAATACCGCGCTTGATGCCTATTTGGGCGATGCAACAACCGAGGGAACAATAACCCTTTCGGCCGATAAGGGCTTAATAAAAACCGTTTTGATGATTGGCCTTGACAACGCCGAGGCGGCTCAAGCCCTATCAAATGTAAATGAGATAAGTATTGATTATAAAATCGAAGGCCAAATCACAGGCGTTGTTCGTATATATCTCAAGGCTCGCGTTGGCGATACCGAGCTTATGGCCTTTGATGTTCGCGTAGATGTTCAAAGCGGAAAAATGTCGGCATCGTTGCCGGGTCTTACCGATGAGATACTGGAATCCGATATATCCGCGCTGGAGTCGGATGGCTATATCTACAACCAAATTTCCCCCGATTACGATTATGATTACGATTATGATTATGATTATGATTATGATTACGATTACGATTACGATTACGGCTACGACTATGACGACTACTATGATTACGGCGATGAGATTAGCTATTATGGCGCTACTGCCGTTCGTCCTACCGCATATGCAACCGTTCCGTCGATGTCGGGTAGCGGAGTATTGGGTAATGTTGAGCAGGTAGAGGCTCTAAAGAGACTCATACCCGATAGCGAAATGCTAACCGATATTATAACCGAAACCGTTGAGGATGCTCTCGATGCTATGAGCGGCGTAACAAACGATGACGAGGAGTTTACCGCCGCAGGCGTATCCCAAACCGCAAAATGCTTAAAGGCAGAGGTAACAATGGGTGTTGTTGCGGATATGGCCGTTGCCGCGCTCGAATCGCTTAAGGATAACGGTGATATAGAGGATTATATAGATGATGTTGCGGGCGAGATTGGTGCTCTTTCGGGCTATGAACTCGAAATGTCGGGCGATGCTATCTATTCTATGTATACCGAAGCTATGAATGAAATCATAGATGAGATAAAAGATATCGATGATGATGAGGTTCTATTCGTTCTTAAAACCTGGGTTGATTCCAATTATGATATAATCGCTATCGAACTTCTGCCCGAGGATACCGATGCAAGCATATTCATCGGCAAGGCAGTAAACGGCGGCGATGCAGGCATTGAAATCCGCGCCTTTGCCGAGGGAGAGGAAATGTTCTCCATTGGCGGAAAGGGAACCGATAATGGCGGTAAGTTTAGCGGAAAGATAACCATGGATTTCTCGCGTCAGCTATTCCTGCCGGCCGTTTATACCGAGTCGATTGATTATATAGAGCTTATCGATTATTCCTTTACGGATGGTGGAACAATGGTAATCGTTCCTTCCGATACTCTTCTCCGCGAACTTCGCAGTGAGATTGGTTATAATCTCTCGGGCTATGCTATAAAGCTTGTAACAACTAATGAGAAAATAGCGATAGCCGTTGTTGATTCGGATGATTATGATGCCGAATATGTAAAGCTTTCGATGGAAACAAGAATAACAGGTGCTTCCCATCCCGAGCTCCAAAACGGAACTGTAAGCGATCCGGATGAATGGGCTGAGAGCATCAATATCGATGAGATTGAGCGCCGCATTGTTTCGATTTTGGGCATAAGTATTGACGAGCTTGAATATCTTTTTAATTAGTAAAAACAAAATTAACGGAGTTTTGCTGTGAATATTGAGATAACCGGTGTTTCCAAAAGCTTTGGAAAAAAGGAAGTTCTTAAAAATCTCTCGTTTTCCGCGAGAGGGGGACAGTTTGTTGGTATTTTAGGCGAAAACGGAAGCGGAAAATCAACCCTTTTCAGCATCGTAACAGGTCTTCAAAAGGGAGAAGGTGCCTTTATGTATAACGGTACCGACCTGCTTCATAATCCGTCACTTCGAGCAAAAAAGGTGGGCTTTGTTCCTCAAAGCCCACCCCTTCTCGGGGAACTTACTGCCCGCGATAATTTAAGACTCTGGTATTCAAAAAATGATATGCTGCGCTCTTTGGAGTGCGGCTTTTTAAAATTGCTGGGAATCGATGAGTTCATCGATTTGGCAGTTTCAAAAATGTCGGGCGGAATGAAAAAGCGCCTCGCTATCGGTTGCGCCATTTCGCATCAGCCTGAAATACTATTCCTCGATGAGCCCTGCGCGGCGCTTGATTTGCCCTGTAAGGAGCGCATCTATGCCTATCTGCGCGAGTTTGTTGCAGGGGGCGGAATAGTTGTTCTCGCAACCCATGATATTTATGAGCTAGTTCTCTGCGATGATGTTTATGTTCTTAAAAACGGCGCCCTTTCGCTCTATGAGGGAAGCCGCGATATTAAGAGTCTTGTGGGGCAAATGAGCCATGAGTAATTTCTTTAAATACCTGCGAGCTCAAACTAAAAGAACAATAAAGCTTTATCCCGCGATTCTCGCCTTTACTCTTGTTCTCGTTATAGGGGTTTCGATTATTCTTTCGGTTATGCTTGGAAGTCGCTCTGAAAGCGAGGAGAATAAGCGAATTCGGGTTGGCATAGTTGGTGACCTTGATAATTCCTATCTCGATATAGGAATAAGCGCGCTCAAGAGTATGGATACCTCGCGATTTTATATCGAGTTTGAGCAGATGAGCGAGGAGCAGGCAAAGGCCGAACTGAAAACAGGAAAGCTTATGGGCTATGTTCATATACCGGCCGGCTTTGTCGATTCGGTTGCTAACGGCGGAAGCCTTAAGCTTAAATATATTATCGGCAACAGTCCTGCGGTTTTAAGCTCGCTTTTAATGCAGGAGATAATCGATGTTATCGGCAGTATTATAGTTGAATCGCAGTGTGCGGTTTATGGTTATATCGATTTGGCCGAAATAGCCGAATTGGAATATAAAACCCGCGTTGAGCTTGCCAATAATTTAAGCGTTGAATACATAGGTCATATACTAAAACGCGAGCAATGGTATGATATTCATACTTTAGGCATCGGAAAGGGTCTAACCTTTGAGGGCTATTATGTTTGCGCGTTTTTTATATTGCTGTTTCTCTTGTGGGGAACGGTATGTGTTAACCTTATAACCAAGCGCGACCTATCTCTGCAACGGCTTCTCTTTTCAAAGAAGAATGTCGTTTTCGGCCAGATAACGGCCGAATATGCTCCGTTTTTCGGGGTTTTCATTGCTAATATAATCATCCTCTTTGCCGCGGCGGGACTTCTGCTCGGCGGAAAAGAACTGCCGGCATTTTTGCCCGATATAGCGGGAGTATTTGGATTTATAAAGCTCGGTATTATGCTTATCCCTGCGGCCGCCGTTATTTCGGCTATGCAGTTTATGCTTTATGAACTAACAAGCGGGGTTGTAAGCGCAGTGCTGCTGCAGATACTCTCGCTCGTTGCGCTATCATATGCTTCGGGTCTTTTATATCCGATTTATAGCCTGCCCCAAACCCTGCAGGCGATTTCACCCTATCTGCCGACCGGTGTTGCATTCAGCTATGCGAGTCGTGTTATGACGGGCGATATGAATGCCGAGGCGCTTATAAATGCCGCAGTATATGTTGCGTTGTTCTTATCTGTGGCCGCGGTGGTTCGCAGTATAAAAATTAGAGGTAGCCGAATATGAGTAAAACATTTAAACGACTGCTTTTCTGGTATTATGCGCTCAATAAGCGCCTGATAAAAAAGGTAAGCTTTCTTATAATTTTATTGCTTATTCCGCTTTTTACCATCTTTATGGCCAATACCGCTAAAGAGGAAAGCGGTTTTGTGCGTATAGCCCTCGTAAGTGAGGACCCCGCCGACCCGATAGCCGCCGATATTATAGCGAAGGTTAAGGAAACAACCAAAATAACGGTTGTAACCGAATGCAAAACCGAGCGCGAGGCGAAAATTATGGTTGAAAGGGGAGAGGCCGATACCGCATGGGTTTTATTGCCCGATTTGGAATCGCGAGCCGAAAAAATCGCCGCGGGTGAAAAGGAACACCTTATAAGGGTATACCTATCGGAAGATAATACCTTTGTTCGCGCCGCGCGCGAAAAACTGCTTGGAATGCTTTTCCCCATAGTTTCTTATGAGATTTATGAGGATGCGGCGCTAAAGCTTCCGCTAGGGGATGAGTATAAAACCCCCGAATTCTTGGCCGATGCCTATGATATTTTTGGCGAGGATACAACCCTTATCGAATACGGTTACCTCGATTCCAATCAAGAGGCACCAAAGAATTCCGATTTTATAACCGCCCCGCTTCGCGGACTTTTAGGCGCGGTTATGCTCCTTTGCGGGCTTGCGGCGGCGCTTTATTTCAACAGCGATGACCATGAAGGAATTTTTTCCAACCTTACCTCTCTAAAACGCGGAGCAATATATCTCTTTAATAACCTTGCGGCACTCACCATTTCGGGAACCTTTGTCAGCATCGCCCTTATGCTTTCGGGCAATTATACTTCGTTCCCGCGCGAGAGCCTTATGATGCTTTTGTATATCCTTTGCTGCACCGGATTTTGCACCCTCCTCGGAACTCTGCTCAATACCCCCGCAAAACTTTCGGTTGCGCTTCCTATTGTGCTCATTCTTTCGATTGCATTGAGTCCTGTTTTCTTTAATGTTAGAAAGTTTCATCTAATCCAGTCTTTTTTCCCGCTTTATCATTATCTCTATGGTATAAATAATCTGCAGTTTGCTTTAAGTCTCGGCCTTTGGGCTATTGGCTATATCGCAGTTGCATATATGATTTATACCTATAAAAACAGAGGATACATAAAGAGATAAAAAAATCCCCAAACCTTATGTTTGGGGATTTTTTATTTTTTAATACTGCTTATATATTGCTTTGGCGGGATGCCTTTGTATTTTTTGAAGGTTTTTATAAAATATGAGATATCATTAAACCCACATTCAAAGGCGGTTTCGGTTATGTTTTTTTCGCCGCTTATCAGCATTTCGCAGGCGCGCTCAATGCGGTAGAAATTAAGATAATCTATCGGAGTTTTTCCAACAAGCTCCTTAAAAAAACGACAAAAATATTTTGGCGACATATTAGCCGTATTCGCAAGTGTTGTTAGATTTAGGGGTTCATTATAGTTCTTATGTA
>SVPK01000054.1 GCA_015065875.1 Oscillospiraceae bacterium
CTATATTCAGCTCTCCGAATCCGTCGAGCATTAAATAATCCGTAACTCCCATGGCTCCGGGGATGGGTATACAATGTGAACCAAGGGTAACATTGGTTTGGGTAAAGAAAACATTGGCCGCCTCCGAGAGGCTTCCGCCCTCGGCCAAATAGGTAAAAGCGGTAACTGCTATCTGGCAAACCCTTTGCAACAGGTTAAAGATGAAAACTGCAAAAAGCGTTTTGCCCTTTCCTGCAAGCAAAGAAGCATTCTTTGAATAGCTTTCCATTTTGCCGTTTAGACTCTCAAGCTTTTTATCGGCATTTCGTATAATATGTAGCTTTGCCGCAAGCTTAACCGAGAAACGGCAAAGTCCGTGAAGCAGACCCTTTTTAAAGACCAACATTATAAACAGGGTCAAAAGCGAAAGCATAACAACAAAGCCAAAAACAATAAGTGTTGTTGATGCGGCGGAGAAATTAGCCAAAAGCGAGGGGTGTGTTATAAAAGAAATTATTCCTAAAATAACTATTGCCGCGGTATACATAACGAGGTTTGCAAGCAACGCAACCGTAACAACCGTTCCGGGGACGCTATCCTTAATCATAAAGAAGGCGCTTGCAGGCTGTCCGCCCGTTGCCGAGGGGGTAATAGCGGAAAAGTAGATATCCGAAGCCGAATAAACAAAACCGCTGCCAAGCCGCGTTTTATATCCAAAGGAGCGGCAGATTGTTATTAATGCGATGCCTTCAAAAACAATGAATCCAAGCATCGAAAGAATCGCGGCACATAGCCAAGCGGGGTTTGCGTGTTTCGCAAAGCTTAAGAATTTCGTTGCCGAAAAATCCTTGGTATGCGAAACCACCGCCCAAATGCTCAGCGCCGATATAGCAATGAAAACAAATGTCCAAAGAGCCTTACTGCCGGGCTTAAAGCCGCCGGATTGATTATCCGTCGTTTCAGTATTCGGCTGTTGACTTAACGACACTATACCTGCCCCTTTCTTAAAATATGAGAGTCTATTTTATCAAAAACTCGTCCTGTATTGAATTTTTTGCCGATAAACAGCGAAAATTCGCCAACTATAATGGCCGCAGGAATATCGAGTATAAGATGCTGGCGAACAAATAAAACCGAAAGAAAAACCAAAATTCCGAAAATTGCGTTTATTATTATGGTGGGTTTGCCGTGGCGCTCAAGACCGAATGAAGCGCGGAAAATAATCCAACTTTCAAGACAGTGCAGCGAGGGGAAAAGATTGGTTGGAGTATCTATCTTGTATATAAGCAGGGTAAGCTTGCTGAAAATATCGCTTCCCGTAATCTCAGGGCGCACCATACTGGTAGGCAAAACTATAAATATAAAAAGGCATATAAGCTTTGCAATAATTTCCGATGAGATTATCCTATGGGCAAAATCTTTTCGCTCTTTTGCTATTATTCCGTATCCGAAAATCCACTGAAGGTATGAAAGAATATAGATAACAATAAAGACGGGAATGAGCGGGATACTATGGTCGATAGGAAGGCTGACATCATAATGACGTCCGTTATCCATAACGAGCTTGGTTATGAAATAGGTAGCCGCTCCTATAACAATCATCGAAAATACAGGAGTTATAGAATACTGCGGAATAATACGTTTCAAAAATCTCATTGCATATCACCGTCCGTAAGCCGTTTATTCTTTCAAATCCTGTTAACATATTTATAACATTATATTATATTTTGTCAAAATAAGCAACATAAACTTGATTATATTTGTTTTTTCCCGATAAAGTAAAAAATATCCTATCCTTAGTTTCTTGTAAGGCAACAGATTTTTATTGATTTAGCAGAGAAAAAATGGTAAAATTATAATATTATAAAGAAGAAAGGAAAAGCAGATGAAATCCTATTCCGAAATAACCCCTTATATCAGTAAAATGGCACAGTTGTCGGTTGATGGCAACGGAATAAAACCCGATATGTATGTTGAGCATAAGGTTAATCGCGGCCTTCGCGATCTCAACGGCAATGGCGTTGTAACGGGACTAACCGAGGTTTCGCATATAAAAGCGAAGGATACCCTGCCTGATGGAACCGTAATCCCGTGTGATGGACAACTTTTTTATCGCGGAATAAATGTTAGAGACTTGGTTGCAGGTTTCCAAAAAGATGACCGCCTCGGCTTTGAGGAAACGGTTTATCTTTTGCTGTTTTCAAAGCTTCCGACCAAAACCGAGCTTGATGAGTTTTCGGCGGTTCTTTCCGAATATCGCAGCCTGCCTACATCCTTTGTTCGTGATATGATACTTAAAGCACCGGGCAAGGATATGATGAATATCATTTCCCGAAGTGTTCTTGCGCTTTATGCATATGACGAAAACCCCGATGATACCTCTGTTCCGAATGTTTTGCGTCAATGCTTGCAGCTTATAGCAATGTTCCCATTGCTTTCGATATATAGTTATCATTCGTATCAGCATTATCATTTGGGTAAAAGCTTGTTTATCCATCATCCGAAGCCGGGACTTTCAACCGCCGAAACCCTGCTTAATATCCTGCGAGAAAACGGCGAATATACCGATTTAGAGGCTAAAATACTCGATTTGGCGCTCATTCTCCATGCCGAGCATGGCGGCGGCAATAACTCGACCTTTACCACCCATGTTGTAACCTCGTCGGGAACCGATACCTATTCGGCCGTTTCAGCGGCTCTCGGTTCGCTTAAGGGCCCGCGTCACGGCGGCGCAAACATCAAGGTTGTTCGTATGTTTGATGATATGCAACAGAGCATCAATACCAAAAACGAGGGCGAAATTAAGGATTATCTTATGCGCCTGCTTAATCGTGATGCTTTCGACCGACTGGGCCTCATCTACGGAATGGGACACGCAGTTTATTCTCTTTCCGACCCGCGCTCCGATATACTTAAGCAGTGTGCAAAAGAGCTTGCTGTCGAAAAGGGCAGAGAAGAGGAGTTTGCCCTTTATGAAACGGTTGCGCGTATAGCCCCCGAAATCATCGCCGAAAAGCGAAAAATGTATAAGGGTGTTAGCGCTAATGTCGATTTCTATTCGGGTCTTATTTATCGTATGCTCGAGTTGCCCTGCGAATTATTTACTCCTCTTTTTGCAACTGCTCGCATAGCGGGTTGGAGCGCTCATAGAATTGAAGAAATTCAAAACTCGGGAAAGATTATTCGTCCCGCCTATATTAATGTTAAAAATGAGGGAGTGTATCATAGCTTAAATGACAGATAAAAAGTCACCAAGCAAGCTTCGTTTAATGCTTGAGCTGTTTATATCGTTTTTTAAAATAGGTGCCTTTACCTTTGGCGGCGGCTATGCAATGATTCCCTTAATTCAACATGAAATGGTTGAAAAGAAGGGTTGGATATCCGATGATGATATCCTTGAGATAATCGCCATTGCCGAGTCAACTCCGGGTCCTATCGCAATAAATATGGCCACCTTCGTAGGAACCAGAACCTGTGGTTTTTTTGGCGCATTTTGTGCAACCTTTGGTGTTGTATTGCCATCCTTTATCGTTATATCGGTTGTTGCGCGTCTGCTTCGCGAGTTTAGCGATATAAAAGCCGTTCAATACGCCTTTAACGGTATTCGTGCAGGCGTGCTTGCGCTACTCCTTAAAGCTCTTTATACCATGTATAAAAAGGTTAAGAAGGATGTGTTCGGTTATGTTGTAATGTTGGCGGCCTTTTTGGTGGCTTCATTTACGGACATCAGTGTTCTTATTGTTATAATTTGCTGTGCTATTTGCGGCATAGTTTCTTCCTTAATCATATCGAGGAAGGAGCATAAATTATGATATATCTTGAACTTTTATGGACCTTCTTTAAAATCGGCGCGTTAACCTTTGGCGGCGGCTATGCAATGCTCCCGCTTATCCAGAGCGAAACCTTGTCGCGCGGGTGGGTAACTGAATCCGAAATAGCCAATTTTATTGCCGTAAGCGAGAGCACTCCCGGTCCCTTCGCCATAAATATGGCAACCTATATCGGAACTGATCGGGGCGGATTTTTGGGCGCTGCTTGTGCAACCCTGGGAGTTGTTCTGCCTTCGTTTATAGTTATTCTAATCGTTGCCCGATGCTATGAAAAATTTAAAACGAATCGATTCGTTGCAGGCGCTATGACAGGTCTTAAGCCCGCCGTTGTAGGCCTTATTGCGGCGGCGGTTATATCGGTTGGAAAAACAGTTTTTGTCCCCGCAAATTTAACCCTCGATATCTTTAAAACCGAGATGTTTTATATGTCGGCGGCGCTATTTATCGCAATGTCGATTTTGGCATTTAAAAAGGTTCATCCGATTATAATAATCTGTATTTCCGCAGTTGTGGGAATCGCCGCAGGATATGCGTTTAATATGTAAATAGAAAAGGTTCGGTCGTTTGACCGAACCTTTTTTTATTTATCCAAAATGTAATTAACAACCTCTGTTTCGTTTCCGTCCTTTTTATAAACGCGCGGAACACGGTGCGAAACCCCGCAAACGAGCTCGTATCCAATGGTGTCGCAAATCGAGGCTATCTCTTCGGCGGGGAGCCCTTCGCCCCAAAGAGTGGCTAGGGTTCCGGCGGCAACATCCTCAATCTCGCTAACATCAACAACCGTTTGGTCCATACAAACATTGCCGAGAATGGGCGCTTTTTTGCCGTTTATAAGCATATAGCCTTTGCAGGATAGCGCTCGCGGATATCCATCGGCGTAACCCACCGAAACGGTCGCAACCTTCATATCATGCGAAGCGGTAAAGTGCCTTCCGTAGCTTACCGTATCGCCTTTTTTAATGGTTTTAACAAAAGAAACGGTTGAATAAAAGTTCATAACAGGGAGCAGAGGGAGAGTCTTTTCCATTCCCGTATCGGGCATAAGACCATAAAGGATAATTCCCGGTCTTGTAAGTGTTGCGTGTTTATCGCAATCAAGCATTAGCCCTGCCGAGTTGCAGCAATGAATATCGCGAAGCTCGATTCCTTGAGCCCGAAGTTTTTCAACCGCGACAGAAAACCTTTCATATTGCATAGCGGTAAATTCGCCGTTTTCATCGCCCGAACGGTCGGCAGTTGCAAAATGGGTAAACGCCCCCGTAATCTTAAGTCCGGGAAGGGAAGCGGTTTTAATCATATCTGCAAATCCGCATAGCTCTTCATTTCGGCAATCGAATCCAAGACGCGACATACCCGTATCCAGCTTTAAATGGCATGCAATAGTAACACCGCATTCTACCGCTTTTTGAGATAGCGCAGAGGCATATGAAAGAGAATAAACCGTTTGAATAATTTCTTCTTTTGCCAAGCTTTCGGCATATTCAGCAGGAGTGTATCCCAATATGATAATATCCTTTTTAATGCCGCTTCTGCGAAGCTCAAAAGCCTCCTCGATGTTTGAAACCGCAAACATCGAGGCCCCTGCCTTTTCAAGAAAAGGGGCTATGGTTGCGGCGCCGTGACCGTATGCATTAGCCTTGATAACGGCGGCGATTTTGCTATTCGTTTGTTTTTTTATGGTCTCAAAATTATGAAGCAGGGCATCGATATCAATCTGTGCCCAGGTTCTTTTTAGATAGTCCATAAAAGACCTCCGAAAAAATTAAACATTGAATAGGAATTCGACAACGTCGCCATCCTTCATAACGTATTCCTTACCCTCGGTTCTGACAAGACCCTTAACTCTGGCATTAGCAAGCGAACCCGCCTCGGCCAAATCGCTAAAGGCAACAACCTGTGCGCGAATAAAGCCGCGCTCAAAATCGGTATGTATTTTACCTGCGGCCTGCGGAGCCTTAAGACCGTTGCGAATGGTCCAAGCGCGAACTTCTTTTTCGCCCGCGGTAAGGAAGGAGATAAGTCCCAAAAGGGTATAGCTTTTTTGAATAAGACGGTCAAGACCCGAATGCTCAAGTCCAAGCTCGGATAAGAACATTAGCTTTTCCTCTGCGCTCATTTCGGCGATATCGGCCTCCATCTGCGCGCAGATGGGAAGAACCTGTGAGCCTTCCTCCGCGGCAAGCGCCTCAACGGCCTTTAACTGTGCGTTATCATTAATGCCCGAAGCGAAATCATCCTCGCTCATATTTGCGGCATAAATTATCGGCTTGGAGGTGAGAAGGTCAATTGTTGCAAGGATTTCCTTTTCGTCGTCATCGAGAGCAAGACTTCTCGCGCATTTGCCCGAATCAAGGTGGTCATAAAGCTTTTTAAGAAAATCAACCTCGCCCTGAAGCGATTTGTTTCCCTTAAGCTCTTTGCTTGTTTTGGCAATTCGGCGTTCAACCATTTCCATATCCGAAAAAATCAGCTCGGTATTTATGGTTTCAATATCGCGTATCGGGTTGATGTTTCCTTCAACATGAATAATATTATCGTTCTCGAAGCAACGAACAACATGAACAATTGCATCAACCTCGCGGATGTTCGCAAGGAACTTATTGCCGAGACCCTCGCCCTTTGAGGCGCCCTTAACCAAGCCCGCAATATCAACAAATTCGATAACGGCGGGAACAATGGGGGGAACCTTATTGCCCGAGGTATACATCTCGCAAAGCTTATCAAGGCGCTCATCGGGAACCGAAACAACACCAACATTGGGGTCGATGGTGCAGAAGGGGTAGTTGGCCGATTCGGCGCCTGCGTTTGTTATAGCATTAAATAGAGTCGACTTGCCAACATTAGGCAGTCCTACGATACCAAGTTTCATTAAAAAGCCTCCGAAAAAAGTAACTGATAAAGTAATTATATAACCAAACCGAAAATTTTACAAGAAAAATAAGAGAATATTAATAAAAACACTTTATTTTGAAAAATAAATACTGTATAATAAAATCGTATAATTCTGTTTTGGCAGGAGGAAAACTATGAAAAAGCAATTTACAGTATCGCTTTCCCGCATTATGAAGGAGTTTACTTTAGAAACTGTTTATATGCCGGGGGATGCAGATGAAATACTTATCGGCAATACCGAAATTAACCGCCCGGGACTTCAGCTTAGCGGTTATTTTGAATATTTTGATAACCAACGTATTCAGGTTCTCGGCCGCAGTGAGATAAGCTATCTTTATGAACTGCCCGAAGAAAAATATCTTAAGGCTATTGATGAGTTTATGGCAACCAAGCCTGCCGCAGTAATAATAACCCGCAGCATTGAGGTTAGGGATGAACTCCTTAAGGCCGCTGAGCAGTATGGTGTTCCTCTGCTGAGAACAGGTGATTCAACCTCGGGCTTTTTGGCGGCGCTCATTTCCTTCCTAAATGTTCAGTTAGCGCCTCGTATAACCCGCCATGGTGTTTTGGTCGAGGTATTTGGTGAAGGTATTCTTTTGCTTGGTGAGAGCGGCGTAGGTAAGAGCGAAACCGCAATCGAACTTGTAAACCGAGGTCACCGTTTGATTGCCGATGATGCGGTTGAAATTCGCCGCGTATCATCAAAATCATTGGTTGGCAGCTCGCCCGAAAATATCCGTCATTTTATCGAGCTTCGTGGTATAGGTATTATTAATGCAAGCCGCATTTTCGGTGTTGGTGCCGTTAAGCCTACCGAAAAGATTGACCTCGTTATAAATATTGAGCCTTGGGATTCATCAAAGGTTTATGACCGTATGGGTCTTGAGGATGAAACAACCGAAATCTTGGGAATATCGCTTCCCTCAATTACCGTTCCGGTTAAACCGGGCCGAAATCTTGCGGTTATTATCGAGGTTGCGGCGAGAAACAATCGCCAGAAAAAGCTGGGCTATAATGCCGCGCAGGCGCTTCTTGAGCGTCTTGGTATGAGCGAAGCCAAGAGCAATAATGCAAATGATAAAACGGGTTATTCCGATTTTTAAACTGAAAAGGTGAATTTTATGTATAATCTTGGAATAGATTTAGGCGGAACCAATATTGCCGTTGGAGTTGTTAATGAAAAAAATGAAATCGTTGGTCGCGGAAAAAAGAAAACCAATTCTCCGCGTCCCGCCGAGGCGATTGCCGATGATATAGCGGCAGCCTGCTTTATGGCGCTTGAGGATGCAGGTCTCTCGCTTGAGGATATTAATTCTGCAGGAATAGGCGCTCCGGGAAGCATTAATCCCGAAACAGGCGTTATTGCAACCTCTAATAACCTTCATTTTGATAATGTTCCTATGGTAGAGTATGTTTCCTCTCGTCTGGGCGGCATTAAATGCTATATAGAAAACGATGCAAATGCCGCGGCATACGGTGAGTTTATGGCGGGCGCCGGCAAGGGAACAAATGATTTCATAACCATTACCCTCGGAACAGGAGTAGGTTGCGGAATTATAATCGGCGGCAAACTCTTTACAGGCAGTAACTATGCGGGCGGCGAGCTTGGCCATACAGTTATGGTCTGTGATGGTGAGCAGTGCACCTGCGGTCGAAAGGGCTGCTGGGAGACCTATGCTTCGGCAACCGCGCTCATTCGCCAAACCAAGGCCGCAATGGAGCAAAATCTCGATAGCATTATGTGGGAACTTACCGAGGGCAGTATCGACCGTGTAAGCGGCAGAACCTCGTTTGATGCTATGCGTCGCGGTGATGCGGCGGGCAAAGCGGTAGTTGAGCAGTATGCTCGTTATGTTGCTTGCGGTATAACCAATGTTGTTAATATATTCCAACCCGACGTTCTTTGCATCGGCGGCGGAATCTCGCATGAGGGCGAAACCCTTATTGCCCCCATCCGCGAATATAACGAGAGCCAACGTTATTCCAAAAACGTTGAAAAACAAACCGAAATTCGTGCGGCCGAGCTCGCAAATGATGCGGGTATAATCGGCGCGGCCTGCCTTTATAATCTTAACTAAAGGGTGATTTTTGTGACGGCATATCTAAAAGCATTGTCCGACCTTAAAATTGAATATGTTGAGAAATGCCCGATGTCGTCGCTAACGACCTTTCATATCGGCGGCCCCGCAGATGTCTTGGTAAAGCCCAAAAACGAAGGGGAACTGAAATCTGCCATTTTGGCGGCAAAGGAATGCGGTATTCCGCTTATGCTGCTTGGAAAGGGCTCAAACCTTTTGGTTTCCGATGATGGTATTGAGGGTGCCGTAATCCATATTGCGGATGGACTCGATAAAATCGAAGTCCTCGAAAACGGTATTGTTTCCTGTAAAGCGGGAGCCTCCTTGGCGGCGCTTTGCTCGGCCTGCCTTAATTCTGGTCTTTCGGGCCTTGAATTTGCTTATGGTATACCCGGCTCTGTAGGCGGCGCGATTTATATGAACGCGGGAGCCTATGGCGGCGAGATGAGAGATGTTGTTCGTTCCGTAACATATATGACGGGCGAAGGCGAAATCAAGACTGCCTCCGCCGATGAACTCGATTTTTCTTATCGTCATAGCCGTTTTTCGGGAAAGGATGATATTATCCTTTCGGCACAATTCGCGCTTGTCGAGGATAAAAAAGAAAGCATCCGTGCGAGAATGGATGATTATATCGGCCGCCGAAAGGATAAGCAACCGCTTAATTTTCCGTCGGCAGGCAGTGTTTTCAAAAGACCCGAAGGTTATTTTGCAGGAGCGCTTGTTGAACAATGCGGTCTTAAAGGCTATACCGTGGGCGGAGCGCAGGTAAGCGAAAAGCACGCAGGCTTTATAGTTAATGTCGGCGGGGCAACCTGTTCCGATGTTTTGGGGCTCATAGAACATATAAAGGCAACGGTTTTTCAAAAATTCGGGGTGGCTCTTGAGAGCGAAATTATAAAAATCGGGAGGTAAAAAGGGTGGAACTGCTTATAGTAACCGGTATGTCAGGTGCCGGAAAATCCCATGCGGCAAACGTTCTTGAGGATAT
>SVPK01000055.1 GCA_015065875.1 Oscillospiraceae bacterium
CTATAATCCAATATTCTTTGCTCGTATCGCAATAAACAGAAATCTCGGGTCCGCCTATAAAGGCTTCGGCCCCTAAATCAGAAACCCAAAGCTCGGTAGCTTTTTCTGCGGCGATATCCTCATTGCTAACCTCGCCAACGTTTTTATCGCTTTTGTTTTTTGCTATAAATTCGGAATAATCTATCTCTGTTTCATGATAGAAAGCAACCGAACTTTTACTTTCTTTGGGTTGGGTATTTTCCTTAAAGAAATTGTAAAAAGCAATGGCATTTTTAGATTTATTATATTCGGTAACCGAAATCTTGATTCCATCAACATAAACGGTTAAATAACGCTCAACATTATCATTGCTCGAAAATATATTTTTAAACGAGAGCGCTGTATGCTCTGCGGCGGAATACTTAATGTTTTTATATGAAATAAGTTCTGCATTATCATCGGGGTCGGCAAGAGTTATATTGATATGATAATTATTCTCGCCCTCCCCATAAATCCCGCTAAAGGTGGGATTGCCGTCGGAAACGTTAAAAAACATCTCCTTCGCTTCCAACAAATTGGTATCCGACCAATCTGTTTCTGCGATAATATTTAAAACCGATTCATCAATTTTAAGGGGCTTGGTTTCTATAAGCAGGCGCACAACATTCCATACAACACCGAACACAAATATGATACCGACAATAATTAATATTTTGAATATCCTTTTCATTACAAGGCCTCTCATTTGTTGATTAATTTATTCAAATAAAGAATCTATTGAAACATTTAAAATCTTTGCGGCAACAAAAACCTCTTTATCGGTGGCAATTCGTATCTGCCCTTCTAATTTTGAATAACTGCTGGGGTTGATGTCGCAACCGAGAATTTGCATCTTTGAAATAAAGTCTTTTTGTTTTATTCCGGCCTTTTTTCTTAATTGCTCAATGTTTTTGCCAACTATATTGCATTTGCCGTATTCGGCTTTACGAATTTTCAACACTATCACCTCTATTATTCTATACAAGAATTATAGGTGTTAGTTGTATTGACATAATTCTTTTACGGAATTATAATAAAAATAATTCCATAAAAGAACTTTAACCGAGAGTGCGTTATGATTAAGCATAGCGTTGTCGCGTGTTGCAGAAATTTTGAAAACTATAATATAGCAAAAGAATATATTGATTGGTGCATAAGCAACATAAAAAACAACCCCTCGGAAAACCGAGGGGTTTAATTCTAAAATTAGGCCTTGCCGTTGCAGCCAAGAACGTTCTCAATCTTGTGAGCAACCATACCCTTAATAGCGGTGCGGCCGTCGCCAAGATACTGACGGGGGTCAAAATGAGAGGGGTTCTCAACAAAGTGCTTTCTGATGGCACCGGTCATTGCGAGACGGAGGTCAGAGTCAATGTTGATTTTGCAAACTGCCATGGTAGCAGCCTGACGGAGCATATCCTCCGGAATGCCGATAGCATCGGGCATCTGTCCGCCATAGGTGTTAACCATCTCAACGAACTCGGGAACAACCGAGCTTGCGCCGTGAAGAACGATCGGGAAACCGGGAAGACGCTTAGAAACCTCTTCGAGGATATCAAAGCGGAGCTGCGGCTTCTGGCCGGGCTTGAACTTGAATGCGCCGTGGCTTGTGCCGATAGCGATTGCAAGAGAATCAACACCGGTGCGGGTAACGAAATCGTAAACCTGGTCGGGGTTGGTGTAGGATGCATCCTCTGCCGAAACGTTAACGTCATCCTCAACGCCTGCGAGCTGTCCGAGCTCACCCTCAACGGTTACACCGAACTGATGAGCATAATCAACAACCTGCTTGGTGAGAGCAACGTTCTCTTCATAATCAAGGTGAGAACCGTCGATCATAACCGAGGTGAAGCCTCCGTCGATGCAGCTCTTGCAGAGCTCGAAGGAGTTACCATGGTCAAGGTGAAGAGCGATCGGAAGACCGGTCTCCTCAACAGCGGCCTCAACCAACTTTACAAGATAAGTGTGGTTTGCATACTTGCGGGCGCCTGCCGAAACCTGAAGAATAAGGGGAGCATTGAGCTCTTTGGCAGCTTCGGTAATACCCTGGATGATTTCCATGTTGTTTACGTTAAAGGCACCGATGGCATATCCGCCCTCATAAGCCTTTTTAAACATTTCTTTTGTGTTTACTAATGGCATAATTTATACCTCCGTCATTTTTATGATAGTATTATACTACATTGTTTTAGAAAAATAAAGACAGTTTTTAAAATTTGATAAATTTTCTACAAACTTTTTAAAAAGACAGCTTGGTCATTCGGGCATAGTGGAAAATATATTGCTGAACAATGCCCGCAAAAGGAACGGCACATTCGGGCAAAACCCCATCAAACAAAACGGTCATCGCCCGCTTAATCCAAACATCCTTGGGGAATGCATCAATTCTCGAAAAACCAAACAGCAAAGCGCAATCGGCAACCTTTTCGCCAACCCCGTATATTTTCATAAGCTCGGCGCGAGCCTCATCGGTTGAAAGGCTTTCTATTCTCTCGGGCGAGACGGTTCCGTCTGCGAATTTTTTGGCGGCATCGATTATGTATTTGGCGCGAAAACCACTGCGAAGGGGGGCGAGGTCATCGATAGAAAGAGCGGCTATGCGTTCGGCCGAGGGAAAGGTATACCCGCCTTCGATTTTTTCACCGAAATTTTCGCATAAGCGGTCAATAATTCCCTTGATTCGCGGGATATTGTTATTTTGCGAAATAATAAAGGAGCAGAGCGTTTCCCATGGGTCCTGTCGCAGAATCCTAATTCCGCCCGCAACCGCCGTAGCGGCCGATAAAACCTCGTTCTCGGCTACCGTGTCGATTATTTTTTTATAATCGCGCTTGATATCAAAATAAGGCATATAAAAATTCTCAAATTCCTCTTTTTGGCAATCGAAAAAGGTTATGGTATCGCCCTGCTGCGAAACTCGGCGAAGCTTTTGGCCTACTACCGCCTGCCAAACTCCGTCCTGCTCTGCCCAACGAAAGGCCTGACCGCAATCAAGCGTATCGGCGAGCGAGAAGCATTCGGCGCCAACTATATAAAAATTTTTTTCATCGTTTTTAATTACCATATCATCACCTTGTGATTGTTATTATACCATAAATGTGTTACAATGACAAACAGGAGATGATAATTATGCGTAACGATATTTGCACCATTCCGGTAAACGAGGTGTTCGAGGTTCAGGATGGATGCCCTATATGCCGAATGTATAAAACGGTTGAGGACCATATCCTTGAATACATAATGGGAGCCGCTATGATGGAGCCCGATGTTAGAATCGAAACCAACCGTCAAGGCTTTTGTGCCGACCATTTTGATAAAATGATGGCTCGTCGCGGCCGTCTTTCTCTGGCGCTTATGCTTGAGAGCCATGTTGCCGAGATGGAAAAGGCGATAAAAAGCCCCTCAAAGGCCCGCGAGATAGAAAAGGATTGCTTTGTTTGCAATAAAATCGAATGGGGTATGAGCCGTATGCTCGATACTCTGCTTCGCAGCTATGAAACCGACCGTGATTTCCGCGAGCTTTTCGATTCGCAACCGCAGTTTTGCCTAAAGCATTATAATATGCTCTCTGCGCTCGGCGATAAAAAGCATCTGCGCCGTTATCATAAGGATTTCCAAAAATCGCTTTACCGCATAACAAGCGAATATCATAAGTCGCTAACGGCCGACCTCAATAAGTATTGCTCAATGTATGATTATCGCAACAGCGGCGAAAATGCCGATTGGGGCAACTCCCGCGATGCAGTTGAGCGCGCTGTTGGATACCTAACAGGCCGCATAATCGATTAGTTAACATAATATGTCGAATTATGTAAATTGTTAGTAACTTTTTGGCTTTAAATAGGCGGTTATTAAGGTTTTCAACCGAGTTATTAACATTTTTTATGTAAACTTGCTTGTCCGCCGTTGTATAACTTTTTTACCTTTTGGCAACAATTTATCTTGAAAAGACAAGAAAAAAGGTGGTTGCCGTGGTTAAAGGAGTTAATAAAACTATAATAGAAATCAACAATACCGGAAGCAAATTTTTCGATAGAGTTTTGCTTTTTGTAAATCCCGCATATTCGGGCGTTCCGCAGAGCAAATTAGAGGCGGGAGCCGCCGATATTATTCGCTCGGCCGAGCAGGGTAGAACCCCGCCCCGCCGCGTAATGCGCCGCCGAAGGATAATAAAGCGCAGGCTTATCATTTTGGCCGCTTTGGCGGCCGCCGCAGGTATCATTCTTGCGATACTGTTATAAATAAAAAAGCTCCCTCAAGGGAGCTTTTTTATTTTTTCTCGATGGTTGTAAAATCGATATATTCGTTAGCGATACTGTAGTTAACATATTTTATCTGCTCGGTAGAGCAAACAACCGTTGGCGCCGCAACAATCGGGATAATACTGTTATCCGAAAGCAAAATACTCTGCGCCCGTCTTATGGCCGCAACATATTCCTCGACGGTGGTTTTTGCGTGAAGCGAGTTTAATATGCTATCGAATTCGGCATTTGAAAAGCCAAAACTGTTGCCGCTTCTGAATTGCGAGAGCAGCTCATATGCATTACTGTCGCCCGCGCTCAAAGCGCATACGGCTATGGTGAAATCGCCGCTCTCGATTTTATTCATAACCGCCGAATTGCTATCCAGAGCCGACATATTCAAAAAGCAACCCAAGGATTGTTGCCAGCCCGATGCAATCCCCGAAACAAGGCTATCAATTTTAAGCTCTGCAGGATAAATAATTACCCCCGTAGCAGGCGAGCCGTTTACCTTGGTATAGCCGAGGTAGGTATCATATGCCTCATCGGGCAGGTATTTAAAATCCGTAAATCCCGTAACCTCACCATAAATCGGCGTTCCTTCAAAACAGGCTTCGGGCTGAACGAGCGCCGAGAAGGGAATAAGGTAAGAGGGCAACTCGTGCTCAAGTGCGTTACGGTGAATCGAAAGCGAGAGCGCCTTTCGTATCGCCGCGGGACCAAAATCTGCGTTTTTGTTTATAACAACAAAAACATATTTATCAAAATAGCTTGTTGCGGTAAGCCCCTTATCCATAGCGGCCTCGCTCTTGCTGCTATCAATCAGTGAAAGATCGATATCCTTATCCGATAGCATTGTGATTATCTCGGATTCCTCGGGAGAGGTTAAGAAAATCTCATCGGGCTTCGCAGTGAAGCCGCCGCTATAATAGCCGTTTCTTTTGAGACGTATACGGTCGCTGTTCCAGGAAAAAACATAGAATGAGCCGTTTGATAATGTGCTCTCTCCCCGGCGGCCGTATTTGCCCTTTTGCTCAAGGAAAAAGGCTTCGTTACAGGGCATACATATCGGCTCGGTTAGGGTAAGCAGGAAATTTTCATCCTCGCGTTCAAGGGTTATCTTAAGGGTTCTGTCATCTACCGCTTTAACCCCCAGTTTAGATACATCGGCGCCGTTTTTAACCGCGTTGGCGCCCTTAATGGCAGAGATTTTTGCAAAATCCGGTGCATCGGTTTCAGGGCTTGCGGCGCGGCGGAAAGCGAACTGGAAATCATAAGCGGTAAGCGCCGTTCCATCGCTCCAACAGAGGTCGGATTCGAGGGTAAAGGTGTATTCAAGGCCCACTTTTGAAAATTCCTTGGCCGCCGCAGGGATGGGGGTATCGTTTGAATCGAGCCGCAGAAGGCCCTCATAAATATTAAGCACAACCGTTCGGTCGGCGGGACGGGAAACAATCTGCGGGTCGAGGGTTGTTATATCCTCAAGCGCTATGTATATAGTGTTGTTCGAGGTGCCGCCGCAGGCCGAAAGACCAAGCATAAGGCATAAAGCTAAAACTATTGCAACTATTCGCCTCATGGCGACCCTCCTCTCATTAGTTTACGGAATAATTATAATATAATTCGACATATTATTCAACCGGAAAATAAGTGTAAAGAAAAATACTTGACAGACGGCTACTGTTGTGGTAGAATATCGGCTGTAAAGAAAAAAACTTTACAGAGGAGTGTGGATATGCCGAAGGATTTCGAGGTTTCAAGGCTTCTCGATATATATGGCGGTCTGCTCCCTGAAAAGCAGCGATTGCTGGTTGAGCTTTATTATAATGACGACCTTTCTCTTTCCGAAATCTCGGAAAACGAGGGTATAACCCGCCAGGGAGTCAGAGATTCGCTAAAAAGAGCCGAAGCCCAGCTTCGCTTATATGAGAGCGAGCTTCATCTGGCCGAAACGGTTCGGGCGCTTCGAAAGGCGCGAGCCGAAGCCGATGATAAGGCATTATATGAAATAATTGATAATCTTTAAGAGGGGAAGGCGAGAGCATGGCATTCGATAATTTAACCGATAAGCTTGCGGCGGCATTTAAGCGCCTGCGTTCAAAGGGCAAACTAACCGAATCGGATGTTAAAGAGGCTATGCGTGAGGTTCGCCTTGCTTTGCTTGAAGCCGATGTTAACTATAAGGTTGCAAAAGACTTTACCAATACCGTTGCCGAAAAATGCATTGGCGAAAAGGTTATGGAGAGCCTAACCGCTCCGCAAATGGTTATAAAAATCGTTCGCGATGAGCTGGTTAATCTAATGGGTGGCAACCAAGCCCGTCTTAAAACGAGCGACCGTATTCCTACCGTTATTATGATGTGCGGTTTGCAGGGCTCCGGTAAAACAACCCATTCCGCAAAACTCGCAAAGCTGCTTAAAGCGCAGGGCCATAGACCGATGTTGGTTGCCTGCGATATATATCGTCCCGCCGCTATCCAACAGTTAAAGGTAGTTGGCGAGCAGGTTTCGGTTCCCGTTTTTGAAAAAGGAACCCAAAAGCCCGAAAAAACAGCCCTCGAAGCGGTTAAATACGCGCGAGATTACGGCCATGATTATATAATCCTCGATACTGCAGGTCGACTGCATATCGATACCGAGCTTATGGCCGAGCTTGAGCGCATTACTAAAACCGTTGAGGTAAACAATATCCTTCTCGTTGTCGATTCAATGGTAGGTCAGGATGCGGTTAACATCGCCAAAGCATTTAACGACCAATTGCCCATCGATGGCGTTATCCTAACCAAGCTCGATGGTGATACCCGCGGCGGTGCGGCCCTTTCGGTTCGTGCCGTAACCGGAAAGCCCATAATGTTTGCCGGTGTTGGCGAGAAGCTTTCGGAATTCGAGGAGTTCCACCCCGACCGTATGGCATCTCGTATCCTCGGTATGGGCGATATGCTCTCGCTCATCGAAAAGGTTGAGCAGCAGGTTGATGAAAAGAAGGCGCTCGAAGCGGCTCGCCGCCTTGAGGAAAACAAATTCGACCTTAATGACCTTCTTGAGCAGTTCCAAAGTCTTAAAAAGATGGGCCCGCTTAAGAATGTTCTCGGGATGTTGCCGGGAATGGATAAAAAACTGCGCGACGTTGATATTGACGACCGCGTTATGCTTCGAACCGAGGCGATAATAAAATCTATGACCGCGCGTGAGCGCTCAAAGCCCGAACTTTTAAATGCTTCTCGCAGAAAGAGAATCGCGGCAGGCAGCGGAACAACGGTTGAGGATGTTAACCGTCTTATGAAGCAGTATGACCAAATGAAAAAAATGTTCCGCTCGATGACGGGTAAGAAAGGCAAAAAGGCCATGGCTCGAATGGGCGGCATGGGCTCGATGCCTCCGGGAATGCCCCCGGGAATGGGCGGAATGGGCTTTTAAATACCGTTTTTAAAGAGAAATCTTTTAAATAAAACTTTAATTTTGGGAGGTGCAAGAAAATGGCAGTAAAAATCAGACTTCGTCGTATGGGTTCCAAGAGAAATCCCTTCTACCGTGTTGTTGTAGCAGATTCCCGTTTCCCCAGAAACGGCCGTTTCATTGAGGAGATCGGTTACTTCGATCCTACCAAGGATCCCGCTGTATTCAATGTTGATGCTGATAAGGCAAAGCAGTGGATTGCTAACGGTGCTCAGCCGACCGATACAGTTAAGGCCTTCTTAAAGAAGAACAACATCGTGTAATAACGCGAATAATCCGAAAGGAATTAAAAAATGCAGGAATTATTGGTTTCGATTGCAGCAGGACTCGTTCAGAATCCCGATGAAGTCAGCGTAACCGTTGACGAAGCAAATGAAGAGGGCGTAGTAGTATACCATCTTCATGTTGCCGAGGGTGATATGGGTCGCGTTATCGGAAAGCAGGGCAGAATTGCCAAGGCTATCAGAACCGTTATGCGCGCTGCCGCCAACCGCAACAATACTCAGATTGCGGTAGAGATCGACTAAAAAAACGCCCCCGACCGAGTTTATTCTCTTCCGGGGGCTTTTCCTTGGAGTTAGTATGAAAGAATTTTTAGAAACAGGAAAAATCAGCGGAACACATGGCGTTCGCGGAATGGTTAGAATCCAACCGTGGTGCGACAGTAATGAGTTTTTGTGTTCCTTCGATACCTTATATCTCGCATCGGGAAGGGCGCTTGAGGTTGAAAAAATGGTGCCTCACGGAACCGTTGTTATCGCAAAGCTTCGCGGAGTTGATACTATCGAGGCCGCCGAAGAGCTGCGAAATAAGGTTATATCCATAAAGCGAAGCGATGTTTGCCTCGAAGAGGGCAGATATTTTGTCGATGATATAATCGGCTGTAAGGTTTATAATATTGAAAACAACGAGCTTTTGGGCGAGGTTTGTGATGTCAGCGCAACGGGAGCCAATGATGTTTGGCATATAAAAACCGAGAACGGCATCTATCTAATCCCGAAAATCGATGAAATAGTAAAGTCGGTCGATGTTGAATCGGCCAAAATAGAAATTAGCGTTATGAAGGGACTTTTTAGTGATGAGGATTGATATTCTAACCCTCTTTCCCGATATGTGTGAGGCGGTTTTGGGCGATAGTATAATCGGCCGCGCGCGAGTAGCGGGGGCGGTTGAGATTCATTGCCATAATATCCGCGATTATACAACCGATAAGCATGGTCGCGTTGATGATGCGCCCTATGGCGGCGGTATGGGAATGATAATGGGTGTTCAGCCCATATACGATTGCTATAAAACCCTGTTTTCGGAGCAGGGAAAAAAGCCCCATGTTATCTATATGTCACCCAAGGGCAAAACCTTTAACCAAAAAAAGGCGATTGAACTGTCGAACCGCGAGCATATAGTTTTGCTTTGCGGCCATTATGAGGGAATCGACCAACGTGTTTTAGATGAAATAGTTGACGAGGAAATCTCAATAGGCGATTATGTGCTTACAGGCGGCGAGATGGCGGCGGTTGTTGTTACCGATGCGGTTTGCCGAATGCTGCCGGGAGTGCTTTCCGATGAGGTTTGCTTTACCGAGGAGAGCCATTTTTCGGGTCTTCTCGAATACCCGCAGTATACCCGCCCTGCCGAATGGATGGGCAAAAAGGTTCCCGATGTGTTGCTCTCGGGCCATCATAAAAATATCGAAAAATGGCGCCGCGAACAGGCATTGCTAACAACCCTCGAAAAGCGCCCCGAAATGCTGGATTCTGCTTCTCTTTCGGCGGCCGATAAAAAGTTTTTAGAGTCGATTGAATATAGTGAATAAAAGTTATTAATCCTCATTGTGTTTTTGCACAAAAACGGGTTTTACATGGCCTGCCGAATTTGGATAAAAAATAAAAAGTTGTGCAAAAATGTGTCAATTATGTTGACTGTTTGATATATTGTGGTATAATACATTTAAGCGATTAAAAATCGCGTGACAAAAGTCTTTACAATGA
>SVPK01000056.1 GCA_015065875.1 Oscillospiraceae bacterium
GCGGATAGGTTTTAAGATAATTCTTAATATAACTATCGGCCTCGGCGCGGGTAACACCAATATCCTTCGCGAGTGAAAAAGCGCCGATTCCGTAAACAATACCGAAATTAACCGCCTTGGCTCTTGAGCGCATAACGGGGGTTACAATATCAATCGGCATCGAGAAAACCTCGCTTGCCGTTGAGGTATGAATATCAATGCCACTGTTGAAGGCGTTTATCATATTAATATCGTTTGCCATATGGGCAAGAACGCGAAGCTCAATCTGGCTATAGTCGGCATCGCAGAGAACATATCCGTCTGCCGCGCGGAAAAATCTGCGCAGCTTACGGCCTTCCTCGGTCCGAACGGGAATATTCTGAAGGTTGGGCTCTAATGAGCTTATGCGTCCGGTTCGGGTTTCGGTTTGGTTAAAGGTTGAATGAATTCTGCCATCCGATTCCAAGGTCTTTAAAAGGCCATCGCAATAGGTTGATTTAAGCTTGGCAAGCTGACGGTATTCAAGCAGAAGCGAAACCGCAGGATGTGCATAACGGAGCGATTCAAGAACCTCTGCATTGGTCGAATATCCGCTTTTGGTTTTCTTTTTGGCGGGTAGCCCTAAATCCTCAAAAAGGGCAACACCCAACTGTTTGGGAGAATTTAAATTAAATTTATAACCAACGAGGGAATATATATCGTTTTCTATTTGCTCAATGCGAAGGGCAAGCTCCTCTCCGTAGCGCTCGATGCCAACAGCATCAATCAAAACCCCCTCATATTCCATATCCGCTAACACCCGAGCAAGCGGGAGCTCGATATCATAAAGCAGGCTATCCTGCCCGTTTTCCTTAAGCTTTTCGCCCAAAACATTGCAAACACTGCTATGAAGCGCCGAAAGAGAAATGTTTTCATCCTCGGCCTTCGGGTAGGGAGCCGAGTATTCCTGTGCGAGGCGCTCTATATCATAGCTCGAAGCCGACGGGCTTAAAAGATATCCCGCAAGCATTGCATCAAAGCAAATATTTTGGGGCGAAATGCCCTCTTTGCGGCAGTTTTTATATAATTTTTTGCAATCAAAAACTCGCTTTGCGATATTCTCGTTTTCGAGTATTGCGCGGCATTCGGCAATGTCCGCTACCGTGCAAAGGTCGCCGCTTGAGAGATAAAGCTTATCCTCGATTTCAACTATATCAAGAAATTTACCAATAGTAAAATCGCTAAAATCAACTATATTTACGCATCCGCCCTCGGGGCAGACAGAATCTACCGTCGCGGCCGAAAGGTTTAGTCTATCGATAATCTTAAAAAGTTCAAGGTCGGAGAGCAGAGCCGAAAGTTCTTTAACTCTTGGAGACTTGTTCTCATAGGCATTAATATCGTTATCAATCGGCGATGTGCGGCATATGGTTCCCAAAGTTCGGCTAAGGTATGCGCTATCGCGCCCCGCACGTAGCTTTTCGCGAACCGAATCCTTAATGTCGAGCTCGTCTAGATGCTCATATATATAATCAATATTCTCATAAGCGCCGATAAGCGCACTTGCGGTTTTTTCACCAATTCCCGCAACTCCGGGGATGTTATCCGAGCTATCGCCCATAAGAGCCTTAAGCTCAATCATTCCCGCAGGGGTAACGCCATATTTTTCTTTTATTGCCTCGGTATCATAGCGGGTAATTTCGGGTCGCCCCGCCTTGGTTGCCGAAAGCAAAACATTGGTGCTGTCGGATACGAGTTGGAGCGAGTCGCGGTCGCCTGTTGCGATAATGCAGCTGTTGCCGCTTTCCTCGCAAATGCGCGCGAGGGTTCCTAAAATATCGTCGGCCTCGTAACCCTCGCATTCGATTGAACCAAATCCAAGCAGGGTAATAATTTCCTTCATAAGGGGAATCTGCTCGCGAAGCTCATCAGGCATAGCATGTCTGCCTGCCTTATAAGCATCATACATCTTATGGCGGAAGGTGGGCTTTTTGAGGTCCCAAGCAACAACAATAGCATCGGGATTTTGCTCCTCAATCAAATGAAGAAGGATATTAGTAAATCCGAAAATAGCATTAGTAAAGCGGCCATCCTTTGTGGATAGCAGTCTAATACCATAGAAGGCGCGATTTATAACACTATTTCCGTCGATAGCCAACAGTTTCATTTATATCACCAACCTTTATTATACCAAAAACAAAACCTTTTGTCATTAGTTTTTGAAAATTTGAGAGATATATGATATAATGTCTTTGGTGATGTAATGAATATAGGAAAATTAAAGATAGAGGGCTATGCCGCGTTGGCTCCCATGGCGGGAGTTGCCGATAGGGCGATGCGCGAGCTTTGCCGTGAATACGGAGCCGCCTATACCGTTAGCGAGCTTATAAGCTCAAAGGGTATCAGTATGGGTGACCGAAAATCAAAAAGTATGATGGCGGTTCATGAAAATGAGCGCCCCATCGCGGTTCAGATTTTCGGAAGCGACCCTAAAACTATGGCATCCGCCGCAGTTGAGGCCGAAAAAAGAGCTCCCGATTTTATCGATATAAATATGGGTTGTCCCGCGCCGAAGGTTGCGGGTAACGGTGGGGGAAGCGCCCTGCTTAAAAATCCGCCGTTGGCCGAGCAGATAGTAAAAGAGGTTGTATCGGCGGTTGAACTGCCCGTAACGGTTAAGATTCGTTCGGGTTGGGATGCCGATAATATAAACGCGGTTGAGGTTGCAAAAAGATGCGAGGCCGCAGGCGCCGCCGCAATAGCGGTTCATGGTCGAACCCGCGCCCAAATGTATGCTCCGCCCGTTAACCTTGATATAATAAAGGCGGTCAAAGAGGCGGTTAGCATCCCCGTTATAGGAAACGGCGATATAGAAACCCCCGCAGATGCCGCAAAAATGCTCGAATATACGGGGTGCGACTTTTTAATGGTTGGTCGCGGCGCGATGGGCTCCCCTTGGATTTTCTCGCAGATAAATGCCTATCTCGGCAATGAAACCGTAATGCCCGAGCCTCCGCTATCTTATCGCTTGGCAACCATGATGCGTCAGGTTAATTTAATGCTGGAATATAAGGACCCTCGAAATGCCATTTTAGAATCGCGTAAGCACGCGGCTTGGTATTTAAAGGGTATTCGCGGGGCGGCGCAGCTGCGTAAAAAATGCGGCGAGATTGAAAGCATCGCCGACCTTCAAGAACTTTGCAGAATAGCGCTTGAGATGCAGGATAATACTTGAAGTTTAAACCGATATATGCTAAAATACTAATTGCTTGATTTATAATGAGAGGAAGAAAGATATGTCCGGACATTCCAAATGGAATAACATAAAAAGAAAAAAGGAAAAAACCGATGCCGCAAAGGCAAAGATTTTCACCAAGGTTGGTCGCGAGATAGCCGTTATCGTTAAGATGGGCGGCCCCAATCCCGCAGAGAACAGTAAGCTTAAGGATGCAATCGCAAAGGCTAAAGCCGCCAATGTTCCGAATGAAAACATTGAGCGTATCATAAAGAAGGCGGCAGGCGATAGCGAGGCTAACAACTATGAGGAGCTCGTTTATGAGGGCTATGGTCCCTGCGGAGTTGCCGTTGTTGTTGAAACCTTAACCGATAACCGCAACAGAACCGCCGGCGAGATGCGCCATTACTTTGATAAATGCGGTGGCAATTTAGGTCAGACCGGTTCGGTAACCTTTATGTTTAGCCGCAAGGGTATTATTCTTATCGAGGGCGAAGGTCTCGATGAAGATACAGTTATGGAGGATGCTCTCGAAGCAGGAGCCGATGATTTCAATTTCGATGGCGATGTTTTCGAAATCAGTACCGAGGCGAACTCCTTGGGAACCGTTCGTGATGCGCTTGAGGAAAAGGGCTATTCCTTCGTTTCGGCCGAGGTTGAATATGTTCCCTCAACAACAACCGTTATCGAGGATGAAGCCGCAGTTGCCCAGATGGAAAAGCTTATCGATATGCTCGAAGAGAACGATGATGTTCAATCGGTATGGCATAACTGGGAAATGCCCGAATAAAAATCATTCAAACAGCACAGTCAATTTGACTGTGCTGTTTTTTTATTGTTCTAAAGGCTTTGTTTTCCTCATAGTATTAACTAAAACAGGAGGACAAGCAAAAATGAACGAACCAAAAAGAAAAGGCGCCCGATTTATCAGCGCCCTCTATCCATTACCGCAACAAATAAAAGAAAAATTGCTTTCCCTGCGCCCCGAGGTTATGGAAAAAACCGAGGAGATTCGCCTTCGCGCGGGAAAGCCCTTGATGCTAACGGTTGGCGGAGCGCCTATGTGGATAAGCTCCTCCGGCGGGGTTTCGTATCTGCCGCAATCGCCGCTTATATTGAGCGCCGAACAACTGCGGGAAACCTTTTTAAACCTTTGTAATCATTCGGTCTATAGCCATACCGAGGAGATAAATCAAGGCTTTATTATGATGAAGGGGAGTCATCGTGCGGGCATTTGCGGAACCAAAATTCCCGAAGGAATGCGCGATATTTCCTCGATAAATATCAGAATCGCACGCGAGATTTTCGGCTCTGCAAACCGAATAGTAGAGCGAATGGGCCCAAAGGGACTCTTAATAGCGGGCCCCCCGGGGAGCGGGAAAACAACCATCCTTCGCGATTGTATTCGCCAACTATCAACCAACAAGCACCAAAGAATTGCGGTTATTGACAGTCGCGGCGAGATAGCGGCAGTTGAGGCCTCGGTCCCCCAAAACGATATCGGCGAGAATACCGATGTTATAACAGGCAGCGCCAAAAAAGAGGGGATAGAAATGGCCGTTAGGTCTATGGGACCGCAGATAGTAGCCTTTGATGAAATCGGCTCGCATGGCGAGGTTGATGAGGTTATAAGGTCGCTGTCAAGCGGCGTTAGGGTAATAACAACCGCCCATTGCGGAAGCCGAGATGACCTTTATCGCCGCGAGGTTACCGCTCGTCTTATAAATAGCGGGGTAATTTCCTGCGTTGCGCTCCTCTCAAAGGCGGGAGGGGATATAGAAATAATCGATATAAGCGGTGAAAACGGATGAGACTTGCGGGAGCAATTTTTGTTTTGGCGGCTTGTTCGCTTTATGGAGCGGCGGTTGCGTATCGGCTTTTTATGCGCGAGGCAAAACTAAAAAAACTGCTATCCTTCATAAACTCGCTTACCGAGGAGATAAGGCTTACCCGCGCCGAACTGCCCGAAATTTTAAAGCGCCTGCCCGAGGGCGAAGGCTTTTTAAAAGACGGGAGTTGGCATGGAACAGAATGCCTTAAGGATGAGGATATAAGGGTATTAAGCTCCTTCCTTTCGGCACTCGGGAAAACCGATATCGAGGGTCAGATAAATAATGCAAAATTACATACCGAGGCCCTAAAGCTTCGCCTTTCGGAGGCAACCGATGAGCGCAAACGAATGTCGCGTCTTTATATGTCGCTCGGCTTTCTCGGCGGTCTTTTTGCGGTAGTTTTAATATTATAGGTGAGATAAATGGATGTAGATTTTATATTTAGGATTGCGGCAATAGGCATAATAGTTGCGGTATTAAATCAGTTGCTTGTTCGCTCGGGTCGCGAGGACCAGGCAATGCTAACCTCGCTTGCGGGATTGGTAGTTGTGTTGCTTATGATAATAAACGTTATCGGCGATTTATTCGATACCATAAAATCGGTTTTTGGGTTATAAAAATGAACGTTATCGGAGGAATAGCGCTTTGCCTGCTCGGTAGTGCGCTTTGTGTTTTGCTGGCGGGATATCGCCCGGAGTTTTCGATGGCGGTTGTTGTTTGTATCGGCGCCATTATTTTGGGCTCGATTATAAAAAACATCGCCCCGATTATGGATGATATGTCTGCGCTCATTTCGCGAACAGGGCTTGATTCGGGCTATTTTAAGATAGCGCTTAAAGCGTTGGGAATTTGCTATATAACCGCCTTTGCGGCCGATATCTGCCGCGATTTCGGCCAAACCGCACTCGCCTCAAAGGCCGAGCTTATAGGCAAATGTGCCGTATTTTTGCTATGCGTGCCGCTGCTTCGCGCTATTGTTAATATTGCGTTATCGTTTATAGGAGAGGTATGAAAAGAATAATAATAACGGTATTGCTTTTGCTTTGGTTGTTTTCGGTTCCCGTAAGCGCCGATGTATATGGCGACCAGTTGGATTTGAGCGGAGCCGAGAGCTTTGAAAAGGATATACCCGATTCGGCAGAAGGCTTCCTATCGGGGCTTGATATCAACCTTGAAAGCAACGATTGGATAAACAAAATAACAACGGGAAATATTTTTACGGTTATAAAGGATTTTATCGCCGAGGGCGGTAAAGGACCATTTTCGGCGGCGGCCGCGGTTATAGCGCTTATAATAATTGCCTCGGCCTTTGAGTTTTTTTCGCCCGAAAACCAAAAAAACGAGGTAACGGGGTATATAGGAACCCTGGCGGTTTCGGTGGCCGCGCTCATTCCCGCATTTACGGTTATAACCGCAACAACCGCCGCCATAAAAGCGGGCGCACAGTTTATGCTATCCTTTATTCCGGTTTATACTACCGTAATTTTTTCAAGCGGCCAACCGCTAACCGCCTCGGCTTCGGGAGGGCTGCTTCTTGCCGCCAGCGAGGGAATAGTTCAACTTTCAACCTATATAATAGCCCCATTGGTGGGCGCCTATCTTGCAATAAGCATAAGCACCTCGGTTTCGCCACTCATCTCGGGTGCGGGTATAGCAGATTTTATAAAGAAGACCGCAAACTGGACACTAGGCCTCATTATGACGGTATATACAGGCATTCTCGCCATCCAAACAACAGTTAATTCTGCGGCCGATGGACTAGCCTCAAAAACAGGCCGTTTTTTAATAGGCAGTTTTGTTCCTATAGTAGGTGGCCCTTTAAGCGAAGCGCTTACAACCGTTCAGTCGAGTGTAACATTGCTTCGTTCATCAATGGGTATATATGGGGTGGTGGTTCTCGTTTTAACCGCTCTGCCCGTTCTTATTGAACTACTCCTATGGCGACTGTCACTCTCCCTTTGCGGCTCGGTTGCGGGCGTATTTGGGATGACCTCGGTTTCCTCTCTTTTGCGGTCGGCCGATGCGGCTATTAGCTTTTTGGTTGGCATTTTGCTTATATGCTCGGCCGCGTTTATTATTTCTTTAGCCGTTTTGGTTGCGGCGGGAGGATAGTATGGAAACAGTAAAAAATATAGCCGCAGGTGTGTCGATTGCGGCCGTTGTAATCGGGGCAATACATATCCTGATACCAAACGGTAAAATGACAAAGCAGATGCGCTACATAGCGGGACTTTTGCTCATAATCGCGGTAGTATCGCCCTTTGCGGGCGCTTCGTTTGAGTTGGATTTTCATGTGTCCGATACAAAAATGCAAATCGGCGCCGAAGGTATGTTAACGAATCAGGTAACGCATATAGTTGGCGAATTACTGAGCCAAAATGAAATAGATTTTAAGTTTATCGAACCTTCTATGGATATTTCGCCCGAGGGGGACATATCTATTTATAGGATATATGTTGCGGGAGCATCCGATGCCGATGCCGCGGCGCAGCTCATAAGAGAAAATTTCCCCGAGTGCGAGGTGGATGTTGATGCTAAATGATGAAAATGGAATTCTCGGCCGTCTTAAAGGAAAAACGGGTAAAATAGTATTCTTTTTGGGGCTTGCCGGGATATTGCTCATCTATCTGTCGTCATTTTTTTCGTCGGGCGATACCCAGACGGAGCCCGATATTAAGGGCGATGTAACCGCCGAGTATTGTCAAGCGCTTGAACGCAAGGTTGGCGATTTAGTTAGGGGAATAACGGGAAGCAAATCGGTCTCGGTTGTTATAACCCTCGATTCGGGCAAACAGTTTGTATATGCCGATGAAGGGCGCGAATCCCAAAGCGAATCGGGCGATGACCGCGAACAAAGCTACATAATAGTCCGCTCCTCAAACGGCGAGGAAAGCGGCCTTTTAGTTACCGAATATATGCCGATAGTTAGGGGAGTTGCAATAGTAACAAACGGACTTACAGCCCAAAAAAGAGCCGAAATAAGCGCGGCCGTTTGTGCGGCGCTCGATATTTCGGAAAGAAAGGTATATGTAACGCAGTATGCTTATTAAGGAGGAAAGCATTTTATGAAAAAAGGAGTTTTTGGAAAAAAACAGTTAACGCTGGCCGTTATGGCGGTAGCGCTATGCGGCGCGGTTTGGCTAAATATGGAGTATTCGGCTTCGGGCGGCGGCTTTAGCGAGGAAACCGAGCCAACCGCGTCATATCTTGGTCAGGCGCAGTTTGTAAACGGTCAGGTAAGCGATGAATTAAAGGAAACCTCGGGCAACGTGCAGGGCGATTATTTTGAAACAACCCGCCGCGAGCGTAATGAGGCACGCGAGGCGGCGATTGATGAGCTTGAGGACACCGTATCGGATGCCAAAATAAGCGATGAGGTAAAGAAGGCGGCAGTTGAAAAACTAACGGCGCTGACAACTCGCATGGACACCGAGGCATCAATAGAAGCACTCTTAAAGGCCAAGGGCTTTAAGGATGTTTTGGCCGTTATAGGTGATAATGATATAAATATCACCGTAAAGGTAGAAAAATTATTAGAAAACGAAATAATACAAATTCAGGATATAGCAACCTCGCAGAGTGGTATGCCGCTCGAAAAGGTAAAAATAATTACTGTAAAGTAGTTGCTAAATCAAAAAAATGTGGTATAATATATGTGACCTATTTAAAAAGGAGGAATATCCAATGTCCGGAAGTTACGGTCTTATGATAAACGAAGAGGTTCTTTCAAAGATGGCAACAATGGCGGCAACCGAGGTTCCCGGTGTTCGTTGTATTTCTGCGAAAGCAGTTAATATAAAGGGAGTTGTTGCGCGCGGCGGCTTTGGAAAAAGTGTTAAAGCGAAGGTTGCGCCCAACGGTGAGGTAACCATTAATGTATTTATCTCGGTTAAGAAAAATGCCAAGGTAAAGGAACTCGCTCAAAAGGTTCAGGCCAATGTTAAAGAAAAGGTCCAGAATATGACCGGTAGCGCAGTAGGCCATGTTAATGTTCATATTGCCGATGTTGAACCCGAACCCGAAAAGGATACCATGTAATATTTAAAAGCAGGTCTTATGACCTGCTTTTTGTTTTTAAAA
>SVPK01000057.1 GCA_015065875.1 Oscillospiraceae bacterium
ATAGCTGGCATTTAGGGTTCCATCGGAGCCGAGGGTTACATCCTGACCCGAGAATATCATCAGATATTCATCCTCTTTAGAGAAGGTTTGGTCGCCCGAAAGTCGCTTGAAAACATAATATTGTGCGTTTGAGAAGGTATCTACCTGGTCATCGGTCAGTTTTATGGAAATATCGCTTTTTTGACCGCTTGTAACCGCGCCGCCCTTGGTATTTGAGAAGGTTTTATAACTGTTTGAACTATCGCTACCCTCAAACTCATCAACAAAATTGTTGATATATTTTGCATAATCGGGGGCAAAGCCGATATCCTCGAAGGTTTCAATCCATTCATCGAAGTCTTTCATATTATCGTAGGGATGATATATCGAAACGCCGTTTGCTTTTTTAATATTAGAGCGCGAATAGGTTATATATTCACCCAGAGCCCTCTCCAAAGCGGCCGCCTCAGACTCATATTCATCTGATAAAAGCTCTGTAATATGTGCGAGGTCGATAAGGTCGTAATCTGTATTGGTTGTGAACTTTCCGAAGGCTTTGGTTTTATTGCGACAACGGGAAATTTTGCTTATTCTGCCGCGAACAACATCGCTGTTTGCCTTGCTGAAAAGGCCGTTAACGCCATCCTCAACTCCTTCGATTTTCGAGAGATTAACACAGGACAGGGTAAGCTCGGCTTCCAGACGCGGATTTTCCTCAAAAAGTTCATCATAATAATCAAAATAGCTATCAATTATACATTTGCCGATTTCGGCACCATTTGAGCATTCGTTTAAATCGCCGAGGAAGTTATAATCCCAACCATAGCCGGGCTCAACCTCTTGAGATGCAACAAAATATTTTGCATAATCCTTAAATGCCCAAGCCGTTTCTATGCTTCCCATAAGGCAGGCATCGAAGCCCAAAAGTTCAAGTTTGTTTTTCTTGCCAAAGGGAGAATCGGCAAGCGCATCGACCATTTCGCTTATTTTCAGATAATCATTATAATTCTCGTCCATTCCATAGCCGAGCATGGGGCCTGCGCCATGGTTCCAAAGGATAAGACTATATCGGTCGGCGGGGTAATTTTCCTCGCAATATTCGAGGAAGGACGAAAGGGTTCCGCTTTTGCCCATATTTTTACTTGAACTGCTGTCGACCTCGGTAAGACCATCCTCCTCGACCAGGAAAATCGAGGTTGAATCCTCGTCTATTGTGTGATTTTGCCATTTGCTTGCGCCGCCTGTGCAAAGCAAAATATTATTCTTTTCGAAATTGATTCCCGCTTCCAGCATCTCCTCGATATCCAATGTTGCGGCCCCGCTTTGGGATTCAAGGTCGGAGCCTACAATATATATCATAACGGTTCGGGAGATATTATCAGGGTTAACATATGGCTCATCGGAGGAGTCGCCTGAACCGCCGCCATCCATAACAGAAAAAGCCACTACAACAATCAAAACAACCGCTAATATGGCACTTATAAGGCTTATTATCAGTTTTTTCTTTGATTTTTTTGGTTTTGCGGGCTCTACAGGCGCATATACGGGAACTCCGCTATATACACTGCCCGGTGACGGCATTGGTTGCTCAAAATTCACCTGCGGTGTAGCCATTATGGGGGCAGGAACTTGAGGGTCGGCAGGCTCCGATATCGGGGGCATAACCGAAATAGGTTCCGCCGTTGGAACAGGCTCCTCTGCTACAGGGGGCAAGTTTTCGGAAACCGAAATTTCAGCTTCCATCGGCATAGGTTCTTGCTCAGTCGGCGTAGGGATTGCCTCGGGCAGGGGCTCTGCCACAGGTATCGCTACGGGGATTAAAGGCGCTCCGCAATTAACACAAAAACGGGATGATTCATCTGCGGGAAAGCCGCAATTAGTACAAAATCTTGCCATATTTCCACCTCATACTTATTGATTACGGATATTATATACCAAAAAGGGATATTTTGTCAACGAAGCCTATGCTAAAATTAAGGTAACCTAGTTTAAGGAGGAAGCAAAAATGAAAAAATTATTAGCACTTCTTTTGGCACTCGTTATGGTGTTTGCACTTGTTGGTTGCGGCGACGACGACGGTGACGACATCCTTAAGGATGCAGAAGATGTTATGAAGCAGATGGTAGAAGCCTATGAAAACGACGATGAGGAAAGATACGAAGAATTAGAAGAAGAACTCGAGCGTTTAGGCCAAAAAGCAAGAGAGTATGCTAACAAGCTTATAGACGAAGGCAAGGAAGATGAAGCCGAAGAGTTTATGGAGGCTTGCGGAGAACTTGGAGAAAAATACGATTTAGACTAATTTTTAAGAACAACCGACCCATGGGGCGGTTGTTCTTTTATTGTTTAGAAAACTTTTTATACCTTTTTAAAAAAGGCTTGATTATTTATGTTTACTGGTGTATAATGGCTTGGTAAATTAGATGCCGGTGTGTTGGAATTGGCAGACGAGGCGGACTCAAAATCCGTTGGTAGCGATACCGTGCGGGTTCGACCCCCGCCACCGGCACCATATAAAAAACCTCTTTTGTCTACCAAGACAAGAGAGGTTTTTGCTTGTAGGTTTGTGGTATAATCAATTAAATAAATAAGAATTTGCTGCCATCCCATAGAAATACGGGGTGGCTTGACAGTCCATTGACGGCTAAGCTTGCTTGCCGTAGAATGATGGGCGGAGGTGAACCGATATGACTGATAAAAAAACATTCGGCTCGTTTATAAAAGCCAAACGAACCGAGAAAAATTACTCACAAAAGGATTTGGCAGAAATGCTGTTTGTTACCGAGGGTGCGGTGAGCAAATGGGAGCGAGGTGTGTCATATCCCGACATTACGTTGATTTCCGATATTTGCCGCGTCCTTGATATAAGCGAACACGAATTGATTACCGCATCAACAGATACGAACACGCGGAAAATGCAGCACGAAGCACGGAAATTCCGTGTGATTCGTGGCACATGGTTTTGGGTTCCTACCATCTCCTATGCCGTTGCTTTGCTGACTTGCTTTATTTGCAACCTTGCAGTCAATCACACGCTATCCTGGTTTTATATCGTATTGACAGCATTGATTTGTGCCTACGCGTTTATTCCTACCTTTACCTCTTTCTTTGAGAGGAAAAAGCTGCTTGTTTTTACGATAACGAGCTATCTTTCCATTTGTCTGCTCCTATTTGCCTGTGCGGTGTATACAGACGGACTGTATTGGTTTCCCGTGGCCTGCATCGGCACACTAATGGGATACATATTGGTTTTCGGAACAATTTTGCTATCCAGAACAAAGCTGTCTCGCCTTAAATTTGTCCTGGCTTTTACGGCAGTTTTGGTACTGACAATACTGCTTCTTTTGTGTGTTTATAGTTGGCAGCCCTTTATGCTTGGGTCGGCAATTCTCATAACGATTTATGCGTACATTCCCGTGATTTTCTGCACCGTGATTTGTTTGTTATCTTTTGACGGGTTCTTTAAGGCAGGTATTTGCACGGTTGTAGCGTCTTGCGTGTATTACTGTATGGGGCATGTCACAAATGCGCTGTTCGGACTGAACGAAAACTATTATGAAGTGGATTTTTATAACTGGGCGCAGTGCGTTACTGGAAATGTCCACTTGATTGTTATAACAGCAATGCTGTTTATCAGCACTGTTTTCTTTGCGATCGGGTTTTTGAGTGTTCGAAAAAATAAGAAACGATAAACTATAATTTGTCGATTAGAGCGAGCGCACCTTTTCGCTTTTCTTTGCCCCATTTGCGCACCGTTTTACTGCTCTTTCGCAGAAAAAACCCACATTTGTCTGTAACGAGTGTGGGTTCTTTTCAATGAAATAAATCCCTTGCGAGATTTGTGAAATACGCTTCGCGCGTGAAATATTCGCTAACGCGAATATAAGAAAATTTTATTAATATCGAGTTGGGCTTTTGCTCGACTCGATATTTTTTATTCATTTTTCTTAAAGCCTTGGCCGAGGATTGCGCCTGCATCGGATATTATTAAAAACGCATCGGGGTCGACTGCGCGAACGAGGCGCTGAAATGACGATACCTCCGAGGGTCGCATAGCGCACAGAAGCATACTTCGCTCCTCGCCTGTATACCCGCCTGTTACGGACAGAACGGTTACTCCCCTTTTAAGCTCTCTGAATACCGAATCGGATATCTCCTTTGGCTTTTGGGTTATTATATGGATTAGTTTTCCACGGTCGGTTCCATAGAGAAGACCATCTAAAACTCGCGAGGAAATATATAGTGATATAACAGAATATAGCGCGCTCTCGAAATTTTTATAGCAAATGGCCGAAATGGTTACAACCGCTAGGTCGAGCGCTAAAATTATTCTGCCCATTGATATATACGGAAAACGGTTATTAATAAGCTTTGCGGCGATATCTGCACCACCCGTTGTTGCCCCCCGCAGGAGCACAAAGCTCAAGCCCGCGCCCATCATTATGCCGCCGAAGACCGATGCCAATATTCCATCGGTATAATAGGGCTTTAAAAAATATCCCGCCAAATCAAGTGAAAACGACATGATTGCCGTTGCGAGGGCAGTTCCTATAATAAAACGTCCGCCAAAGCGCAAAAAGCCTATTATTATAAGCGGAACATTAATTATGAAAACCATAATACCCGCAGGGAGCGAAAAGAAATGTTGCAAAAGCAGGGCGATACCCGTTACCCCTCCGGGCGAGATTTCGTTTGGGTCTGTAAAAACAACAACGGCCGCAGAATAAATTCCGCAGCCGATTAAATAAAAAATTATATCTACCGTATTTCTTTTTATGCTGCGCATAAATAACCACCTCAATTATATGTTATCCGAAAAATCGTTCCATATAACCGAAAACAGTTCATTCATGCGCTCAAATTGTTTATCAAGATACAAAAAGCCAAACAGGGTTTCGAGCCCGGTTGCCGTATGATATTCGCCGTTGGTTGAGTTTTTGGGGGTTGAGCTCGTATGAGCATTTCTTCCCCTTTTGAAAACCGCAAGTTCATTTTCACTCAGCATGGGTTCGATTATTTTAAAGCTTTTAGCCTGCGCGGTTGCATTAACAAGCTTTACAGACCGCGAATGCAGCTCGCCCGAAGGACGGGAAATCTCGCAAAGCTTTTGGCGAACAAGAAGCCCATACACGGCATCGCCCATAAACGCGAGAGTTGCGGGATTCAACTGTTGAGCTTTTTCCATAATATTCCTCCGTTAAGAGATATAATCAAACTCGATATCATACAGCTTTACGGTATCGCCATCGTGAACACCTGCATCAACGAGGGCGGCTATAATTCCGCTCTCTTTCATAACACGTTGGAAATACTGCAGCGATTCATAATCATCGGGGTCGACCGTTTCGAGAATTTTAAGAAGCCAATCGGCATCCTCGATAACATATGCGGCGCCCTCTTTTCTTACGGTAAAATTGCGCTGCTTTGCACTGAAGGTTATTATCTCCTCGCGCTGCTCCGGCTCATAGCGAATGATAGGCGGAAGCTTTGCAAGCTCGCTTGCGATATAGTTTATGAGTTTATCGGTTCCTTCGGCAATAGCGGCCATAACAGGGAAAAATGCGTATCCGCGCGAGCGGAACCATTCACCGATGCGTTCGACCTCTTCATCATCGGTTAAATCGCATTTATTGGCAACAACAATCTGTTCGCGCTCGGCAAGCTCGGGGCTAAACACCTCAAGCTCATGGTTTATTTTCTCGAAATCATCAATCGGGTCGCGACCTTCGCTACCCGAGACATCGATAACATGAACAAGAAGTCTGCAACGGTCAACATGGCGCAAGAACTCATGGCCGAGACCTGCTCCCTCACCTGCGCCCTCGATAAGACCGGGAATATCGGCCATAACAAAGGAACTGCCCTCGTCCATTCTGATAACGCCGAGAACGGGTGTTAGGGTTGTAAAATGATAGTTGGCGATTTTTGGTTTTGCCTCGCTTACAACCGAAACGAGGGTTGATTTTCCTACATTCGGGAAGCCGATAAGTCCAACATCGGCCAAGAGCTTAAGCTCCAAGGTAACATCAAGCTTCTCGCCCGGCATTCCGCTTTTTGCGAATCGGGGAACCTGGCGGGTTGAATTGGCAAAATGCCAGTTACCCCAGCCGCCTCTGCCTCCCTGGGCGATAACTACGGGTTCATCATCCGATATATCGGCAATTATGCGTCCGTTTTGAGCATCGCGAACCAGGGTTCCTCTAGGAACATAAACGGTAAGGTCGGGTGCGCTTTTGCCTGTTCTGCGCGAGGTATTGCCGTTTTGGCCGTTTTCGGCATGGTATTTGCGCTTATAGCGAAAATCTGCGAGGGTTGAAAGATTATCATCAACGGCAAAAATAATATTGCCGCCCTTTCCGCCATCGCCGCCATCAGGTCCGCCCGCGGCAACATATTTTTCGCGATGGAACGAAACGGCACCGTTGCCGCCGTCACCCGCTTTAAGATGGATGGTTGCTATATCTACAAACATATATTCCCGCGGCACGAGGCCGCCCTTCCTTTCAAAAGAAAAAATGAAGCCCGGCTAAATATAAGCCGGGCAAATCTGATTATTCAGCGGCGTAGATGCTAACCTGCTTGCGGTCACGGCCTACACGCTCAAACTTTACCTTTCCGTCGATAAGAGCGAAAAGGGTATCATCAGAACCCTTGCCGACATTGTTACCGGCATGGATGTGGGTTCCTCTCTGACGAACGAGGATGTTACCTGCGAGAACAAACTGACCGTCTGCGCGCTTAACGCCAAGACGCTTGGACTCACTGTCACGACCGTTCTTGGTAGAACCCATACCTTTTTTATGAGCAAATAACTGTATGTTAATCTTTAACATCGGTTTTACACCTCCAAGTTTAATTCAATGCTACTGTATTGTTCGGATAGTTGCTGCAAATGGATAAGTAATCCGCGGAGAACCGTTTGGGTTCCCGGGGTTTCTTTTTTTACCTTTAAAGAAAATTGACCATCGGCTTCGGCTATATCACAAACCGCACCTTCAACCTCTAATAAGGTATTTGCAGCCATATAAACAGCGGATGATACCGCCGCACAGACCAACCTGCCTTGTTCATCGCGGCTGTCTGCCGTACAATGTCCGGTTATGCTGAACCCGCGAAGCAGGTTTTCGCTACCGAAAAAATCTACCTTAGTCATTCTTAGCGATTTCGCTTATCTGAACCTTGGTATACGGCTGTCTGTGTCCCATATGACGGGCAGAACCCTTCTTGGGTTTATAAGTGAAGATGTTAATCTTCTTGCCCTTTCCGTTCTTAAGAACTACACCCTTAACGACTGTATCCTTAACATAGGGCTTGCCCACCTTGAGCTTCTTATTGCATACAGCAACAACCTTGTCAAAGGTGATTTCTGCGTTTTCCTCTGCGTTTAACTTCTCAACATAGATAACGTCGCCGTTTTCTACGCGATACTGCTTTCCGCCGGTTTCGATAATTGCGTACATTTCCTTTTGGCACCTGCCTTAATTTCAGTCTCGCTACTGTTCGGGCGCACCCAAAATTTTTGGGCAACTTTAAAGAGCCCGCAATATGCGGCTCTACTACTATACCACCGGAGAAGTCAAATGTCAAGGATTATTTTGTTAGAGTTCCGCCCGGGGTTTTCAGAACAATATATATCTGCTCCTCAAGCAGAGTTTCGCAGTTTATATACACAAGTATTTCTCTTCCCTTCGCATTTTTGCAAAGAAATTCATAGCATAATATTTCGTTGTTTCCGCCGCTCGGTATCAACGCAGTTCTTACATTTTCTATTTCGAGATTATCGCTTATAAGCTCTGCGGCGGAGGCTTCATTTTTTGGGGGCTGCAGTTCCCTCTCGCTATGATTCATTATATACCCTGCCGCCTCACAAAGCACTATTTCGCCATCAGAGAGCGAAACCCCAACCTTGATTAAATCGGTATAGCAAGTAACCTCGCCCTCACGATAGGCAAAATTAACGGTCAACACGCCCTCCTCGGCAAAGTAATAACTCTGCATGAAATCCTTGCCCGAATGGCTTTCGAGCCATTCCTCGGCCCTTTTGGCGGCATCCTCGACGGATAGCTTTTGCTCGGCGGGAGTCCGATATTTTCTGAAATACAAAACATATCCTCCCTTTTGGGTTACCGAAACCGAGATATCTTCGCCCTCAAAATGATAGGAAGCAAGTTTACCCCCTGTTTCGCCTGTAAAGCGAAGGGTTGACGGTTTAATATTCATTATTTCCGCCGCAATGCTTTGCGCCTTCTCGTTACTGATTTTTTGAGCGGCGGAAAGCATTTTGGATTCTGCGGTTAGGATATGGTCGGAATATGGACCGTCATATATCAGGGTAGGATATTCCTCTGTTTCTTCGCGGTCGGCACCTTCGGGGATATCACTGCTCGGTAAGGAAAGCTCGAGCTTTCCCGTTTGCATAAAGGATATTCGCATTTGGTCGACTTGGTAGGCATAATCCCCCGCTATCTGCGAGAGAACTATTAGTTTTTTGCGTTCATCAGAGGTTATCGGGGCGCCCGAAGCCGCCCTTTCCGCTATATACATCGCATAATCGCCCGATTGCGATAAAAGCTTAAAAAGCTCATCAGTTTCGCCCTTTTCAATCGGGAGATGTGATAGTGACAGCAGCGACATACCCGACTGTTCGTTTATCTCGGCAGAAACCCTTAAAAGCATTGGCGCGGTTGCCGCATAGGAAGCCTTTTCAAGCTCGGCATGGATGGTATAAAGGCCATTGCAAAGGGTATCCACCGCGCTTGAATATGAATTATAATTTTGCCTTTTAAGGGCTTTTATCTCGCTCTGTTTTTTTAAGAATGCGCCCAATATAAGAAGCAGGAAAACCATACAAAAGGATACTACTCTAATGCGGGTTTTAAAGTTCAAAAAAACCACCTCAAATATATGGTAACCAAAAACGAAGTTTTTACAAATAATTGTTGTAATATTAGGTATTTAGTATTATAATATATTTGTTTGATTATATATTGGGGGCATTTGCTTGAA
>SVPK01000058.1 GCA_015065875.1 Oscillospiraceae bacterium
CCTTTTCAAAATCCTGCGAATTAACGGCCGAAACCTTCTCCGATTCAAGCTCTGCACAACGGGCCTCAAGCTCTTTGATTTCACCGGGTTCAACAAAAACCCTCAATCGAACCCTTGATGCGGCCTCGTCGATAAGGTCAATTGCCTTATCGGGTAAAAATCGGTCGGCAATATAGCGAGAGGAAAGCTTAACCGCCTGCTCAATCGCTTCATCGGTAATTTTAATGCCATGGTGTGCTTCATATTTATCGCGAAGTCCCTTAAGAATCAAAATCGAATCCGATTCGCTCGGCTCTGCAACCATTACGGGCTGGAAACGACGTTCAAGTGCGGCATCCTTTTCGATATTTTTTCTATATTCGGATATAGTGGTTGCACCAATAACCTGCAAATCTCCGCGAGCCAGAGACGGCTTAAGAATATTGGCGGCATCGGTTGACCCTTCGGATGAGCCCGCACCGATAATTGTATGAACCTCATCGATAAACAATATGATATCGCTGTTTTGGGTTGCTTCATTAATAACCGATTTAATTCTTTCCTCAAAATCGCCGCGATATTTTGTTCCTGCGACCATTCCTGTTAAATCGAGTGAGATTATTCTCTTTCCGTTTAGAACGTCGGGAGCCTCTTTATTAACTATTTTAAGCGCCAATCCTTCGGCAATTGCCGTTTTACCAACACCGGGTTCGCCTATAAGGCAGGGATTATTTTTGGTGCGGCGGCAAAGAATTTGTATAACTCGGTCAATTTCCTCGGTTCTGCCTATAACGGGGTCCAGCTTTCCGTTTTTTGCTTCGGCGGTTAAATCTCTGCCGAATTTATCGAGGGTTGGGGTCTTTTTGTTTCCCTTCTTTTCGCCCGAAGATGCGCTTCCGGACTCTTCATCCTTAATGCCAACCGCCTTCATAACCTCATCGGTTAACAAGGCAACATCAACACCGAGTTCACCTAAAAAGCGAACTGCGAAATTATCTCCCTCGCTTAAAATTCCAAGTAAAATATGCTCAGTTCCCACAAAGCCCTTACCATTCCCCTTGGCAACTCCAACCGCCGTTTCAATAACGCGCTTGGCTTTTGGGGTAAAGTATTCGGGGGTTAGGTTAACGGGATTTCCTTCGCCTATTTCTTGCTTAAGAAGAGCTTCAACCTTATCCTCGCTTATACCCTTGCTACCGAGAATATCTGCGGCAGTTCCGCCACCAACCCTTAAAAGACCCAATAAAATGTGTTCACTGCCGATATAGGTATGACCAAGCAGTTGGGCCCCTTTTATAGCCAAGTTGAGTGCGGAATTGGCTTTTTCCGTAAAACCGTTAAAATTATATTTCATGTTTTTCACTCCAATTGTTCTCTAACCTTTTTAGCTCGGCAAATATCACGGTCATCAGGGGTCATAATGCCGAACTCCTTTTGAAGCATATACGGTTGACATTCAACAAGCAATCTTACGGGCATTGCGGCATCAACATCTATGATTCCCAATGAGCAACCAAGCTTAATTTTTGATATATGCTTCATAAATTCCTCGCTCGATAAAATACGTTGAAATTTAAGTGTTCCGTATGCACGCATAACGGTATCCTCAAGCGAAATTTTGTTTATAAGCGCTCTATCCTCGCGCTCCTTTGAAATTATCTGCATAGCGATTGACTTTAGATTATCAATAGCAGATTTTTCAGATATACCCAACGTTATCTGATTGGAAAGCTGATAAAGAGAAGCGGCGGATTTGGTTCCTTCGCCATATATTCCTCTAACGGTTAGCCCGAATTTCGAAGCAGATTCAGCTATCGATGCCAAGGTTCCGTTACCCTCTATTATAGGCAAATGCAGCATAAGCGATGCTCGTAAACCGGTGCCGAGATTTGTCGGACATTGGGTTAAATAGCCGAATTGCTCATCAAAAGCAAATGAAACCTTTTCAGATAGCAAATTATCGATTGCATCGGCGACCTCATATGCTTCCGTGAGAGCCAAGCCCGACTTAATAACCTGAATTCTTATATGGTCCTCCTCGCACACCATAATACTAATTCCCTCATCAGCCGACAAAACCAAAATTTTATCCCTTCGATTAGCGGCAAAATCGGGACTGATTATATGGCGTTCGACCATAGCGCAGGCTTCCTCATCGGAAACATTATTCATATCAATTACATTTAATTTGCCGATTTTCTCATCATTAATATCCGAAACAGCATCCTTAACCATCTCGTTTATCAACTTTAATTGCTCGCGATTAATTCTTGCAGGAAAGGGAGTATTTTTAATATTGCGGGCGATTCGTATGCGGGTGCTGACAACTATATCGCCTTCGTTGCCTATTTCTTTATACCATTGACTCATTTGGCATCCCCCTCCTCAATTTTTCTGATTTTATCGCGCAGTTCTGCGGCCTTTTCAAACTCTTCAGCCTTAACCGCCTCTAATAACTCGCCGCGCAATTTATCCTTTATTGATTGCTCCGATACTGCAACAAGCCCGCCACTCGTTCCTGTGGGGCGCTTTCCGGTATGCTCGGTTGTTCCGTGCACACGGCGAATATATGGTGACAAGCGATTTTTAAAGGTTGAATAGCATTCAGAGCAACCCATTTTTCCTGTTTCAGCGATATCCGAAAAGGCTGTTCCGCAACATTCGCATCTCGCTTCTCGTATATTTCCTGTTGCTAATTCATCGCCAAACATTGAAGCCAACATCGAGGCAAAGCTATTATTGGTAAATTTAGAGTATCCGCTCAAGGCGGCGCAATAGCCGCAAAGATTTTTCTCGGTTACAACCCCGTTAATCACAGTTCTTATATGGGTTGTTGCAGTATTTTTATGACATCTTTCACAAAGCATATATGTTCACCTTACCCTTTTAAATTAACGACAAAAACATCTGCTTAATAAGTGATGCGCGAACGGTATCTCTATATATTATCGGGACACAACTCAAAGTATTATCTGAGGTTGCCGATAAAATAAGTGTTGCCGATTTTGCATCAATAACCTCGCTTTGAAGGCAATTTTCAATCAAAATTCTAGCCGATAGCGAATCCAGTTCTCCACCGATAGAATTAATTATATGCATAATTGCCGAGGCTCTGTTTACCCTAACGCGAGTAATTTTAATATATCCGCCACCTCCACGACGACTCTCAATTATATAGCCGTTTTCGGGGGTAAAACGCGATGATAAAACATAATTTATCTGACTTGGAACGCAACCTAAGGAGCTCGCAAGCTCATTACGCTGAATTTCTGCGATACCTTCTTCAGACTCGTTTAGAATATCCAAAATCTGTTTAGCTATTAAATCACTTAATCTCATAATCACTTTGACCTTTCCTGACTTTGAGTATATTATAACACAAGGTCAGGAAAAGTCAAACACTTTTTTAAAAATTTTTAGACCTCCCCTTTTTGTAACAAAAAATATGCGGTGGCATAGTATGTTATTGAAAGACTGAAGGGAGGTCTGTCAAATGTGTAATTCCAATTTTGGCGGAAACGGCTGCACTTGGATAATCATTCTCGTGCTCATCCTCATCTGCTGCGGCGGTTGCGGCGGTAACGGTGGCTGCGGTAATAACGACTGCTGCTGCTAATCAGCCCATCCATAAGAAAAGAGCCTATCCAAATGGATAGGCTCTTTTTCTATGTAGAATTAATTACTTATTGAATACACCGAGAATAGTGGTATAATCCTCTTCGCTTTCCTCGTTGGAAACTAAATCGCCAAACTGGCTGGAAAGGTCATTCTTGTTCTTCTTGCTATCGCCAAGGCCGGTAGCAACAACGGTAACACGGATGGTATCCTCGATGGTATCATCAAGCTGAGCACCCCAAATGATGGTTGCTTCGGGGTTTGCCATCTCTGCAATAATGGTAGAAGCCTGCTCAACCTCTTCGAGGCCGATATCTGCAGAACCTGTAATGCTGATGATAACACCCTGTGCGTTATCCATAGAGGTTTCGATAAGCGGGCTATTGATAGCCATTTTTGCTGCCTGCTCTGCCTTATCGCGGCCCTCTGCAATACCAACACCCATATGAGCATAGCCTGCATCCTTCATGATGGTAGTAACATCGGCGAAGTCGAGGTTAACAAGAGCGGTAACATTGATAAGCTCGGAAATGCTCTGAACACCCTGACGGAGAACATCATCGGCAATTTCGAAAGCATTCTTAAAGGTAATCTTCTGTTCAGAAACAAACTTAAGACGCTCATTGGGGATAACAACCAAGCTATCAACCTGCTCACGGAGAGCGGCGATGCCTGCTTCAGCCTGTTCCATTCTCTTCTTTCCTTCGAAAGCGAAGGGCTTGGTAACGATACCAACGGTAAGAATGCCAAGCTCACGTGCAATAGCTGCAACAACGGGAGCAGCACCGGTTCCGGTTCCGCCGCCCATACCTGCGGTTATAAAAATCATATCAGCATCGCGAATAGCTGCTGTGATTTCATCTTTAGATTCCTCTGCGGAATTTCTGCCGCGCTCGGGATTAGCACCTGCGCCCATTCCTCCTGCCGACTTTTCGCCAATCTGAATCTTCTGATTAGCCTTAGAAAGATATAAAGCTGCCTTATCAGTATTGATGGCAACAAATTCAACGCCGCGAACGCCTGCATCAACCATGCGATTGATTGCGTTTCCGCCGCCGCCGCCAACACCTACAACCTTAATTTTTACTACATTGCTGAGTTCGTTTGAAACTTCAAGTGACATTTTCTTCAACCTTTCCGATATGTTTTATATAAACTTTGAAAATATGCTTGTACCACACAATTACACAAAATGATAATAACACATTATATAATAAATTTCAATGCCTATTTTCAAAAAATTTAACTATTTTCAACTATTTTTTGTGTTTTTTGAGATTCAAAACCCAAAATATTGATTTTTTCATCCCTAAACGTTGCTTTCAAATTAGTACTTGTCCAACTACGCAGGTCAATTGTTCCCTGCGCATTTGCTTCCATCTTGGGTAGCGTTGCTGCCAGATGGTTAAGTTTTTTATCTAAATCAAGTTCACTGCCGAGCAAAACAAGCAAGCGGTTATCAATAATGATTTTAAGCTCCATCTTTTCGCTTACATCAATCGCCGTAATATTTAGCTCTCTGCTCTCGCATAACGAAAACAGATTATTGATATCGTCTATATCCTCCCCACTGAACTCGATATGCTCACCTGGAGAAACAGCCGTAGCCGATGCATACTTAAGCAAAATGCATTTTTCGGGTGCCTCAACAGCTTTTTCGAGAACTTTATAATTTTGGTCAGCTACATAAAATACATCATCTAAAACAAAATAATATTTGGGAACGGCGGCTTTAACTATTATCTTAACGGTATCGGGAAATTTTTTCTTAACGGTTATTTCACCGCAATGAGGAAGCGCTTTTGAAATTCTAGAAGCAACCTTATCCCCCGATAGCATAATGATGTTATCATCGGTTATTCCGCTTGCAATAACAATTTCTTCCTTAGAATAACCGCATTCGCCTTCAACAATAACGTTTTTTACCGGGAAAAGAACGGTTGCCGAAAGAACTATAAGAACAACAAAGGCAATAACCATAAAGGCGGCAAAAAACCAAGCTAACCGCCTTTTCCTGCGCTTATTACGTTTTTTTACAGTTTTGCGAATTGCAGTATCCCTTTTTTCGGCCATTTTATCATTTCCTTTTTATATCAGCGCCCAAGCAGCGCAAATTTTCCTCAATATCTTCATAACCTCGGTCTATATGCGAAACCCTATCAATCTCTGTTCTGCCGTTTGCGGCCAAGCCCGCAATAACTAAAGCCGCTCCGCCGCGAAGGTCGGTTGATTTAACCTTGGCGCCCGAAAGTTCCGATACACCATCTATAACCGCAACGCGATTGGCAGTTTTAATCTTTGCGCCGAGTCGACGTAGTTCGCCGATATATTTATATCTGCTCTCAAAAATGTTTTCAACAAACATTGAGGTTCCGTTAGCTACCGAGGCCGCCGCAACTACAAGCGGTCCCGCATCGGTAGGAAATCCGGGATAAACCAGGGTTTGAACATTAATAAATCGGCAAAGTTCGCTTGGCGATATTAGTTTAATATCATTTCCCGAGGTTTCAACCATACATCCCATCTCTCTAAAGACGGATATTACCGATAACAGATGCCCAGGCACAGTTTTCTTTAAAACAACCTCTCCGCCCGTTACGGCGGCGGCCGCCATATATGTTGCAGTTACAATTCTATCGGATATTACGCTATGCTCTGCGCCATGAAGCGATGCAACACCTTCAATAACAACAGTATCGCTTCCCGCCCCCGAAACCCGCGCCCCTGCACGGTTTAAAAAATTCTGAAGGTCGATAATCTCGGGTTCCTTGGCGGCATTATGTATAACCGTTTTTCCCTGTGCGAATACTGCGGCCAACATAATGTTTTCGGTTGCACCAACACTCGGAAAGGTCAAATGTAATGAATTGCCCCTCAATCGCTTTATAACACGACAATCGATATATCCATGGTCTTCATCTATGCGAAGCCCCAGTTCACGAAGCGCGGCGAGATGAATATCGATTGGGCGAGGCCCTAATTCACATCCGCCGGGACTGCTCAATCTCGCTTTCCCCAGCCGACCTGCGATTGCCCCTAACCATACGATTGACGAACGCATTTCCTGCATAAGCTCATCGGGTATATCGCAACGAGTAATGTTTGAAGTATCAACAATAAGGGTATGCCCTTCGCGATGACAGCGGCAGCCTAGATGCTCCAATATTTTTATCGAAGAATCAACATCGGATAAATACGGACAGTTATGTATAACACATTCATCGCCGCATAATATCGTTGCCGCAAGAATCGGCAAAACACTGTTTTTAGCGCCATGAACGGTAAGTTCTCCGAATAGCCTTTTTCCTCCGTTGATATACAGTTTTGACATATAACTCACCCTCTCGCACAAGCGGTTAAACTCATAGTTCATACTATGAAGAGGGCTTTGTTTATGCTACTGGTATAAACGCATAATTACGTTGTAAATTCTCTCATTTGAGTCGGAAATTGCCGACTTTTTGGCCTTTTCTCCCATTTCCTTTAAGGAATCGGAGCCTACCATTTCCATAACGGTTGAAATAAGCTTTTCGCCGCTCAAATCCTTTTCCTCTATTATCTCTGCCGCACCTATATTCTTTAGGGTCATCGCATTATGGAACTGATGATTTTCAGCAACATAGGGCGAAGGAATAAGTATCGAAGCTTTGCCGCAGTTTTGTATTTCGCTTAAGGTTATGGCACCTGCGCGGCAAATGACCAAATCGGCCGCGGCAAGACAAACATCCATATCATTAATATATTCTCGAACGCAAATATTAGGATGCTTCTCAAGTTCAACACCCGCATCCGAAAGCTTCGACAACATATCATCATGGCCATACTTACCGGTTGCGTGCATATGGAAAAATTTTCCGCTTTCGGAATTGCTTTTAATTAAATCAATAACGGCATCGTTTATAGGCTTTGCACCCAAGCTACCGCCAAAGGAAAGAATCATTGGAATATTACCAATACCGAGTTTTTCGCGTGCAACTTCGCGGTTTGCCGTTAAAACACTCATACGAACAGGATTACCCGTGATAACAGGCTTTTTATTGCTTTTTAAATGCTTTTCGGCTTCAGGGAAAGCTATCATTACCTCGTCAATCATAGAGGCAAGCGCCTTATTGGTAACCCCCGGGAAGGCATTCTGCTCATGTATGCAGGTTTTAATTTTAAGTTTAGCCGCCGAACGCAAAACAGGACCGCTTACATATCCGCCCGTTCCTACAACAACGTCGGGTTCTAACTTTTTTAAGATTTTTTTGGCGGCCGAGGATGAGGTGAACATTTTAACTGCCGCCGAAATATTCTTCTTTATTGCCGAAGGAGAAAAACTGCGCTGAAAACCTGCAACATTTATTGCATAAAAATCATAGCCGGCCTCGCGAACAAGACGCGCTTCTAATCCCTTCTCGGTTCCTATATAACTGATTTTTGCATCAGGATGTTTCTCTTTTATATACCCCGCAACGGCCAATGCAGGATTAATATGACCTGCCGTTCCGCCGCCCGCAAAAAGAATATGCATATAACTCACCTTTCAAACAATGGCTTATGTTTTTTCTATAGAACTCGACCTTGAAACCGAGATAACAATTCCCATCTCGGCAAGCAAAATAATTAATGCCGTTCCGCCATAGCTAAAGAACGGAAGGCTAATGCCTGTATTGGGTATTGTATTGGTTACAACCAAAATATTAAGGGCAACCTGCAAGCCCACCTGGAAAGTAAGACCGAGTGCCAAAAGCGAACCGAACTTATCTTTTGCTCGCATTGCAACGATAAAACCGCGCCAAATAAGCGCACAAAAGATTATTATTATAACCATAGCGCCTATAAGACCAAGCTCCTCGCAAACAACCGAGAAAATAAAATCGTTATGCGGTTCGGGAAGCCATAATTGCTTCAGTCTTGATTGGCCGAGTCCCCTTCCGAAAGGACCACCCGAGCCAATCGCCAACAATGACTGAATCGTTTGATATCCTGCATTTGAAGGGTCAGACCAGGGGTCAAGCCACGCGGTCATTCGGTTAGATGCATAGCCTAAATATTTTGATAAAGCAAAATATCCGACTATCACGATAACTCCAACCGTTACAACACCGATAATTGCCAACTTTCTTGATAAGCCACCAACAAATATCAAGACGATGCCTATCGCCAAAATAAGAACGGTTGC
>SVPK01000059.1 GCA_015065875.1 Oscillospiraceae bacterium
TACGAAAGACCCAAGTGTTGAGATGTTTTTTCTTCTCCTTGTATGCTGCCGATAAAATCCAAGTCACCCAAATAGTAAAGGATTCCTTCGTTTGCCAAGTGGGTGTACTCAACTCCCGAATTACTGACTATGTTCCCATTCTTGTTTTTTGTAAATGTATCTTCTTTTGTAGGAGAACAACCGCACAAAAGTATAAGTGTTACGACGATTAAACATAATACTTTTTTCATATACTTACCTCCGTTCACTTGTCTTTTAAATAACTATAGCATGGAAAAAGTTTATTTTCAATAAATTAACGATTTTCGGCTATAATTCAACGATTACCCCACTAAATCAACGATTATGGTTATAATTTAACGATTACCTGTATTTTAACGATTTGAAATTGGATTGATCCGTAAATTTGCAAATTTTCTCACCCGAAAAGTTCTTTAAAAACCGATTTTGGGTATAAAATAACCGTCATTCCATTGTATCAGAATGACGGTTATTCTTTGGCGGAGAGAGGGGGATTTTTCCGGCGCAACGCGCCTATCGCCTCGCTTTGCTCGTTGCCCACGTCGGCAAAAACAGTCCCCCGGACTGTTTTCTTCCGAAAGCCTTCGGCTTTCTCCCTCCTTGTTCGAATCCTCCCTCTCTCAAAACAACAAAACAAAAAACCACCCTAAAGGGTGGTTTTTATTTTGGCGGAGAGAGGGGGATTCGAACCCCCGAAGTGGTATTAGCACTTACACGATTTCCAGTCGTGCGCCTTAGACCAGCTCAGCCATCTCTCCAAACTGCTACCGTAATATTATACATATCACGGCAGTAAAAATCAAGTATTATTTTTTTCTTTTTTAAATATACCGTTTCTTTTAAGAAAAGCGCATAACGGCAGGCCGCCAACATAGGTAACAACCAGTTCGCCGAGGCCTACTGTTGCCGCCGCATAGAGAAAACCGATATCGCCCGCAAAAATCGAGAGTTCTGCTCCTATTATAAGCGCGTTGCAAAGCGCAGGGAACAAAAGGAGCAAATATATCGGCAAACGGTTGCGAAGCAGTCTCATAAGAACTGCCGCCAAAAGGGTTGCCGCGGTTCCAAAAAGCATATCAACAGGGCCAAGGCTGCTGCCGATATTTGAAATGATGCAACCAACCGTTAGCCCATAGACGGCCGAGGGCGAAAAGATGGGCAAAACGGTTAAAACCTCGCTAATGCGAAACTGAACCGCGCCATATGCCAAGCCGAAAGCCGCGGAAACATAGGTGAGTATTGCATAGAGCGCCGCTATAAGCGCACCCATAACAAGGCCTTTGGTTTTCATATTTAAATCAACTCCGTAGTTTTATTTAACGTCAGGATGGTTTCGAACTGACGATATTCAATTAGTGGCAGTTAGCGCAGGAACCGCCCTCGCATTCGTGAATCTCGCCAACGATGGGGGTTGGGTCGATGCCCTTGCGACGGTAGTAATCCGAAACGGCCGCCTTAATTGCCTGCTCGGCCAAAACCGAGCAATGAATTTTATGAGCGGGCAGACCGCCGAGCGCCTCAACAACTGCCTTGTTAGAAAGGGTTAGAGCTTCCTCAATGGTATGGCCCTTAACCATATCGGTTGCGATAGAGCTGGTTGCAATTGCGGAGCCGCAACCGAAGGTTTTAAACTTAACATCGGTTATAACTCCATCCTCAACCTTGATATACATTTTCATTATATCGCCGCATTTGGGGTTGCCAACCTCGCCGATTCCGTCGGCGTTTTCGATTTCACCCATATTATGCGGGTTATAAAAATGCTCCATAACTTGTTCTGTATACATTATTTTTCGTTCTCCTTTATTGAGTCCCAAAGGGGCGACATTGCGCGGAGCTTTCCAACTATCTCGGGCAGCACCTTCATTATATATTCGGCATCCTCCATTGTATTGCCGTCGCCAAATGTTAGGCGAAGGGAGCCGTGAGCAATTTCGTGCGGCAGGCCGAGTGATAGTAAAACATGGCTCGGGTCGAGCGAGCCCGAGGTGCAGGCCGAGCCGCTTGAGGCGCTAATGCCGTTAAAATCAAGCAGCAGAAGGAGCGATTCGCCTTCGATTCCCTCAAAACACATATTTATATTACCCGAAAGGCGCTTCTCTCGGTCGCCGTTCAGGCGCGAGCGCTCGATTTTAAGCGCTTCGTTTATAATATAATCGCAAATTTCACGGTTGCGCGCGTTGCGCTCGTCCATAGTTTCGGCGGCTTCGCATAAAGCCTCTGCCATTCCAACAACACCTGCGGTATTTTCGGTTCCCGCGCGGCGGCCGAACTCCTGCGCTCCACCGTTTATAAGGGTTGTAACAACCGTTCCTCTGCGGATATAGAGCGCGCCAACACCCTTGGGGCCATGGAATTTATGAGCCGAGAGCGAAAGCATATCGATATTCATTTCTTTTACATCGATTTTAACATTTCCAACCGCCTGAACCGCATCGGTATGGAAGGGAATACCCTTCTTGCGACAAACCGCGCCCAACTCGGCAATCGGCTGAACTGTTCCGATTTCGTTATTGGCAAACATTATTGTAACAAGACAAGTATCCTCGCGGATAGCCGCCTCAAGGTCCGAAACCTTAACGATTCCGTTTTCATAAACGGGGAGATAGGTAATTTCATAGCCCTGTTTTTCGAGAGCCGAAAGGGTATGAAGCACAGCATGATGCTCGAAAACTGAGGTTATAATATGCTTTTTGCCCTTGCGCTTGCCCGCCTCGGCGGCACCCTTAATTGCCCAGTTATCGGCCTCGCTTCCGCCGCTTGTAAAATAAATCTCGCGGGGAGAGGCGCCAAGCACTGCGGCGATTTTCTCGCGGGCCTCATTAACTGCGGCGCGGGATTTTTCGCCCAAAGAATAAAGACTGCTTGCGTTGCCGAAGTTATCGGTTAGATATGGCATCATCGCACCGAGTGCGCGTTCGCTTAATTTTGTTGTTGCCGAGTTATCGGCATAAACGAATCTTTTCATCCTAATATATCGTTCCTTATTAAGTATATAAAATTAGCAGGGTATATTGTATACTATTTTAGTCCACTTTTCAACAGTTATTTACCTAATTTTTGAATTTTTTTGTCTCGAGAACCGCAAGCGCATCGCAACGTTCGTTTTCGGGGTGTCCGTTATGGCCCTTAATCCAGGTTATTTCAACCTCGTGAACCTCTAAAAGGTTGAGTAGTTTTTCCCAAAGGTCGGGGTTCAGAGCGGGCTTACCATCGGCCTTTCGCCAACCCTTTGCTCTCCAGGATTTGGCCCAGCCCTTCATAACTCCGTCGGCAACATATTTTGAATCGGTGCAGAGCATAACCTTGCAGGGCTCCTTAAGAGCCTCTAATCCCGAGATAACGGCAATGAGCTCCATTCGATTATTGGTGGTTTCGGCCTCACCGCCCGAAAGCTCCTTTTCTTTATCACCGAAACGCAAAACAGCACCCCAGCCACCGGGACCGGGGTTGCCGCTGCAAGCTCCATCTGTAAATAATTCGATAACCTTTTTCATAGCTCCCACCTTAATACTTTCTAAAATTGCCAACTACCTTGCCGAGGATGCTCGGGTTTTCGGGGTAGATGGGGGAGTAATCGGGGTTTTCGGGCATCAGGATAACCTTGCCGTCTTTTAGAAGCAGGCGCTTAACGGTTGCCTCGTCGCCATCCATCGCAACAACGATATCGCCGCTTCGCCAGGCAACGGTTTTATCGGCGATTATGATATCGCCATCGAGTATTCCCGCATCGCGCATACTAAGTCCAACAACACGCAGAGCGAAAAGCCCCTCCGAATCCTTGCTGGGATAGGGGATATAATCCTCAATCTCCTCAACCGCCAAAATCGGCTGACCCGCAGTTATCCTTCCAACAACGGGAACAAGCGATGAATCCGATGCGGCAGTTATGCGAATTGCGCGGGAATTATGCTTATCGCGGGTTATATATCCGTATTCCTCAAGAGTTTCTAAAATAGCATGAACCGAGGAGGTTGATTTGATTCCTGTTGCGCGGCAAATTTCGCGAACCGTTGGGGGTAGACCTCCCGATAATTCACGAACCAAAAAATTATAAACATCTATCTGTTTTTGGGTAAGCGGTGCATCCTGCATAACATCACTCCAACTATCGAACAAATATTCTTTTTTATAGTATAACACGTGATATTATTCTTTGCAAGTGCTGCGTGAAAAAAGTCGCGACAGTCCCATTATAACCAAAACTCCGCCCAAAATCTTGCGTAGCCAAAAGATAGGGATTAGCGGCAAAATATAAGAGCCCGCAATCGAGCCTATGATGCCGAGAGGTGCCATAAAAAGCCAAAGGCGCCAACGAATCTGCTTTTTTATCGAATAGATAATAACCGCAACCGCCGCCGTCGGAACAAAAACTATAAGGTTAATTCCCTGTGCGGTTAACTGCGGCAGGGAAGTAAATAGTGAAAGATAAATAAGCAGAACGGTTCCTCCGCCGAGTCCCATTGCGGCGGTGCTGCCCGCCAGAAGTCCTATTAAAATACTCAAAATATTCATTTAAGAAAAAGTCGCACCCCCGCATAAATCATAAAAAACGAGAAAATCTTTTTAAGCGCTTTAGTTGGTATTTTATGGAGCAGATAGGTTCCAAGCAGAGCGCCCAAAACAGAGGGAATAATAAAGGGGGAGGCATCCGAAAAAGAAACATTACCCGCCCGAAGATAGAAAAAAGCGCTTACCGCACTTATCGGCAAAAGCAGAGCAACCGCGGTTGAATGAGATTGCTTTAGGGGAGTATCAAAGCTTTTTATCAGCGGAACGGCAACAAGCCCGCCTCCTGCGCCAACGGTTCCGTTTATCAGCCCGATTAAAACCCCGAAAAAGGAAGCTATAATTTTTTTCAAAAAAATCACCCCAAATAGTATGCGTAAAAATTCTAAAAATAGTGCTTTACAAATTGAAAACTGCGTGATATAATACTAAAGCTACCGTTTACTATGCTCGGGGAGTATGCCGCAAAGCGGAACTCACCTTCCCCCTGCTTGGTTTGCGGCAAATATTTAAAATGAGGTGAAGAAAAGATGACAAAGGCAGAGAAGCAGCAGATTATTGCAGCTAACGCTACCCATGAGGGCGATACCGGTTCTCCCGAGGTTCAGATTGCGGTTTTAACTACCCGCATCAACGAGCTCAATGAGCACTTAAAGGTTCACAAGAACGACCATCACTCTCGTCGCGGTCTTCTCAAGATGGTAGGTCACAGACGTAACCTTCTCGCATACGTTGCTAAGAACGATATCGAGAGATACCGTGCAATCATCAAGAAACTCGGAATTCGTAAGTAATTCCCCTGAAGCAGGCCGAAAACTCGGTCTGCTTCATATTGTATTGTTAATGGTCCGGCAGGGTTTAGCGGTAAATCGATGTGCTAAATGGTTTTGGCATATGGATTTATTGCTAAAACTGCGGACCTCAAAATTAAAGGAGGTTTTAAAAAATGTTTGAAAACTATAAGGTTTATGAAACAACCCTGGCGGGTCGCCCCCTAAAGCTTGAGACCGGTATGATGGCTCAGCTTGCAAACGCTGCCGTTATGGCAACCTATGGCGATACTTCGGTTCTCTGTACCGTAACCGCTTCCCGCAAGCCCCGTGAGGGCGTTGATTTCTTCCCCCTTTCTGTTGACTATGAGGAGAAGATGTATTCAGTAGGCCGTTTCCCGGGCTCCTTCCTTCGTCGCGAGGGCAGAGCAAGCGAAAAGGCAACTCTTGCCGGTCGTTGTATCGACCGTCCTATCCGTCCCCTTTTCCCCAAGGATATGCGTAATGACTGCGGCGTTGTTGCAACCGTTATGTCGGTTGACCCCGATTGCAGCCCTGAGGTTGCTGCCGCTATCGGTGTAAGTGCCGCTATTGCTATCTCTGATGTTCCGTGGGATGGTCCTATCTCGAGTGTTAAGGTTGGTATTGTTGATGGCGAAATCGTTATCAACCCGACCCTTGAGCAGCGCGCAGTAAGCGAGCTCGACCTTACCGTTTCCTCAACTGCCGACCTCGTTGCCATGATTGAGGCAGGCGGTAATGAAATCCCGGATGACCTTATGTTTGAGGCCATTATGAAGGGTCATGAGGTTAACCGCGAGATTGTTAAGTTTATAAACGGCATCGTTGCCGAAATCGGCAAGCCGAAGTTCGAATTCGAATCCAGCAATCCCGACCCCGCTATCATGGAAGAGATTGAGGCTTTCTGCATCGAGGATGTTAAGAAGGCTCTTGATACCGATGATAAGCTTGTTCGCGATGCCGCTCTCGCTCCTATTGCTGCTGCAATTCATGAGAAGTTTGACGAGCGCTTCGAGGGCGAGGAAGCAAAGCTTGATGAGATTCTTTATCTTATCCAGAAGCATGTTGTTCGCGATTGGCTCAAGAAGGAGCATAAGCGCGTTGATGGTCGCGGAATCGATGAGATTCGCCCCTTGAATGCACAGGTTGACCTTCTCCCGAGAACTCACGGAACCGGTATGTTCACTCGTGGACAAACCCAGGTTCTCTCGGTAACCACCCTGGCTCCCGTTAGCGAGGCTCAAAAGCTCGATGGCCTTGATGAGCAGGTTGAGAAGCGTTATATCCATCATTATAATTTCCCGTCTTATTCTGTAGGCGAAACCAAGCCCAGCCGCGGCCCCGGACGTCGCGAAATCGGCCATGGTGCTCTTGCCGAGCGCGCACTTCTGCCGGTTATCCCCTCGGTTGATGAGTTCCCCTATGCTATCCGTGTTGTTAGTGAGGTTCTCTCTTCCAACGGTTCAACCTCGCAGGCTTCTATCTGCGGCTCTACTCTTGCACTTATGGCAGCCGGTGTTCCGATTAAGGCTCCCGTTGCAGGTATCTCCTGCGGACTTATCACCGGTGATGAAGGCGTTTACGGCGACTTTATGACCATGGTTGATATCCAGGGTCTTGAGGATTTCTATGGCGATATGGACTTTAAGGTAGCAGGAACCCATAAGGGTATAACCGCTATCCAGATGGACTTAAAGGTTCATGGTCTTACCCCCGAAATCATCAAGGAAGCATTTGAGAAGACCAATAAGGCTCGTAAGTATATCCTCGATGAGGTTATGCTCCCCGTTATCGGCGAGCCCCGCGCAGAGCTTTCTCCCTATGCTCCCAAGATGCTTACAACCAAAATCGACCCCGCAAAGATTGGCGATGTTATCGGCAAGCAGGGTAAGGTTATTCAGTCGATTCAGGAGCAGTGCGATTGCACCATCAATATCGAGGAAGACGGTCAGGTTTATGTTGCCGGTCTTGATATTGAGAAGGCAAAGCAGGCTATTGCTATAATCGAAACCATCGCAAACGACCCCGAAATCGGCGCATTCTACAAGGGCAAGGTAACCCGCCTTATGACCTTTGGCGCATTCGTTGAGATTGCTCCCGGTAAGGAAGGCCTTGTTCATATCAGCAAGCTCGATGTTAAGCGCGTTGAGAAGGTTGAGGATGTTGTAAACGTTGGCGATGAGGTTATTGTTAAGGTAACCGAGATCGACGACCAGGGAAGACTTAACCTCTCCCGCAGAGATGCCCTCATCGAAAAGATGGGCATGACCCCCGAAAACGACCTTGATGAAGAGGCAGAGCGCAAGCCCCGCGGCGACCGCAAAGGCTTCAAAAACCGTCGTAAGTAAGAAATAATTAAACCCCCGCAGGCTTAGGGAGTTGCGATTAGGGACGAAATCGGTTTTGGAACCAAATTTTGCCTTAATGCTTTGCCTTTCCCCCTTGTAAGACACAAAGTATTACTTCGTGGCAAAGGCTTCGCTATAAAGCAAAATTTTAGGTTACAAAACTGCACGCACCTAAAAAAGATAAATTTTTAGTGTAATAAAAGGCAAAACCCCGTGGTAACGCTGACGCGTATCACGGGGTTTTATCACATTAGACCGCAAAAATTTGCTTTTTTAGGCGTTTTATCCCTAACCGCAACTCCCTTTCTGCGGGGGTTGCTTTTTTGTTGCATATTTGTTTCGTATTGACAAAAATATATTTTCCTCTAGGGTTAAAAGTAGCGGCAGTTTTACTGTCGCTTTTATTATTTTAAACCGCTCAAAAAGGAGGAAAAATGAAACAAAGAATACTTAAATTTACGGTCAATAACCAGAGAATTTTAACCGCCGATATCTCGGTTGTTGCCGATAGCCGAAATTATCTTTTGGCTCATTTTAGCTTTGATGAAAGCTGGGAAAATGCCGAAAAAACTGCAGTTTTTTCAAAAGGTGATGAGGTTTATAACGTTTTAATAATTGATGATATGTGCCGCATTCCGGCCGAGGTTATAAAGGCAGATGCTTTTTATGTTTCGGTCTTTGGCGGCGACCTTATAACCGCCGATAAGATAAGAATTGAGGTTATTCCTTCCGGCCTGTTAGAGGGCGTATCGCCACCCGTTCCAACCGAGGATATCTATAATCAGTTGGTTGAGCGCGTATCGAGCGAATCGGCCGATGCCGCCGCCTCGGCAGAGCTGGCAGTTACCGCGTCGCAGATATCGCAGCAGTTAGCAGAAGAGGTGAAAACCGCTGCCGCCGCAGTCGA
>SVPK01000060.1 GCA_015065875.1 Oscillospiraceae bacterium
TGGTGGGAGAGGGTGGATTCGAACCACCGAAGCTGAAAGCAGCAGATTTACAGTCTGTCCCCTTTGGCCACTCGGGAACTCTCCCATATTAAATTTGGCTGTAACCAGTTCCAAAAAATGGAGCTGGTGGACGGACTCGAACCCCCGACCTGCTGATTACAAATCAGCTGCTCTACCAACTGAGCTACACCAGCATCAACAGCAAGAATTAATATAACACAAGGAAAAAACTTTGTCAACCCTTTTTTAAAAATTAATGCAGAAAGCAAAAATTATTCTATACTGTAATTGTCATTAAAAAGGCTATGTTGTGAGTATGCTGTTGAGATAACAACGTTTTGATGCGTGTATTGAAAATATTTTTAAAAATGCTATACTAATATTAATGGAATGCTTGATTTGTGTGGGCATGAGCCTCCCTTTAGGGCAAGGGAGGCTAATAATACAAGTATATAATTAAAAAGGAGGGGACAATATGTGCTATTTCCTTTATGGCGCTCTAAACGAGGGCATTAATAGCGAGGATTATAAAGCGGCAACCGAGAATAGCAAATATCATTTCAATCTCGGTCGGGAAAAGGATGTAAACGATGCCGTTCGCGAATGCGATGCCGGCTATCGAATAACGGTTGACCACTGCGATTGCGAAAATGCAATTGGCGCAGGGGATATAAATCGCGCCGAGCTCGCGGCTGCGGCCGACCTTCTTTTAAGCCTTAAAAAGGTTAGAGGTATTAAATATGTTTTGTTGAGCAAAAATTGGTGGGAAAAGGAAAACAACGAGCAAAAAACCGTTCATATAGATGATATCGATATTTTATCGTTCCTCGCCGAACTGAAGGAAAACTGTTTGTATAAAATCGAACTTTATCCGAGATTTTGCTAAAAACAACCCCGCTCTGTAATTTTCAGAGCGGGGGTTTTAATATTTACGGCTATGCCGAATCAGAGAGAGGAAACAACTCGGCAACGGCCGCAGAGTATCGCGTAAACCTTATTTTTTTATAAGCCCGGCGATATCATCGGGAGAGAAGGTATAGTCGAGCGGCTTTTGGTATGCACGCTCATAGGCGGCCTTCTTTAGCTCCATATCGCGCTCACACATAATATGGCTGTTTTCCTTTGCGGTTTTTTGGGGGTCGGGGGTTAGAACGCCTAAAACATGAATTATATATTTAACCTTATAAAACTCATCGGTATCCTTTTGTGGCAGCTCCTTCATTTCAACAAAGAGCGAAACAATCGGCGCCGAGAGCTTGGCGGCAAAATAATAAACTCCGCGTTTGGGCGGGCGCGGCTTTTTATAATTAAACCACATTTCTTGCTCCGGATAAATCAAAACGGGAATACCCTTTTTAAGACTCGAATCTATGAGCGGCAAAAAATCGCGGTTTAGGTAATGCGGGTCCTCAAAAATCGGAACCGTATCGGCATAGTTCATCAAAAAGCCGAGCGGCCCCTTCATGCAGAGGTTGGTTATCTGGGTAACAATGGTTAGCTTCTTTTGCCCGCATTTTCTAACAAGGTGGCGAACCGCGGTGTTTTCAATAGGGCCGAAATGGTTGCTGGTTATAAAAACTCCGTGTGAGAAATCGGGCTTTTCACATTCAAAAACAATCTCGGTTTTTCGGTTGAGCGCGGCGGTAAAAGCGTTTGCGGCGCGGCGGGCGAAAAAGGCCTTAAAGCGAAACGAGCGCTTATTATGGCGCCCCATAAATCGAGCCGCAATCTCGCGCGATTCGGCGGGTGATAGCACCGCATCATCGGTTTCAACCTTGGCATAAAAATCTCCGCTTTCGGCCGCGTTCTTGATATTCTCTATAACCTGCATTCGGTTTTTGCCGATTATCATATAAGAATTTTCTCTCCCTTTGCCTTTATATTTTTAAAGGTAATTTCATTTTGCATAATCTCAAGTCCGCGTTTTACCATAAGTGCGGCACATTCGCGGTCGGCCGTCTTTTTATCCTCGCCATAGGCCGCTTTATGGGCGCGAATTTCATCAATATATCCGCTCTTTTCGGCATAGCGCCAAAACTCATCCTCATATTGAATGCCGCTATAGCACCAGGGCTTTGCAAAAAGATTATAATGGATAAGCTTGGGGTTGGAATAGGGGGTTCGGTTTTCGTTGGGGGTTGCGTTCCAACGTCCATCGAGATAATATATCCTGCCCTCGCACATAGCATTAAGATAATCCTGGTCGGGCGCTACGCTATCAAAATGATATTTATCGAGCAGATATAAAAATCTCTCGCCAAGGCGAGCCGCGCGAAGGGCGCGAAGGTTCATAATTAAAACACCCGAGTTGATATATTTTTCATGTGCTATTCCAACCGCGTTTTCCATATAATCGGTAAGCTCTTTTATATCGCCAACCGAGGTTTCGGTTGCCGCGCCAATAAAGCATTCGCCGATATCGGTAGAAAAAAGCTCACAAAGGTCGGCCGACAGAACAACATCGCTATCGATATAAAGGCCCTTATCGTATTGCGGGAAAAGCTCGGGGATAAACAGGCGGAAATAAATGGTTAGGGTAAAATAATCGCAACGGAGTCGGTTCTCGCCACGGTCGGTTATACTCTCAAGCCCCGAACGGATGGGGAAGAAATCGATTTTAAAATGATCGGTTGCCAGCGCCGATATGCGGGATATATTTTCCTCTTTTAGGTTTTCATATAAAACGATTGCACGGTAGCGGTTGGCGGCAGAAGAATTTTCTATTGCAGAATAAAGCGCCGTTGCAAGATAGGGCGCATAAGAATCATCGATTGAAAAGAAAATGGGAATCTCTTTTTTCATGGCGGTTGCTCCTTTTAAAAATTTTCGTCTAAATGGTATCACCGCGCGAAACAAAGAGCAAGAAACCCTAAAAATCCAAACGGTAGAATATGGGATATGAAAATTCTACCAACGGTAGAATCATTAAAAAAACGCCCGCAGAAGGCCTGCGAGCGGCGTTTTTATTTATTTAATTTTCGATTTTTGATTCTCGACCAAAAAAGAATTATAAGCTGCCCGGGAACACCTAAAAGATAAATTTGCCAAGCACTAACACCCAAGCATAGGGCGGTCATATGTATGCTTAAAAGCCCGGTCCACATCAAAAGCGATATAATAAAATAATTAACCCTTCGATTAAACCAAACACTGTTAAGAACCAACCAAACAATAGCGGTTACGGGCAAAGCATAGATAAAGCAGAGCCATTTATAGGGAAGCTCCTCGGGGGTAACGGCGAGTATAACAAAGGTGAAAAGGGCGGTAAACCAAACGGTTAAAACCGAAACACAGGTTATTATTCCGCGGTTATAAACTCGCGAAGGGGCCATCTCTTTTTCGGCTTCAATTCGGGTATGCTCCTCGCGGGCGAGGAAATCGAGCGAAACTCCAAAAAGGTCGGCAATGCGGCATAAAACCGCAACATCGGGAAGCGATTCGCCGCGCTCCCATTTTGAAATGGCCTTATCGGTATAGTTAAGCTTTTCGGCAAGGTCAATCTGGGTCATCCCACTGGCCTGACGAAGCTCGGATATATTTTTAGCAACTATCGATTTAATATCCTCCAACCTTTTCACCACCTCGCAAATTGATACACTTATTATATTATCAAAAGTCAAAAAAGTCAATTAAGCGTTTGTTAACAAAGTGAACAAAAAGCGCTAATGCAACTAAAGTTTACAAATTTATGATATTTATGTAAGCTTTGGTTGGTTGGCAAAAGGGGATATTGGGGGTATAATGGTTATATAACTTTTTTGGGGGAATAAAAATGCTAAAAGATAATCTGATTGCGCTTAGAAGGCTTGATGGCGCGAGTCAAGAAAAAATTGCCGAGATAGCGGGGGTATCGCGCCAGGCATATGCCAAATGGGAAAAGGGCGAGGCGCTGCCCGATATCGAGCGATGCATGGCCTTGGCGGAGTATTATGGTGTTTCACTCGATTCGCTCTGCTCTCCACCCAAAGAATTTTTAGGCAAGCCGCTTATGCCCGCGCCCAGGGGGAAGCACATTTGGGGGATGGTAACGGTTAATGACCGAGGCCAAATAGTTATTCCGCGTCAGGCGCGCGAGCTTTTCGGGCTAAATAGCGGGAGTCGACTTGTTGTTCTCGGCGATGAGGGCGAGGGTATCGCGCTCGTAAAGGCAGAGGATTTTGAGGAGCGGATTCAAAATATTCATCGTTTTGCCGAAAATGATGCCGCCATAAACGATTGAAAAAACGGATAATTTATGATAAAATCAGTTTAAGAAAGGGGGCAGAGTTATGCCTTCAAATAAAGCAATAGAAATTAAAAACCTATCTAAAAGCTTTGGCGAGATAAGAGCGGTTGATAACCTTAGCTTTTCGGTTCGCGAGGGAGAGTTTTTTGCCTTTCTCGGCGTTAACGGAGCGGGAAAATCAACAACTATATCTATGCTCTGCGGTGCGCTTGCGGCCGACTCGGGAAGCATTAAAATAGAGGGAAAGCCGCTATCTGCCGAAACCCGCGCCATGCTCGGAGTTGTTTTTCAGTCGAGTGTTCTCGATGGGGCGCTCTCGGTAATGGAAAATCTGCGTTCGCGCGCGGCGCTTTATGGAATAACGGGCAAAAAATTTGAGGAGCGAATCGAATTTTTGGATGAACTCCTTGGAATTAAAGAGCTCCTTCCGCGCCGACTTATGAAGCTTTCGGGCGGTCAGCGCAGGCGAATAGATATTGCCCGCGCTTTAATCTCGGAGCCCAAAATTTTAATTTTGGATGAACCAACAACAGGGCTCGACCCGCAAACCCGAAAAATGCTTTGGGATGCTATCGGCGCCCTTCGCAAACGGTGGGGACTAACGGTTCTGCTAACCACCCATTATATGGAGGAGGCGGCCGATGCCGATTATGTTCTTATAATCGAGGGCGGAAAAGAGGCCGCGAGCGGAACCCCGCTTGAGCTTAAAAATACCTATGCGGGAGATTGCATAAATCTTTATGGTGCCGACGAGGAAAGGGTAAAAGCATTGGGCTTTCCGTATACCGATATTCGCGACGGCTATAAAATTCAGGTTCCCGATACTGCGGCGGCAACCGCTCTAATTATAAAAGATCCCGAGCTTTTTGCCGATTATGAGATTTTAAAGGGCCGAATGGACGATGTTTTCTTAAATGTAACAGGCCGAAGACTGGGAGGCGACGAAAAATGACAGGATTATATTCACTGATTCGCCGCAACGGGAAGCTCTTTTTTAGAGATAAGGGCGTTTTCTTTACCTCGCTCGTAACCCCGATGATACTGCTCGTATTGTATACAACCTTTTTATCCAACCTTTTCCGCGAATCATTTTTGGCGGGTATTCCAAAAGAGTTTTCGGTTCCCGATAAAATAATCGATTCGTTGGTTGGCGGGCAGCTTATTTCCTCGCTCTTGGCGGTTAGCTGTGTAACGGTTGCGTTTTGCTCTAATATGATAATGGTTCAGGATAAGCAAAACGGAGTTCGGCGCGACCTTTTAATGGCGCCGGTTAAGGCCTCAACCATGGCGCTCGGATATTATATTGCAACCGAGCTTACAACATTGCTTGTTTGCGTTCTCGCCTTTGGCGCAGGGCTAATCTATATGGCGGCGGTAGGCTTTTATATGTCGGTAGCCGATATACTTATGGTTCTGCTCGATATACTGCTTTTAACCCTTTTCGGAACCGCTCTGTCCTCGGTTATTAACCATTTCCTTTCAACCCAGGGTCAAATATCGGCGGTTGGAACCATCGTTTCGGCGGGATATGGCTTTATTTGCGGCGCATATATGCCGATATCGCAGTTTGGCGAGGGGCTGAAAACCGTTCTCGGATTCCTCCCCGGAACCTATGGAACCGCCCTTTTCCGTAACCATGCAATGCGCGGAGCGCTGGCCGAGCTTTCGGCCTCGGGTGTTCCAAAAGAGGTTGTCGATTCGATGCGCGATATGGTTGATTGCAATGTTTATTGTCTTGACCATAGTGTTTCGATTCCCGCAATGCTCGCGATTTTAGCAGGTAGCATTATACTTTTGGTAGCGGTTTATATTCTGCTTGTAAAGCATTCGAGCAAAAAATCTTATTAAGTTTTAAACCCCCTCGCAGACTACTGCGAAGGGGTTTTGTTTATGATAAGGGCTTGTCGGCCAAGCTCATAAAAACGTTTTTCCGAAATTGCCTTTTGGTAGGCAACTATACTCCCCGATTGGGGGTCGCTAAAGAAAAAATAATCCTCATTATAGCCGATAAGAACCAAGCAATGCTCGCCCGATATCCAGGTAAAGGGGTCTTTCCCGTCAATCAGCCAGCTTCTGCCAGGAGCCGATTCCTTCATACCTATCGTTGCCCAAATTATAACGGGGGTATCCTTATCAATAAAACGGCTGCAAAGCTCTGAAAGGTTTTGGGCTTCAACCGTTTCGGCAGAAAAACCGCCGCCGTTTTTATTAATTGCCCTTTCTATTGCGCCCGAATAGCAACCGAAAGAGTTATCGCTAAATGGGTCGCCCGCAAAAACCTTATTTGGGTCGGGCCCGCAAAGCATACCGCCCGAATAATAAAAATCGGGGTCTCTCTCAAGCCAATCATCGGCAAACTGTTCGGGGGTTATATCCGATCCTAAAAACCTAAGGACGGTTGCGGCAGCGGTTGCTTCGCAGCCGGTTGGGAGAGCAGGGTATTGGCATAGGGCTTCTATCTCTATTATTTTTTGAGCCTTTTCCACTATGGGAGCCGTAGGTTTATAAGGTTTAGCGGCGGGCGGACGGTTAAGAAGCAGAACAACCGTAACCGCACTTACCGCAAGCGATAGAAAAAATATAACCTTTTTCATAAAAAGCCCCCTTTTCCATTTTAGGATAAAGGGGGCTTGTATCATAGCGAGCAGATTTTTGTATATAATTTGTATATTTAATTAAAATGAATTTCGGACATATCCTTTTCGTATTCATATCGCAAAAGTCCGAAATCGGTAAAAAAGAGGTCGTATTTTTGGCTTTCCTCATCGCCTAAGCTTTCGCGGTTAAAAAAGTAGAACTGATGCGGGGTGTTTTTTAGGATAGGGGAGTAATAGTTTTTAACCAGGGCCCCTATTTCTTTTTCGGATATCCCGCTTTCGGAGATAAGGGTGCCGTAGTAGGATGCGAAGGAGAATGAAATAACCAATTTTGTTTTTTCCTCAAAAACAAAATTAACCTCTTCTGCATAAACCGATATAAAGTTTAAAACGATTGCGTGTCCGTCTATTATGGCTAAAATGCTTCGCTTGGAATAATCGGATTTGTCCTCAAGCCGTTTGCCCAAAAGGTCGGAAACGATACTTCCCTCGCCGAAAACATCGTTTATGATTGCGCTCGCACTCTTATGGAGTCTCTCGCGTTCGGAAACGGTTAAATCAAACGATAGCGAATCGGAATATATGTTATTGAGCTCGCCTTCGCAATAAAGCGCGGCTACCTGTGATGCGGTTATATTGGCGCTTACACGGTCGATATAGTTCCATCCCTTTTCTTGGGTTAATCGGCGGTGGTTATCGTGTGAATCCCAAAGCTGCGGCAGAAAAATAACGGCGGCTGAAAGCACCGCAACAAGCAACAGCGCAAAAATATTTTTAGCGATGGTCATTGCTTTCGCCTCCTTTTTTTAACCTAAAGGAAACGGTAGTTCCCGCGCCTTTTTGACTCTCGATGTAAAGCTCGCTTCCGTGTAGCCTTACAATCTCTTTGCAAAGCGAAAGTCCGAGACCCGCTCCGCCCTGCGCCCGCGAGCGCGATTTATCCTCGCGAAAGAAGGGCTCGGTTAAGAGCTTTATATTCTCAGTCGAGATTCCGCGGCCTGTGTCCTTAATGAAAACCAAAAGCTCATTGCCTAAATCCGTAAAGCCTATAAAAACGGTATCACCCGCCGAGGATGCTTTAAAGGCGTTGTCGGCAAGGTTATAAATGAGCGAAAGCAGAAGGGTTTCGTTTGCAAAAACGGTAGCCTCATATGGCTTAATATTAAGC
>SVPK01000001.1 GCA_015065875.1 Oscillospiraceae bacterium
TCATACTCATTGAAGACATTGACGACATAGCGCCGTTTTCGGCCATTGATGTCATAGCCGACATATCAATGTTCATATATTCGAGGATTAGGTCCTGCATTAACTTTTCGGTATCAGAGCGGATTATTTTACCATCAACATTTTGGGTATAGATAAGCATATCTAGGTCGTAGCCATATTGAATTCCGCTTACTGCATTATAAAGCTCCGAATTCGGGTCGGCCATCTTTTCGGCTAAAAACTTTTTAAAAGATACTAAATCGTTTTTGGTTTCCTCGAGGCTGTTTAGTGCATTAACGATATCATATATAGCCGATTTTTTATAAACGGCTTCTTTATCGTGGTCAATGGCACCCGATTCGAGATTCATAAATGTTTCCATTAGTGATGATAATTCAACAGTGGTTGCCTCAATGGTGAGAGGGTAGGAGGAAAGAGTGCTTTCTTGAACCTCATCAATATAGGCGGTCATGCCGTGAGAAACCGATAGAATGAGCGCAATACCAATAATTCCGATTGAACCGGCAAAAGAGGTGAGTGCGGTTCTGCCTTTTTTGGTAAAAAGGTTTTTAAGCGAAAGCATAAAAGATGTTCTAAACGACATCGAAGGCTTTTTTTCTTTGCGTTTCTTCTTGGAACATTTTTCGTTTTCCAAGTGTTCTTCGTTATCCTTCGCGATTTCGGCCTTTTCATCGTCGCTTAACGGGGCAGAATCGTCAATTATTTTGCCATCGAGCATTCTAATGATACGGGAGGAATATTGGTCGGCCAGTTCGGGGTTATGGGTAACCATGATAATCAAACGGTCCTGCGATATCTTTTTAAGGATTTCCATAACCTGAACGCTGGTTTGCGTATCCAAAGCGCCTGTAGGCTCATCGGCGAGTATTATATCGGGATTGTTAACAAGCGCACGTGCTATGGCAACACGCTGCATCTGTCCGCCCGACATCTCGTTAGGCTTTTTCTTTAGTTGGTCACCAAGGCCAACCTCTTCAAGCGCTTGTTTTGCTCTCGCGCGGCGCTCGGCCTTCGAAACACCCGAAAGGGTAAGTGCAAGCTCAACATTCTGCAAAACAGTTTGATGGGGGATTAGGTTGTAGGTTTGAAAAACAAAGCCAATAGAATGATTACGATAGGTATCCCAATCACGGTCCTTAAATTCTTTGGTTGATTTTCCGTTTATGATAAGGTCGCCTTCGGTATATTTATCCAAACCGCCAATTATGTTGAGCAAGGTTGTTTTTCCGCATCCCGATTGTCCCAAAATGGAAACGAACTCGCTTTTGCGAAAATCTAGGCTCACGCCCTTTAATGCCTCAACAGAGGTATCACCGGCGGAATATATTTTTCTAATGTTCTTTAAAGTTAGCATATATCTACCTCCTTAACTTTAGTAGTATAACATATTTTTATGAATAATGTGTTACAAAAAGGTGTCAAAAATAGTTTCCAAAGTGAACATTATAATTGACATTAGACGGATTATAATGTAAAATAACAGTAAGCTTTCCTATATTTAAGGGGGAATATGGCTGTGGAAATCGTTATTAAAGAGGTTCTTTCAGATAAGGATTTATGGAAATGGATAAAGTTTCCCAATAATCTTTATAAGGATAATGAGTATTATGTGCCGTTTTTGGCAAATGATGAGTTCGAAACCTTTACAAAGGATAAGAACCCCGCATATGCTTTCTGCGAAACAAGATTATTTTTGGCCTATAAGGGCGATGAAATTGTTGGCAGAATAGCCGGCCTCATTAACCATGCCTATAATGAAAAATGGAATAAAAACGCCATGCGTTATACTCGATTTGATTTTATCGATGATTTCGAGGTTTCGCAAAAGCTGTTTGATACTGTTGTTGCTTGGGCAAAGGAACGCGGTCTTTCCGAGATAATGGGACCCATCGGTTTTACCGATATGGACCATGAAGGAATGTTGGTTGAAGGTTTTGAGGAGTTCAATATGTCCATAACCTTCTATAATTATCCGTATTATTTAACCCATATGGAGAGATTAGGCCTTCAGAAGGATATCGACTGGATAGAATATAAAATAACCGTTCCTGAGCAGGTCGACCCTCGAATAGAAAAGATATCTAATCATCTTATAAAGAAAAAAGGCTATGATGTTGTAACCTATACCGACCGTAAGGTTTTATATGCAGATGCTCTTGAGGCATTTAAGATTATCGATATCGCATTCTCCAGATTATACGGAACCGTTCCGCTTACCCCCGAGATAATTAAAAACGCAGTGGATTCTTATATACCGCTTGTAAATCTCGATTATATTTGCTCTGTTAAGACTTCTGAGGGAAAAATAATCGGATTTGGCGTTTTGGTTCCGTCTATCGCTAAGGCGCTAAAGAAATCAAATGGTAAGATGTTACCGTTTGGAGCCGTTCGTATGCTTAAGGCGCTAAAAGGCAAAAACGATACTCTTGAGATGTTCTTTGTTGCGGTTGACCCCGAGTATCAGCTTCAGGGTGTTCCTGCGATACTCATTAGCGTTTTAACCAAGAAGATTATTGAAAATGGTGTTCGTTATTGCGAAACCGGACCTATGCTTGAAACTAATTCTGCGGTTCACAGTATGTGGCGTCATTTCGATAAGAAGCAGCATCGTCGTCGCCGTTGCTACATAAAAAATATCGATTAATATTAATCCGAAAAGGGAAGTCCCTTTTCGGATTTTTTGTGTTGACAATATATTTTCTTATTGATATAATATTACTTGTTCGAGAGTTGAATATGCGGATGTGGCGGAATAGGCAGCTTTATGAACAAGCGCACCCTGTGGGTGATGCAGCGAAGTTCATAAAGGTGCAGCGGTCGAAATTTTAGCCGGTAGGCAATAAAATTTCGGGAACCGCAAATGTCTCGCGGAGCGCGGATGCCGTTCCGTATTTATCTTTCAGAACAAGTTTTTTATGCAATGTTTAATATGCGGATGTGGCGGAATAGGCAGACGCGCTAGATTCAGGTTCTAGTGAGAGCAATCTCATGTGGGTTCAAGTCCCTTCATCCGCACCACTTAAAAAAGAACTAACCATCTTGGTTGGTTCTTTTTTCTATGATTAATAGCTTATAACAAAAAAGAGCAGATGCTTATGGCATCTGCTCTTTAAATTTTAATTATTTCTTTTTCTTTTTAGCGATAACAACCGCGGCTACACCGCCAATAACGAGAACGGCTGCAGCAGCAATAATAATTATTATCATATTGTTGCTCGATTCCTCGGCGGGCTTTGCGATTACGGGGATAACCTCTTCAACCTTATCGCCACAAGCGCTGCAGGTTTTTACAGAAAGGCCTTCCTCGGTTTCGGTTGCTTCCTTTTGAACAACTGCCTCACCGTAAGAGTGGCCCTTTGCGGGGATGGTCTCATCCGAAGTCTTGCCGCAAACAGTGCACTTGCCGGTTTTCTTTCCGGCCTCAAGGCAGGTGGCTTCCTTGGTTACGGTAGCCGCGCCCATCTTATGTCCGGTTGCTTTTATGGTGTTGGTTGTTTCTTTGCCACAAACAGTGCATTTACCTGTTTCGATACCTGTTTCGGTGCAGGTGGGCTCTTTTGTTACGGTTGGGTTAGAGAATTTATGACCGAGAGCATCAACATTCTTTACTTCCTTATATGAACATTTGGAGCATGCACGCTGCTGCTCACCCTTTGCATCACAGGTGGGAGCCTTAGTCTGTGTCCAGGCGCCAAGCTTATGTCCTGTTGCCTTAACATCACGTTTCTCAACCTTGTTGCAGATAGAGCAGGTGCGAGTTTCCTGACCTTTAGTGGTGCAGGAAGGAGCTTTGCTCTGTGTCCATGCGCCGAAGGTATGAGTATTGGTTTTAGCGATAGCGACATCCTTGGTAGCACCGCAACCTATTGCTGTGCAGGTATAGTGTTTGTTGCCGACTTCTTTGCAGTTAGCGGTTTTGTTGATTGTTCCGTTATCCCAGGTATGTGCATTGGTTTCAATATTGCCGCAAGCAGAACAGGTGCGGGTATGGTTGGTGGCATCCTTTTTGGTGTAGTTTCCATAGTTATGAGTCTTGCACTTAACCTTAACGGTTGCGGTTGCATTTGAGAAGGTGTTCTTGCTGCCGCTTGCATCACGGGATTCGCTGAAGGTAATGGTTACATTATGGTTGCCTATAGTAGCGGAATCCTTGATTTTAAAGGTTAATGTTGCAATTTTGCCTGTTTTAGTATTGTTGGTAGTTGCGAGTGAATCCGCCCAACGAACGGTGTAGGGGGAGCTAATGGTAGGCGCAGGTGTTGTCCAACCTGCGAGGAGACCTGCGTTAGATACTCCTGTAAGCTCAAGGCTTGTATCCCACGAAACGGTAAATTTCATAGTAATAAGGCCGGGGTTAGAATTAAGGTTTACATTTACCGTAACCGTATCTCCTTGCTTACCTTCAGCATTTGAAAGTGCTAACGTGCCAGTTCCTGCTGCGGAGGCAGGAACGCAAAACAAAGCAAAAATTAAAATTAAAGTTATTAAAATCGATATTATTTTTTTCATTTTTATCACCTTTTATTCCCAGATTAATTTCGGTAATTGTCCATTTACTAAGCACCAATAATCCGTACTCCAACCAAGAGTATTTTCTATAAATGAAGCTGATTTAAAGTTTGACGAATTTGTGCCTGTTCCATAATTGCTACCCGAATAACTATTGGTGGCCCCATCGTAATTATATGTAGCTTGTGCACGACCACATAAGTCGCTTGCATAATAGCAATTGTTAACGCTAAGAGTGCCATAAATGCTTACACAAATTCCCGCAGAAACTCTTACACAAGAGAATGAATTGTTAATTACCATATTAGTATCTGCTACCATACCCGAAGTAATGCCATATGCAGAATTCGGATACGGTCCACTGCCAGATGGTGTTGCAACTACACTTACTGAACCGGTAGTATAACAATTTTCAATCGTACCACTTCCAGATGCTGCTATACCACATGCTAAAGGATAAGTTCTTTTTATCTTAAGCGAACCTTTAAAATAGGAATTTGAAATGGTACCATTATTTATTCCCACAAGACCTCCGCCATTATTGGCAGTTACATCTATTGTAGTATTACTATAACATCCGATAATTCTTCCTGTATTTGTGGCAACCAACCCCGAAACACTTTCATAAGCGCCGTTATCAAATAATCTTGTGTAAACAAAACCTTTATTTGATGCCGAAAACTTAATTGTACCGCCATTAGTAGTTATTAAACCTTTATTACCTATGCATCTATAAACATATCCATAATTAGTGTCTGCTAACGCATGGTTGGCTACTTCAATATTTCGTACAGTTGCACTGCCAGAGATGACGCCAAAAGGCTTTGCTCCGATAATCACATAATCGTTTCCGTTAATATAACCTTTGAACGAATTAGATGAATCACAAATCGTTGCACTAATGGATATGTTGTTCGTTAACTCATACACTCCGGAAGGATCGTAAACTATCGTTTCGAAATCAGCTCCGGAAGAAATATATGTGCCATCGAAAGACCATTTTGCATAAAGTGTCACGTCTTCCATTCTGCTTCCTTGAAGAACTTCAATTTCATTTTCAAAATTCGAATCAAGGAACCAACCTTCAAAGGTGTGATATTCATCAAAATATGCTTCCTTAAGCGTAATTTCACTATCGGTGTTATAAATAATGGGATTATCATTAGTTATATCGTCATACTTAGAAACATAGCCAATTGAATATGTATTGGGTGTCCAAAGAGCAGTAATTATAATATTACCAAAGCTGCCTGAACCGACTTTTGTTACAACTTCACCGTTTAAATCCCAGCCATTAAATACATAGCCTTCTTTTGAAATATTTGCTAATTCGATGTCTTCCGATTCAATTGTATACTCACACAGATTATTATGATCTACATCCTTGGTATTTGCATAGGTAATAGAATATGTAATCAGAGACCATTTAGCTGTTAAAATTTTATCTCCAATGTTGCCAATGGAAATAGTTGTAACCTTTTCGTCTCCTACATACCAACCATCGAAAGTATAACCATCTACTGAAATATCTTGCAATGTAATAGCATTTTCTATGGTGTATTCAAGAGGATTGTTGTTCGTTGCACCTTTGGTATCCTCATATGTCAATGTATATACAATGGGCGACCATTGAGCAATAATTTCAATATCACCAAATGTTCCACTGTCAATTTTGTCTACCTTGCTGCCATTAATATACCAGCCGTCAAATATATATCCTGTTGCCGAAATATCAGATAATAGAATTGTATTCGATTCAATAGTATATGATGTTGAATTAGAGTTTTCAGCATCCTTTGTATTCTTGTATGTGATTGAGTAAATAACTGGTGTCCAACGAGCAGACAATATCTTTTGTCCGTATGAACCGACATTAATAGTTTCTACCTTTTCATCGTTGAGATACCAACCCTCAAAAATATAACCGTCCACAGAAATATCTTGCAATATTATCACATCTTCAACTGTGTAAGAAACAGGGTTGCTATTTGTTGCACCCTTTGTGTTTTGATATAAAAGATTGTAGGAAATCGGTGTCCAATGAGCAACTAACTCTATATCACCTATATTTCCTGCCGGTATGGACAAAACTTTATTGCCGTTTAAATACCAACCGTCAAACGTATAGTGTTCGGCAGAAATGTTCTTTAAATAAATTGTTCCAGTTTCTACCGTATACTCTAATGGATTGTTATTTGTTGCTCCTTTTGTATTAGAATATGTAATAGTATAACTGGTTGCGGACCATTTAGCAGTTAAACTTATATTACCATAAGAACCTTTTTCAATTTGTTCTACTTTTGTATTACCTTTATACCATCCCTCGAAATTATATCCGACGTATTGCAAATCTAACAATTCAAATGTTTCGGTAGTAATAGCGTAGTTCATAGGATTGAAATTTTCCGCACCTTTAGTATTGGAATAAGTAATAGTATATTCATTTAATGTATAATCTGCATATATGGTAATATTATTTGCTGTAATAGTATAACTCTGCCACGCTCCAGTATAACCGGCCTTTGAAGGAACATTTGGAATGTTTTCTAATACAGAATCTTCAATAGTGAAATAGCGTGTAGCTACAATTTCTCCTTCTGCAACAAAGGTAGCAGAATATGTTATAGGCATCCACTTTGCAGTGAGCTCTACATTGCCAATTGTTCCTTTTGGAATTTGTGCCACCTTGATACCATTATTATACCAACCGTCAAAGGTGTATCCCTCTTTTTGTAGGTCTAAAAGGATTATAGTATCGCTGTCGGTGTTGAATCCGGTGGCATTATTATTAATAGCACCTTTAGTATTGTTATATGTGATCGAATAGTCACAAGGTGTCCATTTTGCAGTCAGAACAATATTCCCGCTGCTTCCAACTGGTATACTTGTTATTCTTGTATCTCCGTTATACCAGCCATTGAAAATGTATCCTTCTGCATTAATATTTGACAAAGCGATTGTAGAACTTTCAATGTTATAGTGTGTCGGATTGCTATTGCTTGCACCTTTTGTATTGTTATAAGAAATGTTGTACTCTATCGGTGTCCATTTCGCAGTCAAACTAAGATCACCGTTTTGATTTGCGGGAATTGAAGTGTATTTTTGATTATCAACATACCACCCATCAAAAGTATAATGTGGTGCAGAAATCTCTAACAAATTAGTTTCTACATTACCATACTGTAGACTGTTGGGATTCGTGTTTGTTGCACCTTTAGTGTTCAAATATATAATGTTAAAGGCGAGTTTCTTTCCAACCTCTGTGATTACTGACCAGCCGGCAAGGGTGCGATCAAACATAACGCCATCCCAGTCGGTAATCTCACCATCGCCGTCAATATCAAAAATCAAAGTATCAGGCACGTCAACATTCCATCCAGCTAAATATCTAGCTAATAGAACACCATCCCAATCGGTTATTTCTTCATCCAGATCTAAGTCTCCAACCATTTTAAATGAGTTATTTGTTGTTGCCGCAAAAACATTCAATGGCAATATTGTAAAGGATAGTACAACAACTAATATTAAAGAAAGTAGTTTTTTCATTATATATTTCCTTTCAAATTAATTTTTAAACCTGTCGATATATTTCTAGTTTTCTATCAAAAAGTTTTGTGATTGCTTCTTCTATGTCTGCATCCTCAACAACATCAATAGGAATTGAACCGCAACAACACAAATAAGCACAACATCTTTTGTCATTAAAAAATTTGCCCAGCGCTTCGGTATAAAATTTATTTTTGTGCTCTAGTAATTGATTAAGAACTTCTTCAAGTTGCATACCATATTGATATTTCTCGTCTCGACTCACAGGTATGTTGAATCTGATTATTTCGTTGGCTCTTTTTATTAAATCGTTATTTGGTTTTATTGTTATTGTTATTTTCATTTTTATGTTTACCACCCTATGTAATTAGTTATATATCACTAATTGTATACCAAACGCCGTCGATTGTCAATAGTAGTTAGTGATAAATAACTAACAAAGAATTTTATAGTGATATATCATCTATACATAAAAATACTAACAATGTGGGTGATAAGTATGGGTATTTGCGAATTTACGGTTAACAGAATTTATGAACTTTGTCGCGAGCGCAAAATTACACCTAATGCCCTCAGCTATATGTGTGGCATTCCGCAGGCAACCATCAAAAGCATTCTAAACGGGGAGAGTAAGAACCCCGGTATCGTAACTCTCAAGAAAATTTGCGATGGTTTAGAGATTACGGTTATGGAATTTTTTGATACTCCTCAATATAAAGAACTTGAGCAGGAGCTTAAATAATTAGTTCTTTTGATGCGTTTGCGCCTAATTTACAGGCTTCGTTAAATGCATCTTTAACCTCTAAAAAATGTATTTCCGAGGTTAGTTCAAATAATTTCTCAAAGCATTTGGTTTGTTCATCATTAAGCATTCGTCGAAGCTCTTGCTCTTTTGCCAGTGCGCTTCGGGCAAGCGCTGAATAATCCGGCCTTATGGCAATGCTTTGCTCTGATAGATAATCGGTAAACAGTTTGTTTATTATTTTTTCCATAAAATACCCCCGTTCATGTTCTAATTTAATACAACAACCCTTAAAAATCTTATGCTGCCAGCATAAAAAAAGAAAAAAGCCGTGTTTTGTCTTAAGTTGACAAAGCACGGCTTGTTTATTATAATTGAGGCAAGAAATGCATAGAAATTTGGTGATTTTTGATGGCAAAAGATACAACAAAAATTGTTGAAGAATTGGGACTTTGCTCGGATTTTAAAACCTTTTACAACGAGAACAAGGAGTATATGGTTAAAGGGGATTTGTCGCAGCTTTTGGATGAGCTTATTATAAAGCATAATCTTAAAAAATCGCAGGTTATACGTGCGGCAGAGATGAGCGAGGTTTATGCATATCAGATTTTTTCGGGACTCCGCGTTCCCGAACGAAAAAAACTTCTATGCATTGCCATTGCAATGGGTTTAACCTTGGATGAGGCGCAAACACTGCTAAAATCTGCGGGATATTCAACACTGTATGTAAAACTGCCGTTCGATAGTGTAGTTTTATATGGTATATGCAAAAAACTATCTGTTGTTGAAATTAATGAGATTCTCTATGAATACGGATTGGAAACCTTGGGGTAATAAAGATGAAAATTTGTCCTAAATGTAAATCAGAGATTCAAGAAGAGGCCCGCTTTTGTCTTTATTGCATGACCTCGTTTGAGGGAAAAGAAGCGGTTGACGAAATAAAGGAAAAGGGCAAACATAGAATATATATCGCGGCCGCAATTCTAGCGATTATTGTTATTGCTTTGGGAATCTTTATTTTAACGCAAGGCAAAAATTCTAATACTGCAGAAAACGATACTGATTTTAATTCATCGGCAGGCGAAAACCAAGGAGCTTACGATGATACTACCGCACCGAATGACGGCGAAGGCAGTAAGCCCGCGGGCGGGGGAGAATCGACCCCTGTTGGAGGCGGTCAACCAATCGTTGGCCCCCAAAGCGGCAGTTTGAGTTCTAACCCATCGGGCAGTGTAAATACCGGTGCTTCATCTGCGGGAAGCACAACGCAAAGCGGAGCTTCGTCGAATAATTCAACCCCCACTACTTCAACTAATTCGACCAACTCAACAAGCAGCGCGCCACCCGTAACACAACCAAAATTCTCCTACATCGAGGCAACCATAGAAAACGCCTACCCAACGGGGCATAGCGCTATGTATGCTCCCGAAAATGCAATTGTTATAACCAAGGTTAATTATATCGAAAATAGTGGAAACTATGTTATTCCGGAAACGGTTGACGGTAAAAAGGTTGCCGCTGTTATGCCGTCGGCTTTTGCAGATTCGTCGGTAAGCGCTACCGTTAAATCTGTTACATTGCCGAGCACGGTTAGAACCATTTGGAGCGACGCATTTAAGAATTGCCGCAATCTTACCGATTTATATATAAAATCTACCGTCATCGGTATATACGAGGATGCGTTTGTTGATTCATCGAATCGAGCGGGTAAACTAACCATCCATTGTAAGCGGGATTGCAGAGATTTTAATTTTTATTATTATAGAAATATAGCCGACCGCTATGATGCAAACTATGAGGAATGGAATGGTTAAGGCTATGACGAGAGATACATATTTAGCTGAACTTTTTAAAGTGTATTCTTTGGTATCTGTATTGAGCGATAAGAACGAATGTAAGGTTCTGCGCGTTAGAAATAAAAAGAGCGAATGTGATATGGTTGTTAGGAGCTTTCCTTCGGCCATTGCGGCATATGAGGAGTTATATAAAATCAGCTCGCAAAACCTGCCTTTGATTTATGATGTTATCAATTGCGATGACGGACAGATTGTATTAGAGGAGTTTATTGATGGCGTTACTGTTTCCGAGGTTATGGAAAGCGGGAACTATCATTATTTAGGAACACGCAGGGTTATTCGTGCGGTTTGCAATGCTCTGGAAATTTTGCACAAAAAGAAACTCGTTCATAGAGATGTGAAGCCCGAAAACGTTTTGATAGGCAGGGATGGAAGGGTTGTTTTGATTGATTTCAATGCGGCTCGAAAAATTTCTGTTTCGAGTAAGGATACCGTTATTATGGGCACCGTTGGTTATGCTTCTCCCGAACAATTGGGGGTTGCTCAAAGCGATGCCCGAACCGATATTTATGCCGTTGGTGTTTTGCTTAATGTTATGATAACAGGGAAACACCCAAGCGAGAAAATAGCAAAAGGTAAGGCGGGCAAAATTGTTCGCAAATGCACAAGTGTTAATCCCGATGAACGCTATCAATCGGCAGAAAAGCTTGCAAGGTCTTTATAAAAAAATTGCAATAATAATGTCAACATATTTTGACAATAATTTTCATTAATGTTAGTGATTTATCGAAATTTTTTAATGTAAAAGCGCAAATGTAACAAAACGTCACATTAATGCCGTTGGTTTAGTTATATACTATAAATGAAGTGTTGTAGTTAAATATTTTTAGTTTCTCCTCATAATTGCTACATTTCTATCAAATATTAGGGGTTGATTTTAATGAAAACCGCAATGAAACACATTAATGCAATTTTTGCAGGCGTTATTGCTATTTCTTTCTTCCTTCCTTATATCTCTATTGATTGGGGAATGGGCTATAGCACTAGCTTTAGCTTCTTTAAGCTTCTTACCGATGGTTCCGGAGATGGTATGCTCTGGATAATTCTTGTTCTTTTGGGAACTGTTGCTCTTGGTATCAATGCCTATATTTCGGCAGTTGCCAAATATAGCAAATACATAAACCTTGTAGCACCCATCGTTGTAATTTTCTCTGCCTTCATGTCTATGCGTGATGGTTTAGATTTTGCAGGTTTTGGTTTCTGGCTTATCGTTATCGTTGCTGTTCTTGCTATTGCTGTTGCAGTTATCAAGATGCTCGGTCTTAAGGGCAATCCGGTATTCGATGCCATTAACGAAGACTAATTCATAGGTTTTATAGATTTTGAGGAGAAAATAATACTTAACACTCGGGCACCCGCTAACTGCGGGTGCTCTTTTTTATATCGAAAATTCGCAAAACAATAAAAAACTTGACAATTTTTGCATTTTGGTTAAATATATATGTATACCTTATAAAGGTTTAGGAGGAAAATTTATGAAAAAGAAGTATATTGGTAATATACTTACTGTTTTGGTAGTTGTTGGAGTCTTGGCAACTGCAATTACTGTAGCTGTTAAGGGTATTACCACAACAGCAACTCTTTGGGCAATGCTACCGCCCATTGTTGCTATCTGACTTGCGCTTATAACAAAAGAGGTTTATTCTTCGTTGTTCTTTGGTGTTGTTATTGGTGCGATTCTTGCCTGTGGCGGAAATGCCGCAACCGCAGTTGACCACGTTATAAACGATGGTCTTATTTCTGCAATATCGGGAACCGCAGGAATATTCTTGTTCCTGGTTATTCTCGGAACCATTGTTGCACTTGTTAATAAGTCGGGCGCTTCGGCCGCTTTCGGTCGTTGGGCAAAGACCCATATTAAATCGCGTGCCGGTGCACAGGTTGCCGCATTCGTTTTGGGTGTTTTAATATTTATTGATGACTACTTTAATTGCTTAACCGTTGGTTCGGTTATGAAGCCTGTTACGGATTCTCACAGAGTTTCTCGCGCAAAGTTTAGCTACGTAATTGATGCTACAGCGGCACCTATCTGTATGATAGCGCCCATAAGCTCTTGGGCTGCAGCCGTTACATCCTATACAGAGGGAACAGCTATTGAAGGACAGGGCTTTGAGTATTTTATAAAGGCCATTCCTTATAACTTCTATTCGCTTTTAACCATTGTTTTTGTTTTGGCAATTATCTTTATGAAGGCTGATTTCGGTCCTATGCGTCGTCATGAGCTTAATGCTATTAATAATGGTGACCTTTTCTCAACCGATGAGCGCGTTGAAACAACCGAGTCTGAAACCAATCCGCGCGGTCGCGTTATCGACCTTATACTGCCGATAATTGTTTTAGTAGCTATTTCGGTTGTTGGTCTTATCTATGTTGGCGGATTCTTTACTGCCGGAGAAACAAAGGGCAACTTTGTTACCGCCTTTGCCGGAACCGATGCAACCGTTGGTTTGCCTTGGGGCGCAATGCTTGCTTTAATTCTTATTATCGGTTATATGCTTGTTCGCAGACTTATAACCTTCAAGGGCGCTATGGATTGCATCCCGCTCGGCTTTAAGGCTATGGTTCCTGCAATAACCATTTTAACCCTTGCAACCTCGCTTAAGAACATATCTAACGGACTTCTTAATGCTTCGGGATATGTTGAAGTTCTTATGAAGAGCGAAGCTGCCCAGAATATGGCATCGTTCCTGCCTGCAGTTATCTTTGTAATTGCTTGTGTTCTTGCTTTTGCGACCGGAACAAGCTGGGGAACCTTCGGTATCCTTATTCCGATTGTTTGCACCATGTTCAAGGTTGGCGACCCGATGCTTGTTATCTGCATGTCGGCATCCCTTGCAGGTGCAGTTTGCGGCGACCATTGCTCGCCCATAAGCGATACAACCATTATGGCTTCTGCAGGTGCCGAATGTGTTCACGTTAACCATGTTTCAACCCAGTTGCCCTATGCAATAACCGTTGCGGTTATAAGCTTGGTTTGCTACATTGTTGCAGGATTCGTTAAGAATGCATATATCTGCCTTGCAATTGGTGTTGTATTAATCATTGGCTTCCTCGCTATCGTTCGTATGATGAATAAAAAGCGCGAAGCAAAGGCATAATTTTTAAAAATTAAAACAGCCCGAATATAAGTTCGGGCTGTTTTTTTATTTTTTCTTTGCTTCGGCTATTTTTTTGCTTTGAATTTTAAATATCTCTTCGGTTGCTAGAGATAGCTTTGTGATAACATTTTCGAGCGAGGGATAGCAATAAAAAGAATCCTTTTCGGTTGAGATATCAATACAGTCGAAGGGTTTTATATAGCAATAATCATATTCGATATGAACACCATACATCTCGTGCGGTTTTCGCTGAATTCGATATGGTGCGCCGTTATATGTTCCCTCAAGAACGAAACCGTTTTCGCTATCATGGGTTAGTTTGGCTTTGCCAAGGTCATTAAATCGCATACAGGCGGGGAGAGAATAAACCTCAACCTCATCGCTGAAGGAGTATGTTCCGTTTTCGATTTGCTTTCGAACCTGGGCGCGTTGCCATTCATACCAATCGGGAATATGCGAAAATTCGGTTTCTCCCGCAAGAGCGGCGAGGGAACCATCGGTATTCAGGTTCCAACGTTTGCCGCATTCCAGGCAGAAAATTTCGCTATTTTCGGAGCGCATAACATGTTCCTTGCCGCAGGCCGGGCATTGATATAAAACCTTATGAAGTCCTTCGGCTCGGAAATCCTCGGTAATCTCGATGTTTTGTTCCTTTTGCCACTTATATTCATCGTATGCCATTGCCGAGCGAACTGCATTATTGATCTCGTCGACACTCATTTTTTCAACATCCTCGGCCGAAAGGATTTGAGTCATGGTTGTATAAAGCGGAACCCGTCGCGGCTTTCGGTAGTTCCAAAAAGGGGTGTGCAGATAGTTGCCGTGATGAAGCAGAACAACCACGGGAACCTTATTAAGCTTTATAAGCTTACCGAGCGAATCGGGAAGAATTGCGGTTGTTCCGATGGGCGAATATCGCGCCTCGGGATACATACATAGAATGTCTCCCTTTTTAAGAACATGGCGGATAGATTTAATAAGGTGCAGGTCATTGGTGAATTTTCTTTTGCAGATGCAACCAAGCAGCTCCATAATCCAGGGGCGGCGATAATATCCATCAATGGTTGCAACATTATTAACTCGATGGGGGAAGGTTGCGAGGGCAGAGAGCTTAAAATCGACAAAATACATGTGGTTACTAAGCAGAATATATGGCGGCTTTAGTCCTTCCATATTGATTTTTTCTACTCGGTAGGGAACACGCGGCATGGTCAACTTGCAGAGCGCATATAGCAAGAATGTCATAATTCGCGGCTGTCTAATTGGAAATTTAGACGTTTTGTAATATTTTTTCTTTTTATAATTAACCTCCATAAGAACCCCTCCGTTCATTTGGATATTTTAATTATAAACTATTATTCGCTATATTACAACAAAAAGCGACAATGGGTGTTTTTGGAATAAAATAAGCGGTGCAGTAGGACTGCACCGCTTTAGTTTTATTGCTTTTTTCTGTTTGTTGCTTTATTGAGGATGAAAACAGAGAGCATAACGATTAATATAACTGCGAAAATTCCTACCATACATTTTAGAATAATGGGTAGTGCTATCTTAAGGAGCGGTTGTAAACCCAAAAATTTCATAGTATATTCCTCCTGATTACAAAACTTGTAAAACTAATTTGAGCAGAAGTCCACCTGCGATAACGGAGGCGATCTGACCTGAAACATTAACACCAATTGAATGCATGAGCAGGAAGTTTTGATTATCTTCAGCAAGACCCATCTTATGAACAACACGGGCCGACATCGGGAAAGCCGAAATACCGCAAGCACCAATCATGGGGTTGATTTTCTTTTTTGAGAAAAGGTTCATAAGTTTTGCGATTAAAACGCCGCCGATGGTATCAAAGATAAATGCAAAGAGACCGAGTCCTAAAATTAAGAGGGTATCGGGTGAGAGGAAATCTTCGGCCTGCATTTTGAAGGCAACGGTAAGACCGAGCAAAATAGTTATAAGGTTTGCAAGAGCATTCTGTGCGGTTTCGGAAAGGGAGTTAAGAACTCCGCATTCACGAATAAGGTTACCAAACATTAAGAATCCGATAAGAGCAACCGAGTCGGGTGCGAACAGACCGGTTATAACGGTAACAACAATGGGGAAGAGAATCTTGGTTGTTTTAGAAACCTTGGTTCCGGTATAATTCATACGAATCATACGCTCTTTTTTGGTTGTCATCATTTTTATAATCGGCGGTTGAACAACAGGAACAAGCGCCATATAAGAATATGCGGCAACCATAATTGCACCAATATAGTTTGATTCTAAAGTATTAGCAACAAATATTGAGGTAGGACCATCGGCCGCACCGATGATACCGATGGATGCGGCATCCTTAACGTCAAAGAAAAGACAAGCGAGACCAAATGTTAAGAAAATACCGAACTGTGCGGCTGCGCCGAAAATCATAAGCTTGGGATTTGTAAGAAGCGGTTCGAAATCAATCATAGCGCCGATACCGATAAACAATAAAAGCGGAAATAGTTCGTTAGCTATACCGGCATTAAACAGCGTTTCTATTGTTTCGATAGCGCCCGATTTTGGTAGGTTAACAAGAATGGCTCCAAATCCCATAGGGAGCAGAAGGGTAGGTTCCATGTTTTTCTTAATGGCGAGATAAATCAGCAATCCGCCAATAAGCCACATAACAACAGGCTTCCATTCAATGTTGGTAACATTTCCAAAAATGTCGTATATAAATTGTTGCATTTTTGAATGACTCCTTAAATTAATATTTTTATCATTATACAACATTGTTAATTTTTTTACAATACAAAATTAAGCAAAAAATTCCAACATTTTGACTTTACTTTTCGGCATAATAAGTGTATACTGATATTTGAAAATACTTTTTGGGAGTTGTAATAATGTCAACAATTAATCTTTGCGAAAAAGTAAATGTTCGTTATGAAGCAGATGTTGTTGTAGTAGGCGGCGGTGTTGCAGGAACTGCAGCAGCTATCGCAGCCGCTCGCGGCGGCAAGAAAACCTTGCTTATCGAAAAGAGCGGTTGTCTTGGCGGTTTGGCAACAAATGGCCATGTTTCGCCCTTTGATGCACATAAGGATAACGATGGTAATACCTTTGGAGGTATCTGCAAAGAGATTATCGACGGTATGGTTGAACTGCAGAATAAATGCGGATGCCCCAACAGCGCCGCTAAAAGAGTAGGTCCCCATCTATTTAAAGCAGTTTTGCTTGACCTTGCAACCGAGGCAGGAGTTCGTATCCTTTTCCATGCCGATGTTATCAAAACTGTTGCAGAAAATGATGAGATTAAGAATCTGATAATACATACTAAATCGGGCATCGAGGCGGTTGAGGCAAAGATGTTTGTTGATGCAACCGGCGATGGCGATATTTTTGCCGAGGCGGGCGAAGAGTTTATTATGGGTTGTGAGGCCGATTCAGGTAGCGACCTTAAAAATGCAGGCTTTGATAAAATGCATTTCGATATTAACTCTTCCAGCAAATACGGTTGCGAAGAGGTTAAGGATATCCTTGCCGTTCAACCCTGCTCTGTTATGTTCTCGATGGGTAATGTTGATATGTCGCAAAATCCCATTAAATATAATAACAAGAACCTCAAATTTGAGGATTTGGGCATCGATAGAGAGGAATTTGCTTCGCTCGAATATGCAGGAACCGTTGGCTTTGAGGATAATGGTGATTTAATTCCTCTGCCGCAGGGTAGAATTCTTTTCTTCCCAACAGGACGCCCCAACGAGCTTATTGTTAATATGTCGCGCGTTATCGGCGTTGACGGAACCGATGCGGTTGCCTTATCCGAAGCGGCAATTATCGCCCATAAGCAGGTAATTTATCTTGCCGATTTCTTAAAGAGATATGTTCCCGGATTTAAGGATAGCTATCTTGTTGAATCAAGTAACGTTTTAGGCGTTCGCGAAACAAGAAGACTTATCGGTCAGAAAATATTAAAGGGTATTGATGCTATTAACTGCGTTCATTCTGATGATGAAATTGCTTGCGGTTCATATATCATCGATATTCATGACCCGTTCGGAAAGAGCCGTGCTCTCGGCGGAGCAATTCATGGCGCATCCTATGGTATTCCTTATGGTTGTATCGCTCCCAAAACCATTAAGAATCTTTGGGTTTGCGGTCGTTGCATATCGGTTGACCATATTGCTCATTCAAGCACCCGTATTCAGGGAACCTGCGTTATGACAGGTCAGGCAGCGGGCGCCGCCGCGGCAGTTGCCCTAGAAACCGGAACAACCGCTCAAACAGTTGATGTTCAGAAGGTTCGTGAGGCCCTTCGCAACGATGGAGTTTTACTTCGTCAGTAAATAAATTTAAAAAGCACCCTACAAGTCGTAGGGTGCTCTTTTTTATATTATTGTTCCGCCGCCTAAAACGGTATCGCCATCATAAAAAACAACGGCTTGACCTTTAGATATTGCTCTTTGGGGAGAATCAAAGCGAACAGAAACGGTTCCGTCATTGTTTACGGTAACGGTTGCGGGTTGCTCCTTTTGATTATATCTAACCCTGGCCAATGCTCTAAACGTGGCGGGCGGGGTTCGGAATGCAATCCAATTGAGATTATTGGCAATAAGTGTATCAGAGAACAGCTCATCATTTGAACACAAAATTACTTTATTGTTTTCTGTGTCCTTTTCGCAGACATACATCGGGGCGGGTAGAGCAAGACCGAGGCCCTTTCGCTGACCGATGGTATATCTTATAATTCCTTTATGGGTTCCGAGAACCTTTCCGTTTTTATCGCAAAAATCACCACAGGGGTAGCTTTTGCCGGTATAGTTTTCAATAAAGGCGGCATAATCGCCATCAGGAACAAAGCAGATATCCTGGCTATCGTGTTTTTTAGCATTAATAAAACCGTTTTCCTCGGCAATTTTGCGGGTTTCCTCTTTTTTAATACTACCCAGGGGGAAAAGAGTATGTGATAGTTGCTCCTGCGTGAGGGAATATAGAACATAGGATTGGTCTTTTGTGGGGTCTAGGGCTTTTTTAAGAAGATAGCGACCATCGCTCTGTTCGATTCGAGCATAATGCCCTGTAACAATGTAATCGAAATTAAGCTCCTGCATTTTTTTAAAGAAGCGTTCGAATTTTATATATCTGTTACAGTCGATGCAGGGATTAGGTGTCTCGCCGCGTTCATATGAGGCAACAAAGCGGTCAATAACCTCGTGGTTAAAATCCTCTCCAAAATCAAAAACCTTAAAATCAAACCCAAGGTGTTCGGCAACCTTTCTCGCATCCTCGATATCCTGGAGTGAGCAACAATCGGCATCACAGTTTTCGATATTATTGCGATATAGCTGCATGGTGGCTCCCATACATTCATATCCGTTTTTAATGCAAAGATATGCCGCAACGCTTGAATCAACACCGCCACTCATTGCAATAAGTGCTTTGCCCATTGTTACACCTCCTTTTTACTGGAGATATTGTAACACAACAAGCTCTTATAGTCAATTAAATGAAAAGTTTGGAAACCGTGTTTATGATAAAGCAAAGTCCTATGCCGCAAGCGGTGGGGATTATTGCCGCCGCGGCAGTCCATTTTAGACTTCCTGTTTCTTTTTTAATAGTCATAAGTGTTGTTGAACAGGGCCAATGCATTAAAGAAAAAATCATGGTGCAAACGGCAGTTATGGGGGTCCAACCGTTTTGCAGAAATATCTCCTTGCATAGCGAAAGATTTGTTATATCGCTTAATGTTCCCTGTGATAGGTATATCATTATTATTATGGGAACAACTATTTCGTTGGCGGGAAAACCGAGTATAAAAGCGAGTAAAATTGTTCCATCGAGCCCAATTTGTTTGCCAAATGGGTCTAGAAAATCGGCAGTTATATTTAAAAGTGAGGAATCGCCGATGCTAATGTTGGCGAGTAACCATATCAGTATTCCGGCAGGGGCGGCAACTGCGGCAGCGCGGCCGAGGACAAAGAGTGTTCGGTCGAAAACAGAGCGAATGATTATTTTACCTATTTGCGGCGGCCTATATGGCGGCAGTTCAAGGGTGAATGAAGAAGGAACACCCTTTAAAATTGTCGCCGAGAGTAACCGTGTTACTATGAGGGTTGTTATTATTCCCAAGAGTATTATTGTTGTAAGCAAAAGTGTTGATAAAAGGGAAGAGGTAAAGCCCGCCGCGGCTCCGATAAAGAACATTGTTATAATTGATATTAGTGTTGGGAAAGCACAACAAAACTATGGCAAAAAAATATTAATTTTATCGTCACAGAGCATTATCTTGATATTAAGCCTTTTCAGTATCCTTTTTTTATCCTCGGTTGTGAGAAAAAAACGACTATTTTCATCGATACATCGGCGTGATGATATATCAGACAGCATTGATGCTTTTATTTTTATAAAATTCAAAGCAGAAAGAACGGCCTCATCGGTTTCTAAACCGCAAAAATTCGCCATATTGCAGGCATCCTTTCCATATAGAAGCTTTTTGTTACATATATAATCGAATTTTTCAGGGTCGTTATATCTTTTTTTTGCAAACATTTTACTGCCGCATTTTTCGCAAAAAGCAATTCCCGAAAGGAGATAGGTTTTTTCCTTAATATTTCGTTTGCGACTGCTCTCTGTTAAAATTTTTTGAATATGTATCCATTTTTTGCCGTATATAATAGGTTTATGGTTGCCCGATGCAATTATTATCTCGTCTGTTTTCCGTTTAGGTGCCCCAGTCTTTCTGTAGTCGCGTTTGTTATAGGATAAAATACCGCACCCTTGTGATTTTGTCGGGTCAAAGCAAACATCAAAGCCTAATCTTTTAAAATGCTCGTGCGAAGCAAAATCTGCAGCACAATAAACAGGATTTTGGAGAATGCTTTTAATTTGGGTATTTGAAAAATATTTATCATTTCGATTTTTATGGTTGCAAGTAATTAAGAAATCTTTAACTTGGTTTATATTTTTGAATTTGAAAAAATTATCATAAATTACTTTAACAATTCTAGATTCTTCAATCCTCTCCGATAATTCATAGAAGGCTTTGGTTTTTCCGTCGGGCATAATGGTTTTTTCTTTAATAGAAGTATAACCATATGGCGTATTGCCGCCGAGCCATATGCCTTTTTTGGCAAGTAAGAGCATATTATCCTTTACACGTTCGGCAATTGTTTCGCGTTCGAGTTGTGCAAAAACCGAAGCGATATACATCATAGCTTTACCCATCGGCTTTGATGTATCAAATTCTTCCTTTATGCAAACAAAAGCAACATTTATTCTATTAAGCTCCTCAACAAGCAAAGAAAAATCACTGACGCAACGGCTTATTCTATCAAGCCGATAGCATAAAAGGAAATCGGGACGGTTTATTTTTATATCGCGCATCATTCTTTTAAAATTAGGACGATTGGTATCCTTTGCAGAAAAACCTTCATCCTCATAAATATGGATATTTTCGTTAGATACATCGGCAAATTTTTCAAATATATATTTTTTGCACATATCTATTTGATTTTCAATACTTTCACCTTTGCCTGTGTATATTGATTTGCGTCCGTAGATATAAAAAACGATAAAAACCACTCCAAACTGCCAAAAACTATAAAAAACTCTTTACGCGTGGGTTGACATAATGAAATACCTGTGATATAATCACATAACGATAGAGGTGCATCGCATCAAAAGTAGCTGTTGCTGATAAGCCCGCCAGGGTGCTACAGGGAAAGGGGTGCGTTGCCGAAGACGAAAAAAGGCAAAATTTCGATCTGGCAACCGAAAATAAGATTTTTGTTGCTGTCGCAGAAATGCGGAGTGCTATCTGACAGAATTTATAAGGCAAAAGCGTGCTGAAAATGCGTACTTTTTGCATGAGATTTTGGATGATAGTTGCATTTCAGCAACTGTCATTTTTTAATTTATTTTGGTGGTATATTTTTCATACTGCTACAAAGGAGAATTTTTATGAAGAATACTGTTTTTACCGGTGCAGCAACTGCTATTGTAACCCCGCTTAATAAAGATGGCGTTGATTATGAAAGCTTTGCAAAACACATCGAGTGGCAGATTGAAAAGGGTATTGATGCCATTGTTGTTGCAGGAACAACAGGTGAAGGCTCAACCTTAACCGATGCCGAGCATAGAGCAGTTATTAAGTTTTGTGTTGAGAAGGTTAATGGTCGTGTTCCCGTTATAGCAGGAACAGGTTCTAACGATACCTCTTATGCCATTGAGCTTACAAAATATGCCTGCGAGGTTGGAGCCGATGCAATGCTCCTTATAACTCCTTATTACAATAAGGCAACGCAGAAGGGTATGATTGAATCCTTCCGTGCAATTGCCGATGCGTCAACCAAGCCCTGCATTCTGTATAATGTTCCCAGCAGAACAGGCTGCAACATTTTGCCCGAAACTGCTGCAGTTTTGGCAGAGCATCCTCGAATTGTTGCTATTAAGGAGGCTTGCGGCAATATATCGCAGGTTGCAAAGCTTGCCGCTCTCTGCGGAGATAAACTTGATATTTATTCAGGAAATGATGACCAAATCGTTCCAACCCTCTCTTTAGGCGGTAAGGGTGTTATCTCGGTTCTTTCAAATATTATGCCCGCCGAAACTTCACTCATGTGCAAAAAGTATTTAGAGGGTAATGTAAGTGAGGCAACCGCAATGCAGCTTGAGTATCTTGACCTTATCGATGCTTTGTTCTGCGAGGTTAACCCGATTCCCGCAAAGGCTGCAGTTGCCGCTATGGGATTCTGCGATAACTATCTCCGTCTGCCGCTTACACCTATGGAGCCTCAGCATGAGGAAAATCTGCTTAGACTTATGCGTGAGCAGGGATTAATCTAACTTTAAAATTTTAAGAAGGCGATTTTTATGAAGCTTGCTATATATGGATATGGTAATTTAGGTCGTGGTGTTGAATGCGCTGCGCAACAAAATAGCGATACTGAACTTATCGGTGTTTTTACAAGGCGTAATCCTTCGGATGTAAAAACTCTGTTTAATACTCCTGTATATTCTGCAGATGATATTTTGGATTTCAAAGGTAAAATTGACGTTCTTATAATCTGCGGCGGTAGTGCTACAGATCTGCCTAAAATGACACCTGCGCTTGCTTGCGATTTCAATGTTGTTGATAGTTTTGATACTCATGCTAAAATACCGCAACATTTTGAATTTGTTGATGCAGCCGCATATTCTAATGATACAACTGCTCTCATTTCCTGCGGTTGGGACCCCGGAATGTTTTCGCTTAATCGCCTTTATGCTTCAGCGATTTTGCCCGACGGCAAGGATTATACCTTCTGGGGTAGAGGAGTAAGCCAAGGCCATTCCGATGCTATAAGAAGAATAGATGGCGTTATTGATGCTCGCCAGTATACCGTTCCGGTCGAGGAAACCTTAAAGGCTGTTAGAAAGGGTGAGACCCCCGAGCTTACAACAAGACAAAAGCATATTCGAGAATGTTATGTTGTTGCCGCGGAGGGCGCAGATAAAGAGGAAATTACCCGACAAATTAAAACTATGCCTAACTATTTTGCCGATTATGATACAACCGTAACATTTATTAGTCTTGAAGAAATGAAGCGCGACCATAGCGAGATTCCTCATGGCGGAGTTGTTATCAGAACGGGCAAAACCGGCGCCTGTGGTGAGCATAGTAACACCATTGAGTATAGCTTAAAACTCGATTCTAATCCCGAGTTTACCGCTAGTGCGTTGGTTGCCTTCGCGAGAGCGATTTATAGAATGAATGAGCGCGGAATTTATGGATGTAAAACCGTTTTTGATATTGCCCCGGCTGACCTTTCTCCGCTTTCAGGCGATGAGCTTCGCGCTACTATGCTTTAAAAGGACTTTTTATGCAAAACGAAAATATTTTTATTTGTGAAAACATAGGGGTTGCTGATAACGGTAATTTATCCTTTGCGGGTCAGGATACCGTTATGCTCGCGAAAAAATACGGAACCCCGCTTTACTTAATGGATGAAGACCGTATAAGAAAAATTTGCCGCACCTATATTGGCGCCGTAAAAAAAGCCTTTGGTGATAATGGTAAGGTAATGTATGCTTCAAAGGCATCATCCTTTAAGAGAATATATGAAATTATGCTCGAAGAGGGAATGAATATCGATGTTGTTTCCTGCGGCGAGATATATACGGCCTATAGCGCGGGATATCCGCTTTCAAACGCATATTTTCATTCCAATAACAAGACCGATGAAGACATTGCCTTTGCAATGGATAAGGGTGTTGGCTATTTTGTTGTTGATAATGAGGAAGAATTGTATGCAATCGATACCGAAGCCCGCAAAAGGGGAATAAAACAGTCGATTCTCCTTCGCATAACCCCCGGAATCGACCCCCATACATTTGAGGCGGTTGCAACAGGAAAGGTCGATTCAAAATTTGGTTCGGCCATTGAAACAGGACAGGCAGAGCAAATGGTTGAAATAGCTCTCTCGCTTGAGGGTATCGAGTTATCGGGCTTCCATTGTCATGTAGGTTCGCAGGTGTTTGATTCGGATGTTTTCCTGCGTTCGGCCGATGTTATGCTTGATTTTATTCTTGATATAAAGAATAAGTTTGGATATGTTGCAAAACAACTTGACCTCGGCGGCGGATTTGGAGTTCGTTATCTTGCATCCGACCCTGTATATTCGCTTGAGGATGTTATCTCGGAAATTGGCGATTTTGTTAATAAAAAGGTTGCAGAGCTTGGCATTGAATTGCCGATTATAGGCTTTGAGCCCGGCCGAAGCATAGTTGCCGACGCGGGAATGACACTTTATTCGGTTGGAACCGTTAAAAAGATACCTGAATTTATAAATTATGTATCGGTTGACGGCGGTATGACCGATAATATTAGGTATGCGCTTTATGGTGCAGCATATACTCTTACTCTGGCTAACAAGGCTACAGAAAACCATAATATGCTTTGTTCGGTGGTTGGTCGTTGTTGCGAGAGCGGAGATATTATTCAAGAAAATGTTTATATGCCTGATTCCGTAACCCGTGGCGATTATCTCGCTTGTATGACTACCGGCGCATATCATTACTCTATGGCCTCTAATTATAATAGAATTGGCCGCCCTCCGATTGTTATGCTTCGCGAGGGAACCTCGTATCTCGCTGTTCGACGCGAGACTGTTGAAAATTTAATCTCTCTCGATATATGAAAAGACTCCCGAGCTTCGGCTTGGGGTCTTTTCGTCTATTTTTGCATATAGTATTTTGAGGTGGTATAAAATGCCTAAAAAAAGGATAGGAGAGGTTAATATATGTTTTGGAGAGTTGGATACTTCGGAGATTTCGGCGCGAGCAGGGGAGATTTTAAGGGAAATTATCGAAGATAAGGTTTTAGACGGAGAAATCGAAGAAACGGATGTTAGAAACATTGCTAAAGAATTAGAGCAAAGGGATAATATTTTTTTGCCATAGCTTTGTTGCGGTAAACGACCATTACATGGAACAAAATTGTTGGTTAAAATCGCAAGCATTCTCTCGCGTGGAGAATCGATAATTCTGCAACCAACAATCCCTGCGGCATTGCAACCAAACCCCATACACATGGTTAACGCCTGCTTGCCGCAGGCTTTGCATTTCTTAAATGGCTTATCAAGATTATAGGCAATTCGGGGTAGATAGCCTATATCCTCAAGCAGTGTGAAAAGCGGGAAAAAGATAGCCATCGGCGGTAGCATAACGGCAACAACCCAAAATAGCACCCGAAACATTCCATCAACCAACATTCCACGTAGCCATTCGGGCGCGGAAATATTTATAAGAAGGGCATCGATTTTAGATTCAATAAGTCCGAATAGGTTGTTAAGCAGTTCGCTTGGGTAATTTGCTCCGCTTATTGTTATCCAAAAAATAATACCTAAAAATAGGAGCATAACGGGATAACCGATAAGCCTGCCGGTTAGGAATTTATCAATCCTTCGGTCCGAATAATTATAACCTTTATCAGTAATTTTAGTTGCGCTTTTAGCAATCTGCTCTGCCGCAGTTATGATAGAACTGATAACTAAATCCTCGATTTTTTCGCGGTCAAGCCCCTGTGATAAAAATTCGCTCTTTATTTTTGAGAGCTCGAGAGATATATTTTCGTTGCCAACGATATCTTTAGATAAGAATTTTGTGCATTCGTTAATCGATTGCTCATCTGAAGCAATCAGTCGTAATGCTAACCAACGGTTACTGATTTTACCCTCTGTTATGGGCTCTAAAAGCGGAACCAGTTGTTCTATGGCATTTTCGATTGCATCCGAATATCTAACCCTAAAGGGTGATGAAAGCCGTTCTGTGGAGAAAAATTCATCAAGCTTTTCGATTATTTTTTTTGAATCATCCTTTTTGCGCGCCGATATGCCAACGACCGGAACACCAAGACTTTGCGATAGTGCATTAATATTAATGCTAATATTCTTGCGGGCGGCTTCGTCCATAAGATTAACGCAAACAATCGTATTTTTTGAAATTTCAAGTATCTGCAAAACAAGATTAAGATTTCGCTCAAGGCAGGTTGCATCGCAAACAACAACGGTTGCATCGGGATTTCCAAAGCATATGTATCCGCGTGCGATTTCTTCTTCCTTTGAATGAGCCAAAAGGGAATAGGTCCCGGGGATATCAACCAAAACATAATCAGAAAACTCGCCCTTACATCTGCCCGTTGTGCAGGCTATGGTTTTGCCGGGCCAGTTACCTGTGTGCTGATTCATACCCGTTAGTGCGTTGAAAACCGTGCTTTTACCAACATTTGGATTGCCCGCAAGAGCAATAACCCTATCGTTTTCACCCTGCCTTAGAACGATGCTTTTGGTTGCGTTATGTCCAACCGAATTTTTATTAAGCCCCATAGTATCACACCTCTATAGGCAAAACTAAAACATCTTTACAATCCTCGTTGCGGATGGCGATAACTGCACCGCGTATAAGATATGCCGCAGGATTTTTACCGGGGCTGCGACCAACACATTCAACCTCTGTATCGGGTATTAGGCCGATATCTTGTAATCGTCGGCGCATAGCGCCATGAGTGCCTATATGTTTAACCAAGGCTTTCTCGCCCGGATTTATATCGCAAAGCGAGCATATTTTTTCCATAAAAAATCACCCTTGAATATTTAGTTTGGTCCTATAATTATGCTATTCGGGTTTAATGCTATTAGTTACAAGCAGGGAAAAATAGGCGATAATGCAATATTATGCCTAAAACCGCAATAATACCCTTTTTCGACATCTGTTATGCATAAATTTTATTCGAATATGGACAAAAATTATGGTTGTTTCACCGCTTGATTTAATGGTTCCATTTAGTATATAATTTTTTTGAAAGGAATGATATTTATGGCATTTATTGATGCATATAGCAACATTAAAAAAACTTTAAAAATGCGTAAACCCAATAAAATTGATGGTCATTTGGCAATACAGCTCAACCTAACCGATGAGGATGCAAACGGCATCATGTATATCGAGGTTGCAGATGGAAAGCTAAATATCGAGCCCTATGATTATTGTGATAACGATGCTGTTCTTTCCGTATCAAGCACAGATTTTATTGATATCATGAATTCAAAGCTTGATTTTGATAAGGCAGTTGAGGAAGAAAAGCTTATCATTTATGGCGATTATGATAGAGCATTAGAAATTAAAACACTTATCAGAAAGCCGGTAACCCGCAAACCCGCCGCCAAGAAAACAACTGTAACAAAAAAGCCCGCCAATAAGACGAGCAAATAAAAAAGAGGCTACAGAGAAAATCTGTAGCCTCTTTTTTATAAAAATTCATCAACATTTTGTATTTTATTAAAAAATTTGTCACAAAATGTTGAAAAACTATTGAATTTTTGATATTTTTTGGTATTATAATATCAGCATATCCCCAAAAAATTAAAAGGAGAGATAAAAAATGGACAAGTTTTTCAAAATCTCGGAACGCGGCTCAACCATTAGAACCGAGATAATCGCGGGTCTTACAACCTTCTTTGCTATGGCATATATTTTGGTTGTTAACCCCACTCAGATATCGGGATTTGATCCGACTAAGGCAGCACCTGGAGTCAGCGACCCGATTTGGAATTCCGTTTATATTGCAACTATCATTGCAACCGTAATCGGAACACTGCTTTATGCTTTTTATGCAAAACTACCCTTTGCACAGTCTTGCGGAATGGGTCTTAACTCATTCTTCTTTGTTTCCTTTATTCTTCCGCAGTTTAAGGATGGCGGAAACCCTGTTGCCGGTTATCAGGCAGGTTTGGTTATAATTCTTATTTCCGGTCTCATTTTCTTGCTTCTTTCCGTTACCGGTGCTCGTGCTTATATTGCAAAGGCTATGCCTGATTGCATTAAGAAAGCAATTCCTGCCGGTATTGGTCTCTTTATTGCATTTATTGGTTTCCAGAACGTTGGTATTGTTGAGGATAATCAGTATACTCTTGTTCAGTTTGTAAAACTTCATGGTGTTCAGTGGAAAGCTGTTGCTCCCGCCGTTATTGCTCTTCTTGGCTTTATCATTATTGCCATTCTCAGCAAGCTTAGGGTTAAGGGTGCTGTATTGCTTGGTATACTTGCAACAACTGTTATTTATTATCTTGCTACTTGGACTGCGCCCAGTTTTGATATGGCTTCTTTCTCTGAGCCATTTAACAATTTCAAAGAAATCGGTATTGTTGGAGTATTCAAGGCTTCCTCTTGGAAAAATGCTTTCTCGCCCGAATTCGTTGGCGGCCTTTTCTCCGCCATTATGCTTATCGTAACATTCTGCCTTGTTGATATGTTCGATACTATCGGAACCCTTTATGGAACCGCTTCTGAGGCTGATATGCTTGATGAAAATGGCGATCCCATTGATCTTGATAAGGCCATGTCCTGTGACTCTGTTGCAACTGTTGCAGGTGCTGTTACCGGTACATCTACTGTTACAACTTTTGTTGAGTCTGCTTCGGGTGTTGCTGCAGGGGGCAGAACCGGTCTTACCAGTTTGGTAACCGCTATTTGCTTCGCAGCTTGCTTGTTCCTTTCACCGATTGCCAGCATTATTCCTGGTGCTGCAACTGCTCCGGCACTTATCTTCGTTGGCGTTCTCATGATGAAGAACTTTGCTAAGGTTGATATGAACGATATGAGAAGTGCCGTTCCGGCATTTTTGACCTTCGTTATGATGCCGCTAACTTATTCTATCGCAAACGGTATCGGCATCGGTGCTATAGCTTATACTCTTATCACACTCTTCACCGGCAACTACAAGAAGAAGGATATTGCAGTTACTGTTATTGCTATTCTCTTCGTTTGCAAGTTTGTATTTGGTGCTATGTAATTAAACAAAAAAGTCCTCTCGGCAAAAGCCGAGGGGATTTTTTTAATACGGGGAAGGGAAGAACTTTTTGAAATTCCGAACAAAAAGAAAGCCTGAAACATTCAAAAGAACGTTTCAGGCTTTGGTGACCCATCGGGGATTCGAACCCCGGACACCTTGATTAAAAGTCAAGTGCTCTACCGACTGAGCTAATGGATCATTTTTGTCGACCATGATATTATATCAACTTGATGGCTACTTGTCAAGCATTAAAAGCATAATTTTATCAATTTACTTATTGACAATAAATAAATATTGTGATAAAATAATTTTCGCTGTGGAGAGGTGTCCGAGCGGTTTAAGGAGCTGGTCTTGAAAACCAGTGACTCGCAAGAGCCAAGGGTTCGAATCCCTTCCTCTCCGCCACCTCAAAAAATAAAATATCTTATATTTAATGTTATCATGGAGTAGTACTCAAGTTGGTGACGAGGCACCCCTGCTAAGGGTGTAGGTCGGGCAACCGGCGCGAGAGTTCGAGTCTCTCCTACTCCGCCATATAAAAGCACTGTCAGAAGACGGTGCTTTTTGTTTTATAAACAAATACTATAATATTGCGATTTGAAGCTTATTATGATAGAATGATGAAAAACATATAAGGTGATAACTATGTCGATCGAAAGAGTTAGAAAGTATTTGAGTGAGTTCGGTTTTAGTGACCGCATAATTGAATTTGATGTTTCGAGTGCAACGGTTGATTTGGCGGCCGCCGCGCTTGGATGTGAGCCCTGCAGAATTGCCAAGACCTTATCCTTTATGGTTGGTGATTCACCGATTTTAATTGTTGCCGCAGGCGATACTAAAATCGATAACCCCAAATATAAAGCGCGGTTTGCCGCGAAGGCGAAAATGCTCTCATTTGATGAGGCTGAAACACTTATAGGCCATGCGGTTGGCGGAGTTTGCCCCTTTGCGGTAAACGATGGGGTCACCGTTTATCTCGATGAATCGCTTAAGAGATTTGAAACAGTTTTTCCCGCTGCGGGTAGCAGTAATAGTGCTATTGAGTTGACAATACCGCAACTTGAAACCTTATCGGGTTTTGATTCGTGGGTCGATGTTTGTAAGCCGAAGGAATAGATTTTTAATAATTTTGCGAAAGTGGGTGATGATTACGGAGCGCATTGAAAGACTGAAGGCCAAAGCGGCTTCTTTGCCGTTAGAGCCGGGTGTTTATATTATGAAAAACAGTGATGGCGAAATTATATATATAGGAAAAGCCAAGGTGCTCAAAAATCGCGTCTCGCAGTATTTTGGCGCCGGTAATCAACATACCCTCAAGGTTCGCAAAATGGTTTCAAACGTTGAGGATTTTGAATATATCATTTGCGATAGCGAGTTTGAAGCCTTTATTCTTGAATCCTCGCTTATAAAGCAGCATAAACCCAAGTATAATATTCTGCTTAAGGATGATAAGGGCTATTTTTATATTAAAATAACCAATGAAAATTGGCCTCGCATTCGTTCTGTTAAGCAGAAGGAAAACGATGGCGCACATTATATCGGCCCATATAATTCGGGCTTTGTTGTTAACCAAACCGTTAGCGAAGCGAATAAAATTTTCAAGCTTCCGCAATGCAACAGAACCTTTGGAAATCGATATGATAAACCCTGCCTTAACCATCATATCGGGCTTTGCTCTGCGCCTTGCTGCAAAAAGATAAGCCATTCAGATTATATGGAATGCGTTCGTTCGGCAGTTTCTTTTATCAAGGGCGAGCATGGTAGCGCCATTAGCGAATTAACCGAACGAATGGAAACGGCGGCAGAAAATCTTGATTTTGAGCTTGCCGCGAGACTTCGTGACCGAATAAACGCAATTAAGCGAATTAAAGATAAGCAAAAGGTTATAACCGCACGCAATGAGCGATGCGATGTTATCGCTATGGTAGCTGAAGGCGAGAAGGTTTGCTTCTGCGTTTTGCAGTATAATGCAGGACATATGGAGGATTGTTCGCAGTATATAACCGATGCCGATGATAATGCCGCAAATTCCCGATATGAGTTTATTCAACGCTATTATTCTGCAAGGCAGGATATACCTAAAATAATCCTCTGCGATAGCGAACCCGCCGATTGCGAACTTCTCTGCCTGTGGCTCACTGAAAAGCGGGGAAGCAAGGTTGAAATATCGGTTCCCCAAAAGGGCGAGCGATATCATCTTGTTGCTATGTGTCGCAATAATGCGGCGGAATATCTTTCGCAGCAAAGCAATAAGACGGGTCATCAGATGCAGGCGCTTGCCGAGTTGGCTTCGCTTCTTAATCTATCCTCTCCGCCCGAATATATCGAAGCCTATGATATTTCAAATACCGCAGGCTTTGAAAATGTTGCGGGTATGACGGTATTTAAGGACGGAAAGCCCCTAAAGAGCGCATATAAGCGATTCAAGATTAAAACCTTTAGCGGTCAGGACGATTATGAATCCATGCGCGAGGTTTTAGAACGTAGGTTTACCGAATACCGTAATAACGATACAGGCTATGGTTTCGGAAAATTGCCCGACCTTATCTTGCTTGATGGTGGTAAGGGCCAACTTGGGGCCGTAAAAGAGGTATTAAAAAAGCTTAACATTAACGTTCCTGTGTTTGGCATGGTTAAGGATAGCAAGCATCGAACCCGTGCTATTGCGGCAGATGGTGGCGATATTGTTATAAAGGCAAATCGCCGCGCATATACCCTCGTTGCAACCATTCAAGAGGAAACCCACCGCTTTGCGGTTGGGTATCATCATAAGCGCGCCAAAAACAGCACCCTAAAATCAAGGCTCACCGAGATAGAGGGGGTTGGCGAAAACCGCGCAACGCTTCTGCTTAAGCATTATAAAACAATAACCGCTATTTCTGATGCAACCGCCGAGGAATTAGCAAGCGTTAAGGGAATAACCCTTCCTGTTGCACAAAAAATTTACGATTTTTTCCATAATTAATAGATTCTTTGCAACCTCCAATAATTTTTTTCGGTATTATTGGTGAAGAGAAGTCAAAGGAGGGTAAGTATGGATGATGTTCAAATAGTTGATTTATATTGGAATCGTGATGAGCGAGCGCTCGAGGAAACCGATATAAAATATGGTAGATATTTAAAAAAGATATCAAGTAATATTTTGGCGCAGGATGAGGATATCAGTGAATGTGTTAATGATACCTATATGCGCGCCTGGAATAGTATGCCGCAACATCGGCCTTCAAGGCTTGGAGTTTATTTAGGAAAAATAATTCGCGGCATTTCTATCGACCTTTTAAGAAAAAAAGGGGCAGAAAAGCGCGGAGGAAAGCAATTTTCCATATCGCTTTCGGAACTTGAGGAATGTGTTGATGGGGCTCCTTCGGCCGAGGAAAAGCTTGATGAAAAGCTTTTGGGCGAGGCAATTAGCCGCTATCTCTATACCTTGCCCGCCGAGAGCAGAACGGTTTTCGTTTGCCGTTATTTTTTCTGCGATTCTATTGAGGATATCGCAAAATGTAAGGGCTGCAGTCAATCAAAAATTAAAAGTCTTCTCTTCAGAACCCGAAAGGGGCTAAAAGCTTTTTTGGAAAGTGAGGGATTTTTAAATGAATAACGAGGAACTTATAAACGGAATCGGAAATATTGATGATGACATTATTGCGATAACCGCAATATCCCGCAAAAAGCGGAGCAAAAAGCCGCTTATTATTAAGTTAACCGCTATGGCGGCCTGCGTTTGCCTTATTTTATCGGCGGTATTTTTCCTGCCGCCCCCAAAAGAAGCAGAGGGCGGGGGCAGTTTAATTGCCCCGATGACTACATTGGCTCTTGAGGCAGAATATCCAACGATGCCGCAATATCCCAATGATGCCCTAGCTGAGGAAAACTGGGATGATTACAATGCTGCAATGAACGAATGGCGTTCATATAATCGCGAGGTTTGCGGATATCCAACCCAAGCGCAGTTGCACGGTGTTGATAAGTTTTTGGTAAATACCGCGGCCGCATTTTTAAAAACAAACAATGGCGAAAACGCTTTATATTCGCCGATGAATGTTTATTTTGCGCTCAGTATGCTTGCTGAAACCGCCGAGGGAGAAACCCGCTCCCAAATTTTAAATGTTTTAGGTTTTGATTCGCTTGAAAGTCTGCGCCAAGCAGTTAATGTTATTTGGAAGGCGAATTACCGCGATGATGGTTCGGTAAAATCGCTTTTTGCTAACTCGGTTTGGCTTAATAATCAGCTTGAGTATAATAGCGAGGTTCTTAACATTTTCAAGGATAAATATTATGCCTCCTCATATAGCGGAACTATGGGTTCGCCCGAATACGATGAGGCGCTTAAGCTTTGGATTAATACCCAAACAGGTGACCTGTTATCCGAATCTGTTAAAAATCTAGAGGGCTTTAATCCCGATACAGTCTTTGCCCTGGCCAGTACTGTTTATTTTAAAGCATCATGGTCTGATAAATTTATTTCCACCTATAATACTAATGAAATTTTCCATAGCGCTAAAGGCGATGTTGAATGTGAATTTATGAACCAAAGCCGAAGCGATACTTACTATCGCGGCGAAAACTTTGGCGCAATATCCAAAAGTATGAGAAATTACGGCAGAATGTATTTTATACTGCCGGATGAGGGAACAACTCCCGAAAACCTGATAAGCGATGGAGATGTTTTAGAGTTTATCGTCAGCCCCGGCGAAAACACCGAGCAGAGCCATCCATTAATTAATATGAAGGTTCCTAAATTTGATGTTACGGCCGACCTTTCGCTTATCGACGGACTAAAGGAAATCGGTGTTATAGATGCCTTCGACCCCGACAAAGCAGATTTATCGACAATAACCGATATTTCTTCGTATGTTAACCGAGTTGACCATTCGGCAAGGGTAACAATAGATGAGGAAGGCTGCGAAGCGGCGGCATTTACTTTGATTGCTGCCGATGCAGGTTCTTCATTGCCCAAAGACGAAATCGATTTTTACCTTGACCGACCCTTTATCTTTGTTATAACTTCGCCTATAAATACTCCGCTATTTATTGGAATAGTTAATAACCCCTAAAAAAAGAACTCCTTCGGGAAACCGAGGGAGTTCTTTTTAATTAGTATAGCAAATCGCGGAATTTAAGATGGTCGAGCTTTTTATTGCCCGAACGGGTATGAGCCATTAAAACGGCGGCTATGCGGTTTTCGGGGTCGAATAGGGTATAACTGCCTGCGGCGCCATCCCATCCGAATTCACCGAGGGGACTTTTAGCGCCAGTTTCTTTGGAGATTAGGGTTCTAACTCCGAGACCATAACCGTAGCCGTAGTCATTAAGGCGAAACTCATGCCTATTTTTATCGGTTAGGAAATCGCGTCGCATTAGGTTAACAGTATCTTCGGATAAAATTCTATTACCGTTTGCGCCAAGGCCCAAATTTGCCATTGCATTTGCAAATTTTTGATAATCATTTATATCGCTGATAAGACCGTAGCCGCCCGATTCATAATACTTTGTCGGTCCAAGGCAGAATTCCTTTGGCAGGGTATAAAATTGTTCCTTCGCCTCATCCCACATAAACATATCGGCAATATGCTCATTCATATATGCATCGAGATTAAAGCGGATATGCTCCATTGAAAGCGGTTCAAAAATGTTCTGCTTTAGGTATTCATAAAATGTAAGGCCGCTGATTTTTTCGATTATAACCGCGAGTGCCTCATGTGAGCGGCAGGCATAAAGCCAATGCTCTCCCGCTTTAAACGATAGGGGAATATCCAAAACGGTTGCCTTAAAGACTTCGCTTGTTGAAAGCTCGGAATCAACCGCCTTTTTATATACCTCTCCGCCACAGTCATAATTAAACCCGGCCGACATATTAAAGAGGTGCCAAACCAAAATATCAGAACCTGCTTCTATTTCGCCATTCTCGTTTTTGAGCTTTGCCTCGCTAAAATAGGGAAGGTATTTTGAAACAGGCGCATAAATATCGAGCAGGCCGCGTTCAAAAAGCTGCAGAGCAGCGGCGCAGGTTATGGGCTTTGTTAGCGAATAGATATAAAAGGCATCGCTAAAATCGGCAGCTCTTTTATGAGCCTCATCGCTATAACCGCCCTTATAGGAAAAGATTTCCTCATAGTTTTTATATACCTTAACAAGAAGCTCTTTTCCATCCGATGATGTAACAACATCATTTAAGTATTCAATAAGTTTATTTTTATCCATTTTTTATACCTTTGCGAGTGTTCTGCCTTCCTCCGGAATATCATACTTTTCGGTTAGAAGCGGTTTTATGCGGAATGCAAAATCAATATGCTTATCATCCATTCGGAAAGCGGGGTCAAGCTTTGGTCCGCAAATTCCTGAACCAACACCCGACTGCTTATAGTCAATATGGATATATGTCTTATCCGAGGCAACGAGGTCGCAAGCATATTTTGCGTTTTCGAGCATTTTTGTGCTATAGTGTGATGCCGTGAATTCAAAGTTATTATCCGCTTTGAATAAGAGACCTCGTCCCGCTATATCGGAGCAGAGCATCCATTTAACGGCGGTTCTGTTTCCGTTGTCCTGCGGTTTTGAATAGGTGTTATGCATATCGGTAACATTTATCTTATAATGACCCATTCGAGCATTATGGATAAGGTCGCGATAGTTTTCGTCGGGTCCCATTCCGAGATATTCAACCTTTTCAAAGCCCGCCGGCATAACGATTTCCATACCAAGGCGGGGGAGCCAAAGCTCGGTATTGTTTGAGAACTCGAGCGACATATAGGTTTTGATTTCGCCATCGGCAAATATGGTATAGGTTATATAGCCCGATATGTCGGGAATGACCGAAACACCGCCATGAGCGATATGGGCTACTATAACGGCATAATCGTCCGCTACCTTTGAAACCTCGCATTTCATACAGGTTGTAAAGGCCTTATCGATATTGAACATACGCCATTTATCGAGATTCCAACGGTCGTTATCAATGGGGGCTCTCCAAATGGAAAGGTCGTTTCGTTCGCTTAAAAAGTCTTTTCCGCAGTAGTTGATTTTCTCGAAGAAGCCACAGGCTAAATTAAAGGTGTATTCAAAATCAAAACCGCTAATATATGCATAGGGATAGCATTCGTTCACAGAAACAGAGTTATTGCTCTTTGCATATTCGGGAGCGATATAGGCGATATTTTCAAGCTTGAATTCATCAAATCCTATTTCATAGCCCGACTTCTCCCAAAGAGTATCATATTTTTGAACAAAAGAGAATTCGGCATAGTATTCGGCGCAATCAGCGGCGGGAAAATTATAATCCAATGTTATATCGCGGGTCTGTTTCGGTTCGGTTGCGATATCATCGATTCTGCCCTGTGAGATAACCTTACCATCGCGTTTAATCCGCCAGAAAAGTGCAATATCAGAAGCATTGGTAAAGCTATTGCGATTAAAGAGGGTAACTGTTTTGGTCGATTCATTAAACGCCTTAACATATATAGGCTTAATTAAATTTTTATAGTCCTTAAGACCGGTATGAGCGATACGGTCGGGGGAGTTAAGACCATCGCAACAGAAGTTGCCGTCGTTGGGGTAATCTCCCCAGAAGCCACCATATACAAAATAGTCGTTTCCGTTCTCATCATACTGTCTTATTGAATGGTCGGCCCATTCCCAAACACAACCGCCGATGAAGCTATCGTGTGCTTCCATATAGTCAATATATTTCTTGAGGTCGCCGGGGCCAACACCCATTGCATGGCAGAATTCACAGAGGTAATATGGGCGCTTTTCGTTAACACCGTTAACATACGGGTCGGTATCCTCAACCGAAACATACATACGGCTAACAATATCTACAAGCTCGGTATCATCGCCCGGTTTTTCATAATCGGCAGCCTGATGAGCACCCTCGTAATGAACAAGACGGGTATCATCATGCTCATGGAGATAGCGCATACAAGCTCTATGATTTTCACCCATGCAGGCTTCGTTGCCGATTGACCAAATAATTATGGATGAATGGTTTTTATCGCGCTCAAAGGTTCTAACCGTTCTATCAAGGAAGGCATCTGTCCAAGCGGTATTATCGCGTAGCATTTCGTGGTGCATATTGTTGTCAACACGAGTTCCATGCGCTTCAAGGTCGGCTTCGTCGATAACATAGAAGCCCAATTTATCACAGTATTCAAGGAAAATGGGGGAGTTGGGATAATGCGATGTGCGGATGCAGTTAATATTATGGCGCTTCATCTGCATAAGGTCGGCAATCATATGCTCCTGCGGGGTATAATAGCCGAGGTCGGGATGCGAATCATGGCGGTTAACACCAAACAGTTTAACGGCCTTACCATTAATAAGAAGTTCCGATTTTTCGCTTATTTCAACCTTTCTGATGCCAACAGAAACGGGGATAATTTCGTTTCCGCATTTAAATATCAGTGTGTATAAATTTGGGGTTTCGGCGGTCCATTTATCCGCGTTATTAACCTCGAAGGTTATATCTTTTCCACATTCGGCCCTCTTTTCGGCAACGACCGTTCTGTTTTTATCGATAAGCTTTGCCTCGAAAGCGGTATTGCCTTTAGTTTTAACGGTGACAACCGAATTTGTATATGTCGAATCGAGATCGGTCGTTACAAAAATATCATCTATTCTTTCCTTTTCGCGAGCCAAAAGATAAACATCGCGGAAAATGCCGTTTAAGCGGATAAGGTCCTGGTCCTCCAGATAGGTGGCATCGCTCCATTTAAGAACCATAACGGTAACGCGAACTCGGCTTTTATTTTCAATATGGCGGGTAATATCAAAGCGCGACTGCAGATGTGCACCCTTGCTCATACCAACATATTCGCCATCTACCCAAACATAAAAGAATGATGCAACACCCTCAAAGGTTATAAAAACATCCTTCTTATCAAATGTAGCAGGAATATTAACCTCGCGAGTGTAAACACCTGCGGGATTATGGGTAGGAACATATGGCGGATTGGCGGGAATGGGATAACAAGCGTTTATGTATTGAGCGTTATCATATCCTGTGGTTTGCCAACATGAGGGAACATCAACATTATCCCATTCAAAAGAATTAGCACTATCAAAGGGTATGCTTTGCGGAACCTCATATGCGTTTTTATAGTATTTGAATTTCCAAACACCATTCAGCAGTAAATAATTTTCCGAGCGCGAATAAATACCCGAAAGAGCGGCCTTTTCATTTCCGTAGGGAATAAAATGAGAATACTGCTTTATGCGGTTTTCGCCCGTAAGCTTCGGATTCTGCCAATCGGCTTGATTTATAATTTTCGACATAAAAACACTCCAAGAAAACATTTTATATAATTCTATAACATTATCTTTACACAAACAATACACAAACCGAAATTTTTGCACAAAACGAAACTAACTATTTGACAATTATAGCTTTAAGACTTATAATAACAATGGTGATGATTATGTATTCAAATTCGGGTTATATCGACCTTTCGCTTAGAAAATATGACCGCGCTTATGTTGATTTAAGCAAAGATTTTGTTGTTGGCTCAAGTGGACAAACCTTTATTAAGGGTGGCTTTTCGGGGCATTCAACGGTTCGAGAAAACGGCCGTGAGGATTATCAGCTTTTGTATGTGTCCAAAGGTGAATACCGTTTTGTTTTTGATGGAACAGAGGTAAAGGTTTTGCCCGGAATGGTGGCGCTTTATCGTCCCGGTGAGGCACAGAAATACTATATGGTCGGCGATGCAGATACCGAAATTTTTTGGACCCATTTTACGGGCTATGATTGTGAAAAGTATTTAAAAGAGCTTGGGTTTAATCATAGCGGTGTTTATACTGTTGGCGGCAATGAAAAGTTTTTGATTCTTTATAAATGGATTATAAAGGAGCTTCAACTTAAGCGCGAAAACTATATAACAATTGCAACTGGATATTTTAAGCAGTTGCTTTATTTAATGTCGCGCAATTATAACTCAGGCAATGAGCAGAATAGCGAAACCCATTTTGCCGAGGCGGCTATGCTATATTTTTATCGCAATTTTAGTAGCAATATTTCGATCGATGAATATGCGGTTTCGCAAAATATAACTCCGTGTTGGCTTCGCAGATGCTTTAAAAAGCATACCGGTGTTTCTCCGCAACAGTTCATTAATGATATAAGGCTTTCATATGCGAGAGAATTACTGCTTACAACAGATTTAAAAATTTCAGAAATTTCAGAGCGCTGCGGATATGAAAATCCATTTTATTTTAGCCGTATTTTTGCTAAAAGCATAGGTTGCTCACCAATCCAATTCAAAAAGAATAATACTCAAAAATAACAAAACTGTCCATTGGTTTTTCCGATGGGCAGTTTTATTCTGTTTTTAACATAATTTTTGCCCTATTTGCGACATAATTTATCGTCGCCGGGGTTTATAATTAATAACGAAAAGTGAGGCGATTGAAATGATAATTTATCTTGATGTTTTGGTCGCTCTTAATACGATTGTTACATATTTTATCCTTTTAGCAACGCGCAGACTTTCCAACGCATCGGTAAGAACTATTAGGCTTGCGGCGGCTGCATTGCTTGGGGGATTTAGTTCACTTTATATTTTTTTGCCGCAACAGAAATTCATTTTTGAAGCTTTAATAAAACTTTTATTTAGCGCAGTTATAGTTATGGTTTCATTCGGCTTTGGAACACCTAAAAAATACTTAAGGTGCGTTTTTTCTTTTTTTGCTGTTTCATTTATTTATGCGGGATTTATGCTCGCATTTTGGTATGTTGCAAAACCAAACGGCATGGTTATTAACAATGGTGTTGTATATTTTTCGATATCGCCGATTGTTTTGATATTATCAACAGTTATTTGCTATTTTGTGATTGTAATAGCGCAAAAGTTTTACAATCGTCAGGATATTAATGCAACTAAAAAAACAGTAAATTTATTGCGCGCGGGAAGTGAGTTTTCGTTTGAATGTATGATTGATACCGGAAATTCAATCAGCGACCCACTGGGAAATTCAAAAATAATTATACTGGGGAAAAAGGCATCAGTTGAGGTATTCGGGAAGGAAAATATTGAAAAATTTTTGGAGATTTCGCCGCAGATATCCCCGAATTTTAAATATCGATTAATACCATATGAAACCGCAACGGGCGAATCGATTTTGCCAATTGTTATGATAGATGGTGCGGTGGTGGACGGTAAGAATATCGGTAATGTTGCGGTTGGAATACTGAATAGCGAATTTTCGGATTTTGATGGGATTATTTCTCCTGCATTTTTTGATTGAGTGGTGTTGAATTATGATATTTTTTAAAGGACTGATTGCAAAGCTTTCGATAAAACTCGGACTAATTTCGGGGCTATATTACATAAACGGGCCGGAGGTTTTACCGCCTCCGCTCACTACCGATGAAGAGAACAAACTCTATGCCGAGCACATCGATGACCCGGAGTTTATCAGAAATAAACTTATAACGCATAATTTGCGATTGGTGGTTTATATTGCGAGAAAATTTGATTGCTCGAGCGCCGGTGTTGAGGACCTTATTTCGATAGGAACGATTGGCCTTATTAAAGCGGTTAACACCTTTAACCCCGAAAAGAAAATCAAGCTCGCAACCTATGCCTCGCGATGCATCGAAAACGAGATTCTTATGTATCTTCGCAAAACCTCTAACCAAAAAAGTGAGATTTCGATTGATGAGCCGCTTAATGTTGATTGGGATGGAAACGAATTGTTGCTATCGGATATTCTCGGTAGTGATGTTGATGAAATAAGTAGGGGACTGGAGCAGGAGGATGAAAAGAAACTGCTTCATACATTGGTTGATACTCTGCATCCGCGAGAAAAACAGATAATGGAGATGCGATTTGGCATGAATGGGTATGAGGAATATACCCAAAAGCAGGTTGCAGATGCTCTTTCAATATCGCAATCATATATTTCGAGGCTCGAAAAAAGAATTATCCAAAAATTAAAGAGAGAGATAGAGAAGGCGGCTATGTAGTCGCTTTTCTATTTATCGTTGCAACCGTGGAAGGATTTTGATATAATACATTCGGTGATTTAATGGAGTATTTGGCTTTATATTTCGGTATCGTTAGTCTGCTCGGCATTGTTATAACGATATATGATAAAAATGCCGCCCGCAAAAGGCGCGGCAGAATAAGCGAAAAAACATTACTGCTTTGTGCGGCTTTTGGTGCGGCAACGGCTATGTTTGTTTCTATGCAGTTTATAAGGCATAAAACTCGCCATAACAACTTTTTACTGATAATGCCGATTTTCATGGTTTTGCACGTTGCATTAATTGTTGCCGCCTCACAAATTATCGCTTGACAGCGAAAAACATTATGATATAATTAGTTTGTCTTCAGGGCGGGGTGAAAGTCCCCACCGGCGGTTATAGCCCGCGAACCTTATGGTTGATTCGGTGAGATTCCGAAGCCGACGGTATAGTCCGGATGGAAGAAGAAATCTATTTTTTGATTTTTTATGCCCGTGGATTTTCCGCGGGCTTTTTATTTTGAGGTGAAATTATGAATACTAAAACCGAAAACAGAAAAATTACCGTTACTGCGCTTTTTTGCGCGATGGCATATCTAATGACCTTTATTTTTCACTTTAGGGTCTCGTTTTTAACATTGGATTTTAAAGATGCAATTTTAGCCATAAATGCTTTGCTTTTCGGGCCTGTTTATGGGTTTATTTCTGCCGTTTCGGTTGCCGTTCTCGAAACCTTAACCTTTGGCGGCGATACGCAGGTATATGGTCTTATTATGAACATTATCTCAAGCGGAACCTTTGTTTTAGTTTGCGGAAGCATTTATAAATACCGTCGCACCTTTGGGGGAGCCGTTGTCGGAATAATACTTTCGGTGCTTGCGGTTACGGGTGTTATGATGATTGCAAATATCTTTATAACTCCTTATTACATGGGTGTGCCATCGGGTGAAATTATTAAGATTATTCCCAAACTGCTTTTGCCGTTCAACCTGTGTAAGAGCGCAATTAATGCGGCAGTCGCTATGATACTGTATAAGCCGATGACTAATGTTTTAAGAAAAGCAGGATTGCTTGTCGGAGAAAAAGCCGCAAGACATAATGTTAAATCGTTGGTTATGGTTAGTGTTTCGATTATTGTTATAATTTTGTCGGTTTTGTGTTTGGTTTTATACCTTGAGGGAGCATTTTCTATTACAAGGTAAGAATTTCTATTGACAAAATTCGCGTGCGTGTATATAATTATTTAGCAAATTAAATATTACCCTTATCAAGAGTGGCGGAGGGACAGGCCCAATGATGCCCGGCAACCTGTTTTACAAGGTGCTAATTCCTGAAGATGAGGTCATTTGCCCGCCTCATATAAAGGCGGGTTTTTTTATGGAGGATAATATGAAAAACTTTTTATTCACATCCGAATCGGTAACAGAGGGACATCCCGATAAGGTTTGCGATGGAATTTCCGATGCGGTTCTCGATGCAATTATTGCACAGGATAAAAATGCCCGCGTTGCTTGCGAGAGCTTTTGCACCACCGATATCGTTAATGTTATGGGAGAGATAACAACCTCTGCTGATGTTGATATTGAAAAAATCGTTCGTGATACCGTTTGTGAGATTGGATATACAGGAACTGATGCCTGCTTTGACGGTAATACCTGCAAGGTTATCGTAAATATCGATAAGCAATCTCCCGATATTGCTCTCGGCGTTGATAAGTCGCTTGAGATTAAGAGCGGTGAGGATGATGAGCTCAACCTTCATGGTGCAGGCGACCAGGGAATTATGTTCGGTTATGCCTGCAACGAGACCGAGGAGCTTATGCCGCTTCCGATTTCGCTTGCACATAAAATGGCCAAAAAGCTTACTGATGTTCGCAAAAACGGAACCCTTACATATCTTCGTCCCGATGGTAAAACCCAGGTAACGGTTGAATATAAGGATGATAAACCTGCTCGTGTTGATGCTGTTGTTGTTTCGTCGCAGCATAGCGCGGATATCGACCTTGAAACACTGCGTTCCGATATACTCGAATATGTAATTAAGCCGATTGTTCCTGCAGAGCTTTTTGATGAGAACACCAAGGTATTCATCAACCCAACAGGCCGCTTTGTTGTTGGTGGACCTATGGGCGATACAGGTCTTACAGGAAGAAAAATTATTGTTGATACCTATGGTGGTTACTCTCGTCACGGTGGTGGTGCCTTCTCGGGTAAGGACCCCACAAAGGTTGACCGTTCCGCCGCATATGCTTCTCGTTATATTGCAAAGAATATTGTTGCCGCGGGGCTTGCCGATAAGTGCGAGGTTCAATTGGCATATGCTATCGGTGTTGCCAGACCCGTTTCTGTAATGGTTGATACCTTTGGAACAGGTAAGGTTAGTGAAGAGAAGCTATCAGAAGCAGTTAATAAGGTGTTCGACCTTCGCCCCGAGGCCATTATCCGCAACCTCGGACTTCGCAATCCGATATATAAGCAGCTTGCGGCATATGGCCATATGGGTAGAACCGATTTGGAAGTTAGTTGGGAAAAAACCGATAAAACTTTAGAACTTTTAGCAGCAGTAAAGTAGTGGTATTATGTTTAAAATTTTAGAGAAAAGAGAACTTAATTCGGCCGTAACGGCTTTGGTGCTCGATGCGCCGCTTATTGCCGCAAAGGTTAAGGCCGGTCAGTTTGTTATTGTTAAAATCGATGAGGCAGGCGAGCGCATACCGCTGACCGTTGCAGATTTCGATAGCGAACAGGGAACGATTACTATAATTTTCCAGGCCGTTGGTTATTCGACCAAACGTATGCAACTGCTATCGGTTGGCGATTACATTGCCGATGTCGCGGGTCCGCTTGGTATGCCTACCGAGTTTGGAAGCCCCAAAAGAGCAATCGTTATTGGCGGCGGCGTTGGTTGCGCTATCGCTTTCCCGCAGGCAAAAACTCTGCATAAAATGGGAGTTTCGGTTGATATTATTGCGGGCTTTAGAAATAAGGATATTGTTATCCTTGAGGATGAAATGCGTGAGGTTTGCGATAATCTTTATATAACAACCGATGATGGCTCTTATGGCGAAAAGGGACTTGTCACCGATGTGCTTAAGCGCCTTTTATCGAAGGGCGACTGCGATTTGGTTATCGCAATCGGACCCGTTCCTATGATGAAATTTGTTTCGCTTACAACCAAAGAATTTGGTGTTAAGACCATTGTTTCATTAAACCCTATAATGATTGATGGAACAGGTATGTGTGGCGGTTGTCGCGTTCGTGTCGGCGGCGAGGTTAAATTCGCCTGTGTTGACGGACCTGATTTTGATGGTCACCTTGTTGATTTTGATGGACTGATGCGCCGTAATACCTTCTATAGAGAAGAAGAAAACCATATCTGCCGTATGGGGGGTGCTCATCTTGGCTAATATGTCGATGATAAAGGTTCCCATGCCGGAGCAGGACCCCAATATTCGCAATAAGAACTTTTTAGAGGTTTCCACAGGATATACAGAGGATATGGCCGTTGAGGAGGCAAACCGTTGCTTGCGATGCAAAACACGTCCCTGTATGAGTGGTTGTCCCGTTAATGTAAAAATCCCCGAATTTATCGAGCTTATTGCTAACCGCGATTTTGAGGGAGCATATAAAAAGATAAAGGAAACCAATGCTTTACCTGCTGTTTGTGGTCGCGTTTGTCCGCAGGAATCGCAGTGTGAGGGTAAGTGTGTTCGCGGGGTTAAGGGCGAGAGTGTGGCTATTGGCCGCCTTGAGCGCTTTGCCGCCGATTGGCACAGAAACAACTCCGAGGACGAAGTTCCGCCCATCATAAAGAATGGTAAAAAGGTTGCGGTTATCGGCGCGGGTCCCTCGGGACTTACCTGTGCGGGTGACCTTGCAAAACTCGGTTACGAGGTTACTGTTTTTGAGGCATTCCATGCCGCCGGCGGAGTTTTAGTTTATGGTATTCCGGAGTTCCGTCTTCCCAAGGATATTGTTAAGCAAGAAATTGAGGGCTTAAAAAAGCTTGGTGTTGATATAAAGACCAATATGGTTATTGGAAAAATACTATCGGTTGACGATATTATCGCCATGGGCTATAAAGCCGTTTATATCGCTTCGGGCGCCGGCTTGCCGATGTTTATGGGTATTGAAGGCGAGGATTTGGTTGGAGTTTATTCGGCTAATGAGTTTTTAACCCGCATAAACCTTATGAAGGCCTATCTTGAGGATTATGATACCCCCATCAAGCGCAGCAAAGCGGTTGCAATTATCGGCGGCGGAAACGTTGCTATGGATGCGGCTCGTTGTGCAAAGCGTTTAGGTGCGGAGCATGTTTATATTATTTATCGTCGCTCAATGGATGAGATGCCTGCTCGCGCAGAGGAGGTTCATCATGCTTTTGAGGAAGGAATTGAGTTTAAGATTTTAACCAATCCAACCAAAATTTTGGGCGATGAAAAGGGATATGTTAATGCCATTGAATGTATTAGCATGGAGCTTGGTGAGCCTGATGCGTCGGGTCGTCGCCGTCCCAATCCTGTTGAGGGCTCGGAATTTACTATCCCTGTTGATAGTGTCATCATGGCGCTCGGAACCTCTCCGAATCCGCTTATCAGAACAACAACAAGCGGTATTGACGCCAATAAGCGCGGATGCTTAATTGTTGATGATAATCTGCAAACAACCAAAGAGGGTGTTTATGCAGGCGGCGATGCCGTTACGGGAGCTGCAACCGTTATTTTGGCAATGGGAGCAGGTAAAAAAGCGGCAGAATCAATTAACGAATATTTATCATAATAAAAAACCGTCGATGCCTATGGCATTCGGCGGTTTTATTCATATTTTCCTTCAAAGCTTTATAAATTTATAAAAAGGAGGTTTAAATATGAACGATATCGATAAACCAAAAAAACAACTTGATTTTAAATTTACAATCTTAATTTTTCAAACTGCAGTATTTATTTTGGCTATTTTGATTATGCTTGTAATTAAAACTGCATTTTCGGGCTTTTATAAGGTTGTGAGAGCAGAGTATATCAAATATTTTGAGCAAAGAACCGATGTTGATGACATTCTAAAACCGAACGAAGGGATAGAATCCTTTGAGGAAGGATACAAGGTATACATAGAATGACCTTAAAGTTGTTTGGAATAAAAATTAAAATCACCTTTTTGTTTTCGGCGATTATTTGTCTTATGTTGTTTATAGATAGGACAGGTCTGATAATACCGCTGTTTTTGGCGGTAGGTGTTCATGAGTTGGCCCACCTTTTTGCTATGAAAGGGCTTGGTTGCGCTCCGGGCGAAATCGAGTTAATTCCGGGTAGTATTAAAATAATAAACCCACAAAGATATAACCGCAAAAAGGAAAACATAATTTTGCTTTGTGGGCCTTTAAGCAACCTATTGCTTTTTGCTCTGTTTTATCTTGGCTATAGTTTTAGCGGATATAGGCAATTAGCGGTTTTTGGAGCGGTTCAACTTGTTGTTGCGCTTTTTAATCTTTTGCCGGCAAAGGGGCTTGACGGTGGGGCACTGCTATATAATTTTTTGCTAAAAATAACAACCGTTACTCGCGCTTCACTTTTGTTTTTGATAATATCTGTATTTACAGGAACCTTCTTTTTAACATTCGCCATGATATCGTCAATTTCGGGCAACATAAATCCAAGTATGATAATCTTGGGTATATATATAATTATTCTTGCTTTTTCCAAATAACAGTTGAAACAAATCGTAAATTGTTCTAAAATAGATAATATAAAAAATCAAGGAGCAATTATGGATAGTAAGAATTTGGAAAAGCTTTTGCTATCGGTTCAAAAACCCGGCAGATATGCGGGTGGCGAGCTTAATAGCATTATTAAGGATAAAGAAAAGGTTGATGTTCGTTTTGCCTTTTGTTTTCCCGATACATATGAGATTGGTATGTCGCATTTGGGAATGAAAATACTTTATTCCCAGTTTAATGCGCGGGATGATATTTGGTGTGAGCGAGTTTTTAATCCCTGGATAGATTTTCAAGCCGTTATGCGCGAGAATAATATACCGCTTTTTGCGCTTGAAAGCCGTGACCCGATTAAAGATTTTGATTTTATCGGCTTTACATTGCAATATGAGCTTTCATATACCAATGTGCTTAATATGCTCGATTTGGCCGGTGTTCCGCTACGCAGTCGTGACCGAAAGGATTTAATGCCTATTGTTGTTGCGGGCGGCCCATGTGCCTGTAATCCCGAGCCGATGGCCGAGTTTATTGATATTTTCTTTTTAGGCGAAGGCGAGGAGGTTGATTTAGAGGTAATCGACCTTTATAAGCGCATTAAAAAAGAGGGAGGGGACAAGCAGACCTTCCTGCGTGAGGCCGCAAAAATCGAAGGCGTTTATGTTCCTTCGCTTTATGATTGTGAATACAATTTGGATGGAACCCTAAACTCAATTAAGCCCATTGATGATGCTCCTGCGGTTATAAATAAAAGAATAATGAAGGATATGGATAAAAGCTTTTATCCCGAAACCTTTGTTGTTCCGACCACCGAGATTGTTCATGACCGTGCGGTTGAGGAGATTTATCGCGGATGTATTCGCGGTTGCCGTTTTTGCCAGGCGGGCTTTATTTATCGCCCCGTTAGAGAAAAATCGGTTGATACCATTCTTTCGCAGGCGAAATCCCTTTGCGATACAACGGGATACGATGAAATATCGCTTTCATCGCTCAGCACAAGCGATTATCGCCAGGTTCAGCAGTTGTTAAGCAGAATGATTGAATGGAGCGAAAAGGATAAGGTTAGCATTTCGCTGCCATCGCTTCGTATCGATAATTTTTCAACCGAGCTTTTGGAAAAAATTCAGTATATTCGCAAAAGCGGTTTAACCTTTGCTCCCGAGGCGGGAACACAGCGCCTGCGCGATGTTATTAATAAAAACATAACCGAAGAGGAGATTTTGAGGACCTGCCTTATGGCTTTCGAGGGCGGATATACCTCTGTTAAGCTATACTTTATGATTGGCTTGCCCACCGAAACTGATGAGGATATTATTGGTATTGCCGAGTTGGGTCAGAAGATAGTTGATTCCTTTTATCGTATGCCCAATAAGCCCAAATACAAATCTGTTAATGTTTCGATTAGTGTTTCTACCTTTGTTCCCAAGCCTTTTACTCCTTTTCAATTTGAGCCGCAGATAGATATTGATGAAATTCGCCGTAAGCACGACCTTTTACGCAATTCGATTAAAACGAAAAAAATATCCTTAAGCTATCATGATTCCTCAACAAGCTTCCTCGAAGGAGTTTTCGCAAGGGGCGACAGAAAGCTTTGCGATGTTATCGAAACCGCTTATAATAGCGGCTGTAAATTTGATGGTTGGAATGAATGCTTCTCGCTTGATACCTGGATGGAGGCATTTAAAAAGTGCGGCATAGATACCGCTTTTTATGCCAACCGCGGACGTGATTACGAGGAGATTTTACCTTGGGACCATCTGAATTATGGTGTAACCAAATGCTTCTTTGTTCGTGAGAACGAAAAGGCGCATGGCGCTAAAACAACCCCGAATTGTCGAGAGCAATGTGCGGGTTGCGGAGCAAATTGTTATGGGGAGGGTGTTTGCTTTGAGAAACGTTAGAGTTTTCTTTACCAAAAAGGGTAGAATGAAGTTTGCTTCCCACCTCGATATGAACCGTCTGATGACCCGAATTATCCGTCGTTCCGGAGTTCCTATTTGGTATACAGAAGGTTATAATCAACATCCGTATATTACCTTTGCATTGCCGCTTTCCTTGGGTTTTACAAGTGAATACGAAATAATGGATATTCGCGTAACCGATGATGATTTTTCTAATTCGATGGTTATGGAGGCCCTGTCGACTGTTTTCCCCGAAGGGTTAAAGGTAATCGCTGTTGAGGATATGGTTCAAAAAACGGGTGAGGTTGCTTTTGCAGAGTTCTCGATTTCTTTTGAATCTAACGATAAAGATTTTGCTACCGCTCTTAATGATTTTCTTTCGCAGGAATCAATAATTACCGAAAAGAAAACCAAAAAGGGTAAAATGAAGGAAATTGATATGGCGCCCTGCATTAAGAGCTTTTCGGTTGAAACAGGCGATTGTGTTGTTCTTAATATCGTTTTGGCGGCAGGTGGAGAACAAAATCTTAATCCAACACTTTTACTTGCCGCGTTCGGCGAAACCCCGTATTATACCGTTTGCCGCAAAATGATTTATAACTTTGCTATGGAGTGTTTTAAATGATAAAGGAATATTCTGTTAAAACTCTTGAAAATCTTTGTTGGGATGATGTTCCGAAGGCCGAGATATCAACCTATAAATGGGCTTCGGGTTATGAACCTCGCGCGTATGCACAGGTTGCAGTTTTAAAGGGTAGGGGAATTGCCGCAAAGCTTACCGCCCATGAAACAGAGCCTCTTGCCGAAAAGAAAAAATTTAACGACCCTGTTTTTGAGGATAGCTGCCTTGAATTTTTTGCTATGTTCGACCCAAAAAGCGAAAAATATATAAATATCGAGATGAACTCGGTTGGCGCATTTTTGGCAACCGTTCGCAAGGCCGATGGTGATATTGTTACTATAGATAATTTTATTGATTTGCCCGAAATTAAGGTCGAAAAGAGCGACGATAAATGGTCGGTCGAGGTCTTTTTAAGCTTTTCTGATATCAATAAAATGTTTCCCGGCGCTACTTTTGAAAGCGGCTCTGTTATCAGAGCAAACTTTTACAAATGCGGCGATAAAACACAGATTCCTCACTATGGAATGTGGAACGAAATCGGCGGAGATAAAATTTCTTATCATCAACCCGAATATTTTGGAAAACTTATTATCGAATAAAAGAAAAACGGTATGGAACAGTCCATACCGTTTTTTATAATAAAAAAATTCCCCGAAGCCGTAAAGGATTCGGGGAATGGAGCTGCTAACCAGATTCGAACTGGTGACCTCATCCTTACCAAGGATGTGCTCTACCACCTGAGCCATAGCAGCAAGTCAGCCTGATTATTATATGACAAGATTCTCAACTTGTCAAGCATAATTTTTAAATAGTTAAAAATAGTTACAAAACGGCCATAAGGTTGACAAGTTATATATATTTTTGATAAAATATTATAATCAAAATGGTATAACTATGTTTTGTTATATCAAAAGGAGTTCTTTTTTTATGATTAAAAGTATGACAGGCTTTGGCAGAGCTCAAAAAACTGTTGGCGCCTTTGATGTTACGGTTGAGATAAAGGCTGTTAATCATAAGTTCTTTGAGTTTTCCTCTCGCGTGCCCCGCAATTATCTGTTTTTAGAGGAACCGCTAAAAACCTTTTTGAAGGACCATATCTCTCGCGGAAAGGTTGAGGCATATGTAACGGTTGAAAATGCATTAGAGGCCGATGCCCAAATCAGTATTAATCGCAGTTTTGCCGATGGTTATGTTGCCGCTTTACGTGAGTTGGCGCAGATATATGATCTTCGTGATGATATTTCTGTTTCAACCGTTTCGCGTCATAGCGATGTTTTTGAGATTAAGCGCAATGAGGTTTTGGAGGATGAGGTAACCGCCGCAGTTCTCGAAACCGCAAGCGAAGCTGTTGCAAATTTTGTAAAGATGCGTGAGATTGAGGGCGAGAAGCTTAAAAACGATGTTATTTCGCGAGCAAACCTTATTCTTGAAAAGGTTGCCTTTGTTGAAAGCCGTTCTCCCGAAACTGTTCGTCTTTATCGCGAGCGTCTTGATGAAAAGATTAGAGATTTGCTCGGCGATGCCCAGGTTGATGAGCAGCGTCTGATAACCGAGGTTGCAATTTTTGCCGATAAGGTTGCCGTTGCTGAAGAAACCGTTCGTCTGCGCAGTCATATTTCGCAGATGTTCAGTATGCTTGATGGTGATAACGCAATCGGAAGAAAACTCGATTTTCTTATCCAGGAAATGAACCGCGAAGCAAATACTATCGGTTCAAAAGCGCAGGATGTTGAAATCGCTCATACGGTTGTTGATATAAAATCCGAAATCGAAAAGATTCGCGAACAGATTCAGAACATAGAATAGGTGAATAAAATGAAACTTATAAATATTGGATTTGGTAATATGGTATCTGCCGCTCGCTTGGTTGCGATAGTAAGCCCCGAATCTGCGCCTATCAAGCGCATTATTCAGGATGCAAAAGAACGCGGAGTTCTCATTGATGCAACCCATGGCCGCAGAACTCGCGCCGTTATTATTACGGATAGTGACCATATAATTCTTACATATCTTCAGTCTGAAACTGTTGCAAACAGGGTTTATGACGATACCGATTATGATGATATCGAGGAGGAAGAGGATGAGTAAGGGTCGCCTTTATATCGTTTCCGGACCTTCCGGTTCGGGAAAGGATACCATCCTAAAAGAGGTATTCCAAAAGTGTCCCGAAATTTTCTTTTCTATTTCTTCAATTTCCCGCCCTATGCGACCGGGAGAGGTTGAAGGTGAAAAGTATCATTTCATATCAAAGGATGAATTCTTAAAGCTTATCGATGATGATATGCTTCTTGAATATAATCAGTTTTGCGGAAACTACTATGGTTCTCCCAAACAACCCGTTTTGGATGCGCTCAACTGCGGCAGAGATGCTTTGCTGGAGGTTGATGTTAACGGAGCGGCTCAAGTAAGAAAGGTAATGCCTGAAGCGGTTAGCATTTTTATTATGCCGCCCTCTTATGCCGAGCTTCATCGTCGTTTATCGGGTCGCGGAACCGAAACCGAAGAGGTAATCGGTGCTAGAATGAAAACCGCGCTCCAGGAAATCGGTCGCGCATGCGAATACGATTATATTGTTGTTAATGATGTTCTTTCCGAAGCGGTTGACGATTTAATTGGTATTATTCGCAGTCAACGTTTCAAAACCGAAAGACAAATAAATATTATTAATGAGGTGCTTAAAAATGCTTAATCCCGCAATTGGTGAACTTATCGAAATGGAAAACAATCGCTATCAACTTGTTCTTAAGATAGCAAAAGAGGCAAGAACTATTTCCGAGGATGCTCAAAAGAACGAGGAAATTATTGTTGAAAAGCCTGTAAGCCTGGCAATCAACAAGCTTTCTGCCGAGTATAAAAACAGATAAATTAAATTATTTCATTTTAGGGGGTGTTTTGCGTGGGCAATTTGGTTGCTGCAGTTGTAATCGATAAGTCGACACCTGTTTTTGACCGTCAATATGATTATATTGTCCCCGCAACTCTCAAAAATGAAAGTTTGGTCGGATGCCGTGTTTTGGTGCCCTTCGGAAAGGGTAATACCAAAAGGCAGGGCTTTGTATTATCGGTTAAAGAATCTGATACTACAGAGTCGCTTAAGAGTATCATTTCGGTAATGGATAAAACTCCGATATTAAATGACGAAATGATAAAACTGGTCATTCGATTAAAGGAGCATACCTTTTCTACCTATTTTGATGCCTTGCATGCCGTTTTGCCCAGTGGGTTAGGTGTTAAGCTTGTTAATGAGTATAGCGTTAAAAACGGCGATTTTAAGGCTCTTGAAGGCGACGAGAGAACTGTTGCCGAGTATGTGTCTGCCTGTGGCAGTGTAACGGCTGAAAAGGTTGGCAAACAATTCTCACTCGCTTGTGCCGAAGAGCTTTTGGAAAAGCTTACTCGTTTGGGTTATCTGTATCGTGATAGCAACCCCATAAGAAAAATCGGCGATGCAACCGTTA
>SVPK01000061.1 GCA_015065875.1 Oscillospiraceae bacterium
AGAATACGGCGGATTGACCCACAATCGTGCAAAACACTTTTTGCAGAGTCAATTGATATAATATCTGCTTTTTGTGCTATTTCGATCCAATATTCCGTTTCATAACATTCTTTTAATGCAATCTGCAGCTTGGCAATAAAATCGGGACGGCTGTGAGCATATTTCGCCTCGCGGATATTTGCTCCAATGCTTGTCCCGCTTCGTTCAAGCTGATTTGACAGAGAATAATGTCCTTTTATGTTTTCTGTCAGTTTTAAGATTTGAATTGCAAATTCTGTTGACAGATCAGCAAGTTTATTTTCAGCCATCAAGATCACCTCTTTGAATGCATGATATCACAGGTTTCAACGATTTTCAATGAAATCGCGCAAGCGCGATGAAATCCTCACTCCGCTCGGATGAAATCTGTTTCGCAGATGAAATTAAATCCGTCCTTATCTCCCGACGAAGTCGGATTTCATCACGAAGTGATTTCATCCCACGAAAGTGGGATTTATCCCGTCCGCAAGGACGGATTTAGTTGAAAAGAACCCACACTTGTCGTAGACAAATGTGGGTTCTTTTCTGGCGGAGAGTTAGGGATTTTTCCGGCGCAACGCGCCTATCGCCTCGCTTACGCTCGTTGCCACGTCGGCAAAAACAGTCCACCGGACTGTTTTCTTCCGCTTTCGCTCCCTCCTGGTTCTCATCCCTCTGTTTTCTGAAAATAATAAAAGGGTCTCCACAAGGGAGACCCTTTTTATTATTGGCGGAGAGTTAGGGATTCGAACCCTAGAGGACTTTCGCCCTACAGCATTTCGAGTGCTGCACCTTCGACCACTCGGACAACTCTCCGTTTAATTTCGGTCGCTTAAAATATTATATGTTTTAGGGGGGCGCTTGTCAAGCAAAAAATTATTGCCCTTTAACTTATAATGTTATATAATTACCTTATTAAAGAAAAAGGGGGCGGCGCCATGTTTACAAGAGTTGATAGTTTCGGCCTTTTCGGAATTGAATCATATCCCGTTTTGGTTGAGGCCGATATCTCAACGGGGCTTCCCGCCTTTGATATCGTTGGGCTTGCCGATACTGCGGTTAAGGAATCGCGCGAGCGCGTTCGCTCGGCTATGAAAAACTGCGGTTTCAAATTCCCTGTTGGGCGCATAACCGTTAACCTCGCGCCCGCCGATAAGCGAAAGGAAGGCTCTATTTATGACCTTCCCGTTCTTGTTGCTCTGCTAATGGCATCAAAGCAGTTGGATGCCTCTCTTTCGGGCTCCGCCTTCCTCGGCGAGGTTTCGCTCGATGGTCGCGTTCGCCCGATAAACGGCCTTCTCGCAATGGCGATTGAGGCAAAAAAGCGCGGTATTCGCAGTCTTTTTGTTCCCGCCGATAACGCCGCCGAGGCCGCCGTTGTTGAGGGCATAGATATCTATGGAGTCAAAACGGTTGCCGAGCTTTGCGCCCATCTTTCGGGCGAAAGAAAATTATCCCCCGCAGCGAGGATAAAGGCCGAGCAAATGGCTCCCCTTTCGCTCCTCGATTTTTCGGAGGTTCGCGGTCAAACCGTTGCCAAAAAGGCGCTTGAGGTTGCCGCCGCGGGAGGCCATAATGTTCTGCTTATCGGTCCCCCCGGAGCAGGTAAAAGCATGCTTGCCAAGCGAATGCCTACCATCCTACCCGAAATGACCATGGGCGAATCTATAGATACAACCAAAATTCATTCCATCGCGGGAACCCTTCGCCGCGATACCCCGCTTGTTCGCAATCGTCCCTTCCGCTCGCCGCACCATACCGTTTCGGCCGCAGGAATGACGGGCGGCGGCAAGCTTCCCCGCCCCGGCGAGATTTCGCTCGCGCATAACGGAGTTTTATTTTTAGATGAGCTACCCGAATTTAACCGCGATGTTATGGAGGCACTGCGCCAACCGCTTGAGGATGGAGTTGTTACCATTTCGCGTGTTGCGGGAACGCTAACCTACCCCTGTTCGATAACCCTCGTTGCCGCGATGAACCCCTGTCCCTGCGGCTATTTTGGGCATCCCACCAAGAAATGCACCTGTAGCCCGCAACAGGTTTCGCGCTATTTATCAAAAATTTCCGGTCCCATGCTTGACCGACTTGATATCCATGTTGAGGTTCCGCCCATTGATTTTGATTCGCTGAAATCAAAAAATGCAGAGGAGTCCTCGGCATCGATTCGCGAGCGGGTTAATAAAGCGCGCCGACTCCAAGAGGAGCGCTACCGCGGAACAGGAATTACCTGCAACGCAAGGCTAACCCCCTCGATGCTCGAAAAATACTGCACCCTGTCGCCCGAGGCCGAGAAGGCTCTTCGCGCCGCATTTGAGCGAATGGGGCTCTCCGCCCGCGCTTATGACCGCCTTTTAAAGGTTGCAAGAACGATAGCCGACCTCGGCGGTAGCGAACGTATAGAAACCCCGCATATTATGCAGGCAATTCAGTTCAGAAGCCTCGACCGCAAATACTGGGGCGAGTAATTTTTAACTTGACACAAAGGAATGGAAAGAGTAAAATGAACATCAGTCCGATATATGAAGGCAGGCCCGAAAACTGCGGCGACCGAATCCCAAAAGAGGTTGCGGTTTATGACCTGCTCGATAGCCTTGGGATAGAGTATAGCCGCGTTGACCACGATGCCGCCGATACTATCGAGGCTTGTTTAGAGGTTGAAAAGGTTATCGGGGTTGGAATTTGCAAAAACTTATTTGTTTGCAATCGCCAAAAAACCGATTATTATATGATAATGATGTCGGGCGAGAAGCCCTTTAGAACAGCAGATGTTTCTAAAAAGCTGGGTGTTTCGCGCCTTTCCTTTGCGTCGAGCGAGGATATGGAGCGAATGCTCGGTGTTACTCCCGGTTCGGTAACGGTTATGGCCCTAAAGGATGACCGCGACCGCCGCGTTCAACTGGTTATCGACCGCGATATTATAAACGGCGAATATATCCGTTGCCATCCCTGTATCAATACCTCAACCCTTAAGATGAAAACCGAAGACCTGCTTCGCGTTTTCCTGCGGCACACAAAGCATACTCCGCGCATAATTGATATTTAAAAACGGCGCTTTGCGCCGAATATGGGGGCGTAGCTCACCTGGTAGAGCGCTACATTCGCATTGTAGAGGTAGTGAGTTCGAGTCTCATCGTCTCCACCAAAAATCCTCGTTCGTAAGAACGGGGATTTTTACTTTTTCACTATTACCTCTTCACTCTTCACTTATTCTTCAATTACTCGGATTTTTGGAAAGTAATAAGTAATAGTGAATAGTGAAGAAGTAAAGGTATCCGCTTCGCGGATGATTTTATTTGTATCCGGAGGATTCAAACTCATACACAAAACCACCGAAATATCTTTTTCGTAGCCCATAGCCAACAAAAAGACCACCTTCAGGTGGTCTTTTTTGTTGGTAGATGAGACTCAAAAAACGAGAGCACTAACAATTTGCCAACTTTTCGCCTTAATATAATGCGCTTTTTGTTATTCTTTGCCGTTGACAAAATGCGACGGTTTAGGTATAATGATCTTACAATCATGAATGCTTACGCGACTGACGGATTTTGCGAAATAACGCAAAGGGAACGCAAGCATTATAATGCCGACCGTCTGGGCAAGTCAGTTCACGAAGTGTTCTGACCTGCCCTTTATTTTTTATTTTAAGGAGAAGCCTAATGAAACACGAAAACTGGAATGGTTTTATACCCGGAAACTGGCAAGAAGAAATCGATGTTCGCCATTTTATTCAGAAAAATTATACCGAATATCGCGGCGATGACTCGTTTTTAGCCGATGCAACCGAAAGAACAAGCGCTCTTATGAAGCGCCTTCAGGGCCTTTTTGCGCTTGAGCGCCAATTTGGCGGTGTTCTCGATATCGATACCGCAACCGTTTCCTCGCTTACCAGCTTCTCGCCCGGATATATTGATAAGGAAAACGAAATTATTGTTGGAATGCAGACCAATCGTCCCTTAAAGCGTGCGGTTGCTCCCTTTGGCGGTATTCGAATGGCTCGCCAGGCCTGCGAGGCTTATGGCTATAAGCTTTCGGATACTATTGAAAGCGAATTCCGCTACAGAACAACCCATAACGACGGTGTTTTCCGCGCTTATACCGATGAAATGCGCGCCGCCCGCAAATGCCATGTTATAACAGGTCTTCCCGATGCCTATGGTCGCGGACGCATTATCGGCGACTATCGCCGCGTTGCGCTTTATGGTGTTGACCGCCTGATAGAGGAAAAGCAGAAGGATAAAAAGGCGCTCGAGGGCGAGGCCTTTAATACCGAGAACATCCGCCTTGATGAGGAGCTTTTTCAGCAGATTTCCTTCCTTGGCAAGTTAAAAGAAATGGCCGCTATGTATGGCTTTGATATCAGTGTTCCCGCGAAGGATGCCCGCGAGGCAATTCAGTGGACCTATTTCGCATACCTCGGAGCAATTAAGGAGCAAAACGGCGCCGCTATGTCGCTCGGTCGCGTTTCGACCTTCTTTGATATCTATATTGAGCGCGATATTAAGGCAGGAAGCCTTACCGAAGAAACCGCGCAAGAGCTTCTCGATGATTTTGTTATGAAGCTTCGTATCGCCCGCCACCTTCGCACCCCCGAATATAACGAGCTCTTCGGCGGCGACCCGATGTGGATAACCGAGGCGGTTGGCGGAATGGGCGAGGATGGACGCAGCCTTGTTACCAAGAGCAGCTTCCGTATTCTTAATACCCTTTATACCCTTGGCTCCTCTCCCGAACCCAACCTTACGGTTTTATGGGCGGCGGGATTGCCCGAAGGCTTTAAGCGCTTCTGCGCCAAGGTCTCTAAGGATACCGACTCTATCCAGTATGAAAACGATGACCTTATGCGCCAAGATTTTGGCGATGATTATGCTATCGCCTGCTGCGTTTCGGCCATGAAAATCGGAAAACAGATGCAGTTTTTCGGCGCCCGCTGCAACCTCGCAAAGCTTTTGCTTATTGCGATAAACGGCGGATATGATACAACAAGCCAGATGCGCATAGGTCCCCAAATGGAGCCGCTTTCGGGTGATAAACTCGATTACGATACCGTTATGGAGCGTTATGATATTTACATTAAATGGCTCTCGCGCCTTTATGTTAATACCATGAACGTTATCCACTATATGCACGATAAATATTGCTATGAAAAAACCCAAATGGCGCTTCATGATACCGCCGTTGAACGCCTTATGGCCTTCGGCATTGCGGGACTTTCGGTTGTTGCCGATTCTTTGAGCGCAATAAAATTTGCATCGGTTAGCCCCATTCGCGATAAAAACGGATTTATAACCGAGTTTGAGACCGAGGGCGATTTCCCCAAATTCGGCAACGATGATGACCGCGTTGACCTTATCGCCAAGGATATGACCCATCGCTTTATAACCGAGCTTCGCAAAACTCCTACCTATCGCAAAGCAATTCATACCCTCTCGGTTTTAACCATAACCTCGAATGTTATGTATGGCAAGAACACGGGCGCTACCCCCGACGGTCGCAAGGCCGGCGAGCCCTTTGCTCCCGGCGCAAACCCGATGTCGGGTCGCGAGGAAAATGGCGCTCTTGCCGCCCTTAACTCGATTGCAAAGCTCTCATACGATGACTGCCGCGACGGTATCTCCAATACCTTCTCGATAACCCCCGATGCCCTCGGCAAGACCGATAATGAGCGAGTTTCTAACCTGGTCGCCATTCTCGATGGCTATTTTGCAAAGATGGCGCATCATATAAACGTTAATGTTCTTAACCGCGAAACCCTTATAAAGGCCTATGAAAACCCCGAAGCCTACCCGAATCTAACCATTCGCGTTTCGGGCTATGCGGTTAACTTTAATAAGCTTTCGCGCGAGCAACAACGCGAGGTTATAAGCCGAACCTTCCACGAAAGCATATGAGTAAATTAGGTTTTATTCATTCGATTCAAAGCCTCGGCGCGGCCGATGGACCCGGAGTTCGCTTTGTTGTCTTTTTGCAGGGCTGTAATCTCCGTTGCGGCTGCTGCCATAACCCCGACACCTGGGATATGGCGGCGGGGCAAGAGGCTTTAGCCGAGGATATCGCCGCCAAGGCCGAGCGCTACCGCGAATATTTTGGCGAACAGGGCGGAATAACCATTTCGGGCGGCGAGCCACTGCTGCAGGCCGAGTTTGCCCGCGAGATTTTTGCGCTCTGTAAAGCGCGGGGAATCAACACCTGCCTCGATACCTCGGGCAGCATTTGGAACGAAAAGGTAGAGGCGCTTATCCCCTTTTGCGACCGAGTTTTGCTCGATATAAAATATACCTCGAACGATGCTTACCGCGAATATGCCGGTTGCGATTTGGATTCGGTTCTTTCCTTCTTAAAGGAGCTCGAAAAGCGCAAAATCCCAACAACTCTGCGTCAGGTTATTATTCCAACCCTTAATGATGACGAGGAAAATATTCTGCGCCTTAAGGCTATCGCAAACGAGCATTCCTGCGTTGATAAGGTTGAGCTTTTGCCCTTTAAAAAGATGTGTTCGGTTAAGTATGATTCGCTCGGACTCGATTTTCGCTTTGGGCATCTGCCCGAGCCTTCGCCCACTAAAATCGCAGAGCTCGAAAATATTTTAAAATAAAAAACCTTCCCAATTCTCGGGAAGGTTTTTATTATATACCTTTTAATATTCCTGTATTCCGCAATGCTTTATCTCCATATCGGCGCCGAAAAGATGGGCGGTATCCGAAAGGCAGAGGCAAATCGGGGTAGTAAGATTATTTTTATAGTTTTTAAAATCGAGAACCGTTACCCCTGTATGGGTTATATCAAAGCTCGACCACATCATCTGCGGCGGGATATTAAGCATATGGGCAATCCAGGTAAGACCTACTCCCTGATGGCAGAAAACCGCAACGCGTTCATAGGGCGGATTATCGATTCTGTAGAATCCGTCCTCGCGATGGTAGCCGAGCTCTGAAAGAAAGCTATCGGCGCCCGCTATAAAATCGCGGTAGGCGGGAATTGCCCTATCGCGGCAACCTGCAAACGCGGGAATATCGAACCAGTTTTCAAGCTCCGAATAAGGGTTGCGGGGCTTATAATTTGTTTCCTGCTGATGGAAGCACCAGCGCTTATAAAGGCGCGAAGGGTCCTCATTTTTAGGAAGCATCATCGAAACCTCTTCAAAAAGCGCCTGCTCACTTAAAAAGGGGCGAACAACAGGGGTCATTCCGAGCGCTTCGCAGGTGGGCGCGGCGGTTTGTTGCGCGCGAATCATGGGAGAAACATAAATTTTATCGAATCCGAGCGGCGCAAGACGCGGCACAAGCGCTTTTGCCTGCTCATGGCCGAGGTCGGTCAGGCTATCGGGCTCGTATATCGGGTCGCCATGGCGAATTATATATAAAAGCATTAAAACTCTCCCCTATCAACCAACATTTTGAGTTTTAGTATCGCGG
>SVPK01000062.1 GCA_015065875.1 Oscillospiraceae bacterium
AAAACCTTCAGCGAGAGGACCTAAACCCTGTTGAAGAAGCGCTTGGTTTTAAATCGCTTATCGATACATATGGCATAACCCAAGAAGAGGCCGCCGCGAGGGTTGGAAAATCGCGTAGCGCGATTGCCAACGCATTAAGACTTTTGGCTCTCGATGATGAATCGCTTGCTGCTCTCCGCGAGGGCAAGATAACAACCGGCCATGCAAAGGCTTTGCTCTCTGCTCCTGCCGAGCGCAGGGCGGGACTTTTATCCCTCGCAAAGCAGGGCGCCTCGGTTCGACAGATTGAGGGTCTTGCAAAGATGGATGGAAAAAAGAAGGTGGCCGCTCCTTCGGCAAAAAACAAATATCATAGCGAGGTTGAGCTTGCGCTTAAATCTGCGCTCCATCGCCCCGTTAAGATAACCGCCGCAGAGAACGGCAAAGGAACTCTCATGGTTGAGTTTTATAATACCGAGGAGTTAACCGATTTGGCTCATCGCCTGGCAGGAGAAAAATGGTAAAAAAAGAGGGCGCAACGTGCCCTCTTTTTTGTAACATCAAACATAATATTTTTCAAACTCCAAACTTAACATAATATTTTTTAAAAGGTTATTATTTATAGGCAAGTAGTTAAACTTATTAACCGAGTTATTAACAACTTTAGGGTAACAAACGCGATTAAATCAGTTGTAAACCTTTGAAAAAGTGGAAATGTTAGTGGAAAAGTTGAATTATTTTTTTGGTTATTAAGATTTACATAATCTCATTTTTTGGTAAAAAATAGTTAATTTTTTGTTATTTTTAGAGAAAAAAGAAAACCCCGCAGAAGAGCCCTGCGGGGTTTAAATTTATTTTACATTAAATGCCATAAATTTCGCGGAGAACGCGGTCCTTTTTGGTGCGAAGCGAAATCTGACGAACGGCCTTCTTAAGATAGGGGAAATCGGTAAGACCTTCGAGCATTTTTTCGGTAAGAGCGGGGTCGCCCTTAATGGCTCCGCCGAGTATAACAACAATAATGGTATTTCCAACGGCGCGCTCGCCTCGTATGTAGAGGTCGTTAAGGGTATCATAGATTTTCTTGAGCTTCTTTTTATTATCGGCCTCAAGCAGAGCAGTTATCTCCTTTGCGGCAGTATCGAGGAAGAAATTAACATAAAGGAATTCGCCCTCGGTTGCCATGCGCTCCTTATAAAGGTCCTTATAAGCGGGGAAAATAGCCAAAACGCGGTTGCAAAGCTCGCCGATATCGGCAGTATCGCTATCGCTCTTGGTTGGAAGGGCTATATCGCCAATGCGACGAACCTTTCGGGTATTAACGCCGAGCAGGGTTGCAACGGTATCGTTAAAATCAATGCCAACTGCGGCGGCATCGTTTACGGTTTGGGTTGAATCAAAGAGGTAGCTCGATGCAACCGAGAAGCTTTGGCTCTCGCCTGCAACGATTTCGGCCGACATGAGCTTGAAAATCTGGCGCGCCTCATCGTATTCAATTTTAATAGCCAGCTTTTCGCCGGTAAATACGCCATCCTTTTCTTCAAAGCCCTTATCAGTAAGGGTGGGACGAATTTCATCCAAAACGGCATTTATAATTTTTTGGTCCATTTTAATTCTCCTATAACTTCGCCCATAGGGCAGAATCTATTAACACAGAGCCATTATATCACAAAAAGTTTCTGAAAGCAATAAGGATATAAAAAGTTATTTACCTTGTAAAAGGGGCGCAGATGTGGTATGATTTTAAGGTAAAAAGGGAGGGGAAGAGATGGAGCTTGCAAGTGCCGCAACCATAAAGAAGCTAATGGGCGATGATGTTTTCTTTAAAAAATCGCTCGGACAAAACTTTCTTATCGATAAAACCGTTTGCCCGCGAATGGCCGAAGCCGTTGCCGATGAAAATACAGGCGTTTTGGAAATCGGTCCCGGAATTGGTGTTTTAACCCGCGAACTATCGGCGGTTGCCAAAAAGGTTGTAACGATTGAGATTGACCGTAGCCTTGAAAAGATACTCAAAACGACCCTTTCCGACCTTCAAAATGTTGAGGTAATCTTTGGCGATGCAATGAAGCTCGACCTTTCGGCGCTCATAAAGGAGCATTTTGCCGATTGCTCGCGAGTTTGTGTTTGCGCCAACCTTCCTTATTATATAACCTCGCCGATTATAATGAAGCTGCTCGAAAGCCGTCTGCCGATAGAGGATATCGTTGTTATGGTTCAAAAAGAGGCCGCCGAGCGCCTTTGTGCCGAGGTTTCCTCGCGCGAGGCGGGAGCGGTTACCGTTGCGGTTGCCTATTATGCCGAGAGCGAAATTCTTTTTGGCGTTGGAAGGGATAGCTTTATGCCGCCGCCCAAGGTTGATAGCGCGGTTATAAAGCTCTCGGTTTTAAGCGAGCCGCCTGTTTCGGTTCCAGATGAGGCTAAATTCTTTGCGCTCGTTAAGGCCTGCTTTGCCCAACGCAGAAAAACCCTCCTCAATACCGTTTCGTCAACCCTTCATATCGAAAAATCGCAGCTTGCCGAGGTGCTTCGGGAGCTCGATCTTCCCGAAACGGTTCGCGCCGAAAAGCTAACCTTAAAAGAAATCTCGGCACTTTCAAAACTGCTCCATGATAAAAACATATTCTAAAAAAAGCGCTATTTCAAGCCGTTTTTCAAAGGCTCTCTACTGTGGGTAGAGAGCCTTTTTTGCTTTCTACTGCGGGTTATTTTTTTGTTTAGTGACAAATAAAGGATTAAAAAGTATTATATTAAGGTAATATTTTTAATGTAAAAACAAAAAGGAGACCTTTATGAATAATTTTACTCTTATGACCGATTCAACCTGTGACCTTTCGGCCGAAATGTTAGATAAGCTTTCGGTTGTTTGCGCCCAGGGAAGCTTTACCCTTGCCGATGGAACCGAGCATACCAATGCTACCATCGATAATGCAGAGTTTTATAAATATCTGCGTGAGGGCGGAAGCGCCAAAACCTCGGCTATCAACAGCGCGGTTTATGAGGATATGTTTAGGGTCGAGCTCGATAAGGGCAATGATATAGTTCATCTCGGCTTCTCATCCGGCCTTTCGGCAACCTATAACTGTGCAAGAATGGCGGCAGAGGAGCTTTCGGAGCAGTATCCCGACCGTAAGATATACGTTGTTGATACCCTTTGTGCATCTCTCGGCCATGGTCTTATTGTTTATCTTTGCGCCCAAAAGCGCGAGGAAGGCGCAACCGCAGAAGAGGTTTATAACTATGCCGAAGCAATCAAGAACAATATAGTTCATCGCTTTACCGTTAATGACCTCTATTTCCTCAAGCGCGGCGGTCGCGTTAGCTCAACAACTGCGTTTGTTGGCTCTCTGCTTAATATAAAGCCGCTTATGCACGTTGATTATGAAGGTAAGCTCCATGTTGTTGCCAAGGCTCGCGGCAGAAAGGCTGCAATCGAGGCTATGGTTGACTATATGGCGGAGAATGCCGAGAATGTAACCCCCGAGACCCCCGTATTTATCTGCCATGGCGATTGCATTGATGATGCAAATATGATGGCTGATATGGTTAAGGAAAGATTTGGCATCGAGAACATATACGTTGAGTTTTTAGGACCCTTCATCGGCGCACACGCAGGCCCCGGAACCCTCGCATTATTCTTTGTTGGTAAGGAAAGATAAAATGGCAAGACAAAAGCTTATGGAGCGCGTTTTGCCGAACTATACCCGCGGCGAAGAGCTTTTTAATATGATAAGCCATATCGTTGGCGGAGCAATGGCGGTTGCTGTTTTAATTTCGAGCGTTGTTATTTCGGCAGTAAGGGGCGATGCCTGGGCGGTTGTCAGCTCTTCTATATATGGTTTTTCCATGATAGCGCTCTATACCGTTTCGAGCATATATCATGGTCTTCGACCGGGTATAGTAAAGCAGGTTTTTCGCGTTATCGACCATTGCACCATTTATTTCCTCATAGCCGGCACCTATACGCCTATACTCCTTTGCTCGATGCGCCCCAGAACACCCGCCCTTGCCTGGACAGTTTTTGGCATCGAATGGGGACTGACCGCAATCGCCGTTACTCTAACGGCCATCGACCTTAAAAAATATCAGGCCTTTTCAATGGTTTGCTATATTGGAATGGGTTGGTGCATTATAATGGCGATTAAGCCAACCGTTGCGGCGCTAACCTTAAACGGATTTTTATGGATTTTGGCGGGCGGCCTCGCCTATACTGTTGGCGCAGTAGCCTACGGAATCGGAAAAAGGCAAAAATATATGCATTCGATTTTCCATCTGCTTGTAATAATAGGCAGTATGCTTCAGTTTACGGGAATAATTCTTTATGCGATATAAAAAAAGAACCATTGGATTTTCCAATGGTTCTTTTAATTTTAAAGCGAGAAGCCAACGATATTTTCGTTATGCTCAAAGATATCAACCAAATCCGAGAAGGGAAGCTCCTTTGTTGACTTAACGGTTAACTTAAAGGTAACGGTATTGTCGGCATTTTTGGTTGCATGGCAACGATGAATTTCAAGACCGCGCTCGGTAAGAGCGGTATTGATTTTTTCGATTATATCGGCGGAGTAAATCGCGGTTATGGAGATATCGGCGGCAACGAGGCTATCGAGACGACCGATAAAGCGATGTAGAACGAGCTGAACGACGGCAAGCAAAATGGTTGCCGAAACACCAACGATATAAAGACCTGCGCCAAGCGCAAGACCGATACCGGCGGTTGCCCAAATACCTGCCGAGGTTGTAAGACCCTTAATAGAGTTGCCGCGAACAAAGATAACGCCTGCACCCAAGAAGGATATACCTGTTACAACGCAGGAAGCGATACGCGAGCCATCAACATTAACGCCGCAGATTAGCATATCATAGAAGCCGTATTTTGAAACGGTCATCATAAGGGCGGCGCCGAGGGCAACGATTGTATGCGTTCTGATTCCGGCCTCCTTGAGGCGAACGGTTCGCTCAAGACCGATAACCGCGCCGCAAAGGCAGGCAACAAATATGCGAAGGACGAGTTCGAGCATAAGAGTAAGCGTTGGTTCCATAGACGAATAATCCATATCAGGTTCTCTCCTTAAAATAAAATAATATCACTCATTATATCACAAAAAAAATAAAAAGCAAGCAAAATATTGTTTTAATTTAAAGGTATAAAAAAAGAGGAGTTTTCCGCGGAAAACTCCTCAAAAATGTTAAAGCTTAACAACAACCGATTCGATTCCGAGAACATCTGCAATCTTCTTAAGAGTTTTTGCATGATGTCCGATACCGAGGGCATAGTGATGGGTGGGGCCTTCCATAACCCAAGCCTTGATGTAATCGCGGGTGTTGGGCTCGAAGAAGCCGCGGGTATTGGTGTTGCCGGTGGGCGGGATGGGGCCTTCCTTGGAATAGCCTTCGCCGATAACAAACTTAAATGCTCCCGAAGCGGTTTGGGTTATGCCGAGCATGGTAATCGGACCCTCTTTAAGCTTGAATTCAACGCTTGCGCCGCTACCGGGTTTACCGTGGAACTTTGTAAGGCTACGCAAAATCGGTTTGCCGTTTGCGATTGCGAGGTGATGCGGGCCATCATGACCGATAAGGATAAAGTCTTCCTTAAAATCAAAGGGATGGAGCTCTGCAAAGCTGCCGCCGATGTTAAGACGGTCCATAATAAGCATAGCAATGCAGGTCTTTATATCAAACTCGCCGCACATGGGGGTTCCCTGTGCGTTAAGGATGGAGTTACCAACGATAAACGAGGTTGCAACTCGGCGCTGAATGGTATCGGGTTGACCCTCATAGTAGTATGCGAGACCCGAAAGACCAAACTTTTCAACAAGTCGGTCAAGTGCGGCGGCGCCGCGAGCCGATTCATAAAGGTCCTTATCGGTGAGCTTGCGGGTAACAGGGTCGCTCTTGGGGTCGGGCATTTCAAACTCGGCCTTGATTATTTCGGTCTTTGCGGCGATTTCCTCATCGGTAACGGCCTCAAAGCAGGCAACTGCATCATCAATCTCGATAAGCGGAACATGAACTCCGAAGGCCGAGGAAATAGCGGTCGGGTCGGCATGCATATCATACATAGCCTCGAGAACGTGACCCATAAGACCCATGCGGGCGCCCTTTAAGGAATGGAGAACCTTCGCAATTTCACACCACTCGGAGAGCTCGGCATGAGAGGGGTCGTTTTCGTCATAGAGGGTTCCGATTATAACATCGTCAACCTTCTTGCCCATACGGATGGCAACTCCGGTAAACTCGGGAACCGAGCAAATATTATCGTTTTCGAGCTGCATAAAGGTGCAGGCCTTGTTGTAATCGAGCGCCTTAAGAGGCTGGAGAGCAACCAAAACAACCGGAATGTTCATCTCGCGAACAATAGGAGCGAAAACCGAGCTGGTTGCATATGTAATCATATTGGTAAAGAGAACATCAAGCTTATCGCCCTGCATTTTTGCAACGGCCTCATAAGCCTTTTCGCTGGAATCAATCATTCCGTAATCGATAACCTCAACGCCATAAGACTCAACGAGCTTAATGGTATCATTGTGGTAAACCATCATATTATCAAGCAGACCGGGGAATTGGTCCCAATAGGTTGCGTGTGCAACCGAGTAAAAACCTACTCTTGCGGTGCGGGGATTTTTTCTTTCAATCATAATAATTTCCTTCCCAATCAAAGATTTTCTATTGCATTTATATCACAAAGAGGTATAATATTTAAGAGCCTTGTTAAATATTAAACTGTCTAAAATAAACATTAAAGGGGGATAAGCCTAATGTCGGCTTCCATTCTTTTTGGTGAAATACGGCCCTTTATTCGCTATGCTCAAACCCTAAAAATAACCGCCGCCTCGGCATTTAGAGGGCTTACCGCCTATGATAACCGATTTTTCTACTGCGCTGATGGCGAAGGAAAAATAACGGTAGACGGCAGAGATTACCCCATGAAAAAAGGATACCTTATGATTTGGCGCGCAGGGCTTTGCTATAGCCTTGAGGGGGAAAGCATGACCTTGCTCGGCTTTAACTTTGATTATACCGCAAAAAACTCCTGCCTTTCGGCGCCGATTCCCCCTGCGGGAGCCGAATTCGACCCCGCCGCAATACTTGAGAGGGTAACCTTTTCGGACGCCGAGGTTTTAAACGGGGTTATACATATAAATAATATGCACCTGCTTGAGGATAGAATAAGAGAGATTTGTTCCGAATTTGATGGACGCCGCTCTTTTTATAATGTTAAGATATCGGGAATCTTTAAGGCGATTTTAACCGAAACCATTCGCGAATGTATGCTTGAGCGCGATAATATCCGCCGATCAAAGGGTCGAGTTGATGAGGTGTTGCAGTTCATTGCCGACCATCATAGCGAGGAGCTAACCAATATATCGCTTGGTAAAAAATTCGGTTATCATCCCAATTATATAAACCATCTCGTTGTTCAGC
>SVPK01000002.1 GCA_015065875.1 Oscillospiraceae bacterium
CCATAACGATTGCTCAGTTATTATTTATTACGCGGAAAGAGGAGAATTAACCTGGAATATAGCGAAACGATTTAATGCTTCTCCCGAGGATATTATGTCGGTTAATTCTGTAAGCAGTGTAATTCCCGAAAATATGCCTTTGGTTATATCCTGCTAAATTAAAACCCCCGAAAATTTCGGGGGTTTTTGTTGATATTATTCGGCCGCCGTGATAAAATAGATAAAAAATATTCAAGAAGTGAAAACATGGATTTTTTTAAACCTAAAATTGAAGATTATGAAAGACTTAAATCAATCATTCAAACTGATGAATTAACCTGCGAAAATCTTTTCCTTAATGCTCTCATTTGGCAGGACATATATCATCATGAATTTGCCTTTTTCGATGATAAAACGGTTGTTATTCGCCTGTTTGAGGGTGAGGGATATATCTATCTCTTGCCGCTTGGCGAATCATTTTTTCCGGCTTTGGAGGCCGAAATTAAAATGCTCGGTGAATATGACCGCCTATCCGCTTCGGATGGCCGAAGATTGGATAAATTATTAGGTCATTTGGGTAAAAATATCGAATTAATTCCCGCACCTGAAAATTTTGATTACATCTATAACACCGAGGAATTAGCAACTCTTACAGGTAAAAAGTTTCATCAAAAGCGTAACCATATCTCCGCATTTAGCCGAAAGTATAATTGGCGCTATGAATCAATTGGAGAGGGTAACGTTAATGATTTTTATCTTGTCGCCGAGAAATGGGCAAGCGAGCGTTATGAGTCTGCACCCGATCCGGATATCGAATGTGAGTTAAGGGCCATAAAAGAAATTTTGCCGCATTTTAAAGAACTCGATATTTTAGGCGGAATTATTTATGTTGATGATAATCCTATAGCCTTTTCCTTTGGCGCCCCAATAAACGATAGGGTTTTTGATGTTACAACCGAAAAAGCCTTATCAGATTTTCAGGGCGCATATGCTGTTATTAATAATTCATTTGTAAAGGCCGAACTCTTTGGGGTTTATGAACTTATAAACAGGGAAGACGACCTGGGCCTTGAAGGTCTTAAGCGTGCAAAAAAATCGTATAATCCTGTTTTGATACTAAATAAATATTTGGTAGAAATAAAAAAGCCGTAATCGATTTGATTACGGCTTTTAATTATTCTGCATTATTAATTTTATTAAACATTGCGGTAAACTCTTCAAGCTGGCGGGTAGAATCCTCGTTGCGCTCAATTAACTCTTGTTTGGTATCGGTAAGTGAAGCGGCAAGAGCATCAACTTCAGAAATAAAGTTATCAGCGGTTCTGCGAACACTTTCCTTGATATCGGCCAAAGCGGAATGAGCATTTTCGATGCTATCAATATTTTTAAATATCTCTTCATTAGCCTGGCGAGAGGATTCAACAGAGTTATTGATTATGTTTTTAGCGCTATTTTGCGAAACAAGATAAAGCTTTCCGATACTTAAACTTAACTGCTCAATCTCGTCACAACGGCTCTTAAAACTATCAAGCTCGGCCATAAGAGCTTCTTTTTCGGCCAAAAGCGCTGCCATTTGAAGCTCGGCGGCCTCAAGTTTTTTCTCGGTTTGCTCGATTTGAGCATTAAGCTCACCCTCGCGCTTTGAGAATTTGGCCTGTGCGCTCTGTATGTAATTTACAACATCATCACAATTAAAGCCTAAAAAGCTTTTGCGAAATCCTGCCATAAAATTCACCTCATAATTTCATCTCTCGGGAATTATATCACTATTTCGCGCTTTTTACAAGTTTTTTGTATAAATATTTATGCATTGGACGAAAAATATCGGCTTTTTTTATTGAAAAATTGTCCTATATAGTATATTATATAATTGCATAATTATGAAAGTTGGTGTTCTATGAACCGCAAAACCGCAAGAGAAAATGCATTTATATTAATTTTTGAACGTTGCTTCCGTGAGGACTCGGTTGAAGCCATTATCGAGGATGCTATAGAAGCGCGTGAATTTGAATATGATGATTATGTTGAATTGGTTTTTAAGGGAGTTTGCGAAAAATCTCTTGAAATCGATGAAGTAATAATCGCCAACCTTAAGGGATGGAACATTAATCGTCTTTCTAAGGTTGCACTTTCGCTTTTAAGATTAGCAATTTATGAAATGCTTTATGTCGATTCTATTCCTGTTAAGGTTTCAATCAATGAGGCAGTTGAGATTGCTAAAAAATATTCAACCCAAGAGGATGCTGCATATATCAACGGCGTTTTAGGTTCCGTTGCCGCAAATATTGAAAAGTAGGTTTTTATTATGCGTGTAGCCGTTATATCGGTAAAACAGCTTAATAGTTATGTAAAATCGCTTTTAGAATGTGATGAGCATCTTTGCTCTTTCTATCTGAAGGGCGAAATTTCAAATTTTAAGGACCATTATCAAAGCGGTCACCTTTATTTTTCCCTCAAGGATTCCGATGCAGTAATAAGAGCGGTTATGTTTCGCTCCAGTGCCGCATATTTAAAATTCAAACCGCAGGATGGTATGTCGGTAATTTGCCGTGGTAGAGTTTCGCTATATGAGCGCGATGGTTCTTACCAATTTTATGCTGAAGAAATGATTCCCGATGGTGTTGGCGATTTAACCGTTGCCTTTAACCAAATTAAGGAAAAGTTAGAGGCTAAGGGATATTTCGACCCCGAAATAAAGAAGCCCATTCCCGAATTTCCAAAACGCATTGCTGTTATAACCTCTGATACAGGCGCCGCCGTTCAGGATATCCTCAATATTACCTCTCGTCGCTATCCGCTCTGTGAGATTATTATGTGTCCCGTTAGGGTTCAAGGCGATAGCGCGGTATTTGAACTTATTGATGCCATAAAGCGCGTTGATAAATTATTCCTTGTTGATACTATCATTATCGGCAGAGGTGGCGGCTCAATCGAGGATCTATGGGCCTTTAACAGTGAGGAGTTAGCCGAAGCGATACACGAATGTAAAACTCCGGTTATTTCTGCAGTTGGCCATGAAACCGATTTTACCATCTGTGATTTTGTTTCTGATCTACGCGCTCCAACCCCGTCGGCAGCGGCCGAGCTTGCGGTTCCCGATATAGGGGAGCTGCGCTCTTATATTAAGAACCTTACCGACCGTATTGCTCTGCGCGAATCGGAAATGCTAAAAAATACCCGGCTGAAAATTGAAAGTCTTTTTAATATCAGAATTAAGAATCATATCGAAAGTCTGATAAATCAACAGGATATGCGAATCGATAAACTGCTTGACTCGCTTATGAATAATATTAACTTAAGGCTCCAAAAGGCCGACCATTCTTTTAGAAAAAGTGTGGCACAGCTTGATGCCTTAAGTCCGCTTAATGTGTTAGCGCGAGGATACTGTATTCCTGAAAAGGATAGCGCTCCCGCAAGCCTTGAAAAATTGAATGTTGGCGATAGAATTGATTTGATATTTACAAACGGTAAAGCCGAATGTTCTGTTGATAAAATAATTAAGGAGTAAAACGATGACCGAAAAGACCTTTGAAGAAAATATTAAGCGACTTGAAGAAATCGTTAGGATTTTAGAGGAAGGAAAATGCTCTCTCGATGAATCCTTAAAGCTTTTTGAAGAGGGAATAGAGCTTTCTAAAAAATGCAATATAACCCTCGATGATGCAAAACAAAAGATAACACTTCTTTCTGAACTCGAAAGCGGGGAATAATATGACTGCAAAGCAGATATTAGAAAGCGGCAAAGCTTTAACCGAGCAAAAAATTATTGATGTTTTAAATATGCCTGCGTGCAGATATGATTCGGTAATCAATGCTATGAAATATAGCGCTCTCGCGGGTGGAAAGAGACTTCGCCCCTCGCTATTACTCGAATTTTATCGACTCTGTGGCGGAGAGTATATTGATGATGCTTTGTGTTTTGCTGCCGCTCTCGAATTTATACACACCTATTCGCTAATACACGATGACCTGCCCTGTATGGATGATGATGATATGCGTCGCGGTCGCCCCTCATGCCATATAAAATTTGGCGAGGATACCGCCCTTTTGGCCGGAGATGCTTTGCTTACTTTGGCATTTAGAGTAGCCTCATCGACCCAAAATACAAAACCTGAACTGACTTTAAAGGCAATTAATTTATTGGCTGAACGTAGCGGAGTTCATGGTATGATTGGCGGTCAGGTTATTGACCTGGCAATAGAGAATAGCGGCGCCGACCTTGATACTGTTTTTGATATGTATTCAAAGAAAACGGGTGCGCTTATCCGCGTGGCCGCCGAGATTGGTTGTATTCTTGCAGGTGCTGATGATAAAAAAATTGCTGCAGCTATAGATTATGCAAATAATATTGGTCTTGCTTTTCAAATAACCGATGATATTCTTGATTTAACCTCAACCGCCGAGGAACTTGGCAAACCCATAGGAAGCGATCAGAAGAATAATAAATCTACTGCCGTTTCAATTCTTGGAATTGAGAGTGCTGCCGAATATGTTGAGAGGTTATCTTCCAATGCCGCCGAAAGCTTATCTGTTTTCGGTCCGCAGGCCGATGGCTTACTCGAATTATCTAAAATACTTATTAACCGAAAAAATTAGGAAGTGCAATTTTGGAGTATAAAATTTTAAGTGGAATTAAATCTCCCGTAGATTTAAAAAAACTTAATAGCGATCAGATTGAGCCCTTATGCGAAGAGATACGTGATTGCCTTATTAACGCTGTTTCAAAAAACGGCGGTCATTTGGCGTCTAATTTGGGCTCGGTCGAGTTAACGGTTGCACTCCATAGAGTTTTCAATTCTCCGCAGGATGCAATAATTTTTGACGTTGGACATCAATGCTATACGCATAAGCTTTTAACCGGACGATACGATAGGATTGATACTATAAGAACCGAGGGCGGCATTTCAGGTTTTATGCGCCCTGGCGAGAGTGAGCATGACCCCGTTGTAACAGGTCATTCCAGCAGTTCAATTTCTGCCGCCTACGGCATTTATAAAGCAAAGGCGCTTTCAGGAGAGAAGGGAACAGCCATTGCCGTTGTTGGCGATGGTGCGCTAACCGGCGGAATGGTTTATGAAGCACTGAATAACGCAGGCGAAAAGAAGGGCAATTTTATTGTTGTTATTAATGATAATAAAATGTCGATTTCCAAGAATGTTGGTTCGCTTGCGCGTTATCTTTCGGCCATTCGTTCGCGTCCTAAATATCATAGATTTAAAGGCCGAGTTGAAAAGTTTCTTTTAAAGATTCCCTTTATCGGAAAATATATTTCTCGCGGAGTTTTCAAATCTAAAACCATAATTAAAAACGCAATTTATCATACAAATATTTTTGAAGGACTCGGCTTTAACTATTTGGGACCCGTTGATGGCCATAACGAAAAGGTTCTTGAAAATATCTTTACTATTGCAAAAAATCAAACCCGTCCCGTTATTGTTCATGTAATGACCAAAAAAGGTAAAGGCTATAAATTTGCCGAGGAATGTCCCTATGATTATCACGGTGTTAAACCGTTTGACGTTAATAGCGGTGCGAATTCGGGCGGCGGAAACGATTTTTCCTCTGCTTTTGGTGAGTCTCTTTGCGCTTTGGCAGAAAAGGATTCCCGCATTTGTGCTATTACCGCCGCAATGACGCAAGGAACAGGACTTGCGGATTTTTCTCATAAATATAAGAACCGATTTTTTGATGTTGGCATTGCCGAGCAACACGCAGTTACCTTTGCCGCGGGGCTTGCAAAGGGCGGAATGCGACCGGTTTTTGCCGTTTATTCCTCATTCCTTCAACGCGGATTTGACCAGGTTATCCATGATGCTGCCATTAACAATGTTCCCATAACATTATGTGTTGACCGTGCAGGATTTGTTGGTGAGGATGGCGAAACCCATCAAGGCTTATTTGATACCGCCTTCCTTTCGCAAATTCCAAACGTTAAAATTTATGCCCCCTCAAATTTTGAGGAACTCGATATAATGCTCAAGCTCGCAATCTACGATAATTGTGTTTCGGTAGTTCGTTATCCCCGCGGTGGCGAGTTTTTAAACTGTAAGGATATTAAGTATTCAAACGAGCCGTTTTCGGTTTACGGCAGCGGTAAAACCGCTATTATCTCATATGGCAGAATTGTTGGTAATGCGCTTGAGGCCGCTCAAAAGCTCGATAATGCCGCCGTTATAAAACTGAATGTTTTAACCGAGATTGGAAAACCGCTTATTGACGAACTCAAAAAATATGATTCTGTCTTCTTCTTTGAGGAAGGTATTAAGCATGGCGGAATTGGTGAGCATATTGGCAGCCTGCTTGCGGAATCAAATATCGATTGTAGCTATAAACATATAGCGGTTGATTCGCAGTTTGTTGAAGCCGCAAGCGTTGATTCCCAAATAAAAAAATTCGGTCTTGATACCGATTCGATTATTAAAACTGTTAAAGGTGAATGATTTGTCAGAAAAGATGAGATTGGATGCCGCTGTTTTTGAGCGTGGTCTTGCCGAGAGCAGAGAAAAGGCAAAAGCATATATTATGGCCGGCGTTGTTTTTGTTAATAACGAGAAGGCTGATAAGGCGGGTATGCCCATAAAACCCGATGATAATATCGAGGTTCGAGCTAATCCGCTTAAATATGTTAGTCGCGGCGGCCTAAAGCTTGAAAAAGCCATGCAGGTATTTCCCATTGAACTTACAGATGCCGTTTGTGCAGATATTGGCGCTTCAACCGGAGGATTTACCGATTGTATGCTTCAAAACGGCGCAAAGAAGGTTTATGCAATAGATGTTGGCTATGGTCAACTCGCCTGGAAGCTTCGAACTGATGAGCGCGTTATTAATTTAGAGCGAACCAACTTTAGATATGTTGATAAAACCCAGGTGCCTGATGAACTCGATTTCGCATCGGTCGATGTTTCATTCATATCTCTAAAGCACATTTTACCTACCATGAAGACCCTTCTTAAGGACGGCGCAACCGCCGTTTGTCTTATTAAACCTCAATTTGAAGCAGGTAAGGATAAAGTCGGTAAAAAGGGTGTTGTTCGCGATAGCGTAGTTCATATTGAGGTTATCGAAAATGTAAAGGGTTATATTTTATCAAACGGTTTTTCATTACTTGATTTGGATTTTTCTCCAATAAAGGGACCTGAAGGTAACATTGAGTATCTAGCCTATATCCGTTCTGATGCCGAGGCTTCAGATTATTGTTCGGTATCGGTTGAGGAATTAGTATTAAGGTCTCATAATTCATTATAAAGGGGTTTTGTTTTTGAAGGCAATAATTATCCCAAACTATGAAAAAAACGGAACTGAATATATTTTAGGCTCCGTTAAAACTATTCTAACAAATAATAAAATTGGGTTTTCTGTTTTTGATGGTAAAACAAGTATCAAGGATTTTGATATTATTATAACCATCGGAGGAGACGGAACAATTATTCATGCCGCAAAGGCCGGAGCAACCGAAAATATTCCGATTTTGGGTATTAATGCGGGCCGCATCGGCTATCTTGCCGATATTTCTCATGATGAGCTCGAGCTTTTATCGGCATTAAAAGATAATACATATTCTATCGAGGAGCGTATGCTTTTAGAGGTAACTTTGGGTGAAAACAAGTATTATTGTCTTAACGAGGCAGTTATAACCAAGGGTTCGCTTTCGCGCATGATTGATATTAAGGTATCGGTTGACGGATGCCCCGTATCATACCGTGCCGATGGTCTAATTGCTGCAACGCCTACCGGCTCAACCGCCTATTCAATGTCAGCGGGAGGCCCGATTGTTGACCCCGCGCTCGACCTCTTTATTTTAACACCCATATGCTCTAACTCTCTGTTTGACCGTCCGCTCCTGCTTAATAAGGATTCGGTTATAAGTATTTCAACGCTTTGCCCGCCTAATGCCGAGGTTTATCTTACTATTGATGGCGAGCAATCGATAAAGCTTTCGCCGGACGATACTTTAAAAATAAAGCGCGCTAATCATACTGCAAAACTCATACGAATTAAAAACAGTTCCTTCTATGAGACTCTATCGGAAAAAATGCGAGGTTAATATTATGAAAAATAAACGTCAAGATACCCTGCTTAAAATGATACGCGAGAATGTTATCTCTACGCAGGAAGACCTTATGAACTCATTGCTCTCCCTGGGTTATAAGGTAACTCAATCAACAATTTCGCGCGACATTAAAGAGCTTCGCATTGTTAAAGCGCTTGATAGCGAGGGTAATTACAGATATACCTGTGCTTTTGATAACGGAGCAACCGAAAACGATAATTTAGGTAAATATGCCGATATATTTTCGAGCTCTGTAATTTCAATTAATCATTCAATGAATGATATCGTTATTAAATGCTATCCCGGTATGGCATCGGGCGCTTGTGTTGCCGTTGATTCATTATATGGCAATATGATTTTAGGCTCACTTGCAGGCGACGATACAATTTTTATCATAACCAACGGCGAAGAAGCCGCAACCGAACTTGCAAAAGAATTAAATAAAATGCTTTAATTTACAGAAGGTGAATTATGCTTAAATATCTGCATATTGAAAACATAGCGGTTATCGAAAAATCAGATATTGAGTTTTATAATGGATTTTGTGTTCTCTCGGGCGAAACGGGTGCGGGTAAGTCAATTATTATTGATGCCTTAAATGCCGTTTTGGGTGAACGCACTTCGAAATCATTGATTCGCGGCGGTGAGAAGAAAGCGGTTGTAACTGCGCTCTTTTCTAACCTCAACAGTGTCGCAACTGCGGCGCTTGAAGAGCTCGATTATCCGCCCGATGAGGAAGGTAACATCTTAATTAAAAGAGTTATTAGTGCAGACGGTAACAGCACCGTTAAAATTAACGGTCAACCTGCTACCGCAGCGGTCTTGCGCGAGATATCCGCATATCTCGTTAATATTCACGGGCAACACGATAACCAAACCCTCCTCAATAATGATACTCATTATAAATTTGTTGATAAGGTTGCCGATAATACGGCGGTTTTGGAAAAATACCTTAACGAATTTAACCGATATCGCAGTATCAATAATGAAATCAAGAAACTCACTGTTGATGATGATACCAAAAACAGAAAAATTGAATTACTTAAATATCAGATAAACGAGATAACTGCCGCGACTATAACACCAGGCGAAACCGAAGCGCTTGAGCGCAAATCTGAAATTTTCCGCAATTATGATAAGCTTGTTCGCAACATTTCAAATGCCTTCAGTTTTCTTGATGGTGGGGAAGAGGATGGTGCGGTTGCGCTAATAAATAATGCTAAATCTGCAGTTTCAGCTGCAGATTCAAAGGAATTTTCACAAATTGCCGAGCGCTTGGCCTCATTAGAGATAGAAGCCGATGATATCAGAAACGAGCTGCAACGCTTTATTTCAGGCTTTGAATATGACCCCGAGGAAATCGATAAAACCGAAAAGCGACTCGCGTTTTTACATGAGCTCTATTCAAAATACGGAAAAAGCGAGGCCGCAACCCTCGAATTTCTCGAAACTGCAACAAACGAGCTCGAAAATATTACCTTTTCGGACAAGCGTATTGCAGAGCTCGAGGTCGAACTCGATGCCTGCACAGAACGGCTTGTTAAATGTGGTGATGAACTAACCGCATCGCGAAAAAAAGCGGCTCTTGATTTTGAACGTAGGGTTTGCGATGTTCTTAAATTTCTCGATATGCCGCAGGTTAAGTTTGTTGTTGATATAAACAAAGGCAAATATACCAAAATAGGCTGCGATATTATCGAATTTTTAATTTCCGCCAATGCAGGTGAAGAGCCAAAGCCGCTATCAAAAATCGCTTCAGGCGGCGAATTATCGCGAATTATGTTGGCTATTAAGAGTATTCTTGCCGATAAGGATGAAATCGATACCCTAATTTTTGATGAAATTGATACAGGAATTAGCGGTCGTGCGGCCCAAAAGGTTGGCTATCAGCTCAAGAAGGTTGCCGAAAACAAACAGGTTATTTGCGTTACTCATTTGGCGCAGATTGCCGCAAAGGCCGATAATCATCTTTATATCGAGAAAAATACCGTCGATGGCCGAACTGTTACACAAATTTCACCCCTTGATTTTGAGGGACGCAAGGTTGAACTTGCGCGCATAATTGGCGGCGAAATAACCGAGCAAAATTTAATTTCTGCACAAGAAATGTTATTAAATACAAATATCTAACGGAGGACCCCAAAATGCAAATCTATGAAGAACTTGTTGCCCGCGGACTTATCGCGCAGGTAACCGATGAACAGGAAATAAGAGAACTTATCAATAACGGTAAGGCTACCTTCTATATTGGCTTCGACCCAACCGCCGATAGCCTTCATGTTGGTCATTTTATGGCTCTTTGCCTTATGAAGCGCCTTCAGATGGCGGGTAATAAACCCGTTGTTTTGGTTGGTGGAGGAACCGGATACATTGGTGACCCCTCCGGCAGAACCGATATGCGTTCTATGATGACGCCTGAAACGATACAGCATAACTGTGATTGCTTTAAAAAGCAGATGGAGCGCTTTATTGAGTTTGGCGATGGCAAGGCTATTATGGTTAATAATGCCGATTGGCTCTTAAAACTCAATTATGTTGACCTTTTACGTGATGTTGGTGCCTGCTTCTCGGTTAATAATATGCTTCGTGCAGAATGCTATAAGCAGAGAATGGAAAAGGGTCTTAGCTTCCTTGAATTCAACTATATGATAATGCAGAGCTATGACTTCTATCATCTCTTTAAGGAATATGGCTGCAATATGCAGTTTGGCGGCGATGACCAGTGGTCTAATATGTTAGGCGGAACCGAGCTCATACGTAAAAAGCTTGGCAAGGATGCCTATGCCATGACCATAACCCTTCTTATGAACTCCGAGGGCAAAAAGATGGGTAAAACCGCTTCGGGCGCTGTTTGGCTTGATGCTAATAAGACTACTCCTTACGAGTTTTATCAGTATTGGCGAAACGTTGGCGATAAGGACGTTTTAAAATGCATCCGTATGTTAACCTTTATTCCCGTTGAGGAAATCGATAAGATGGATGCTTGGGAAGGTAGCCAGCTTAACGATGCTAAAGAAATTCTCGCTTTCGAGCTTACAAAGCTTGTTCATGGTGAGGAAGAGGCTCAGAAAGCGCAAGACGCTTCTCGCGCAATTTTTGGTGGTGCAGGTGTTAGCGAAAATATGCCCTCTACAACCGTTGATGACTCTATTTTCCAGGATGGAACCGTTGGTATACTCGACCTTATGCAGGCCTGCGGTTTAATCGCTTCAAAGGGCGAGGGAAGACGACTTGTTCAGCAGGGCGGTGTTTCGGTTAACGACCAAAAGGTAACCGACCCCAATACAAGATTTACACCCGATGAGGTTAAGGCTGAGCTTATAATCAAAAAGGGTAAAAAGGTTTTCCATAAGGTTAATATGTAATTTAAAAAGGCTGTCAAACGACAGCCTTTTTTATCTTGTATAAAGTCTTTCAAGATTAACATCATAAATAATGGTTATAAATTTTATTGAATAAAGGTCGCAAAGCATTGTCGTTGAGGGTTCAAGCATTTTCAAAATTATATAGCTTGCTCCAACATCTAAAAGTTGACCAACCTTTTCCTCTAATATGTTGCCGATTAGAAATTCAATTCTCATCCAGCGGCCGATTTGATGTCTAAGATACGCGGGAATATATGCAGTATTGGTCATGGTTTCGGGCATGCTCTCTTCGGCCGAATAAATGCTTATTGCTTGCGGTGTTCCCGTTCTGACTTCAACCGAGGGGAGCATTGCGGTCTGTGACATATTCTGCATTTGTCCATTCCATCCGCTTTGCATAGTTCCGCTCATTCCATAGAGCGAGTTGCCCGAATCACCGAAGCCGTTATTCCAATCGGAATTATTACCATTATTCATATTGCCATAGTTTCTGTTACTCAAAAAATCACCCTTTATGTGTCGTAATATGCAGGTGTTGGTCGATAAAAGCAATGATTGTTTATCCTGATATGAAAGGTTCCGGAATTACCCGGAAAAGCAGAACGGCAATTGCCCGAAAAGGGATTATAAAACCATAAGCAATCGCCAACGGGGTTAAATATATTGCCCGCCAATGCCCAATCCGCAATATCATAGTTTATCGGCTCGGGCGACATATTATAAATATTTTGTGAGTTGCTTTGTCCGTTTTTAACCGTCATAGCACAATCAAATTGACCCGGCTGCATAACAATTCTCTGAAGGCTGCCGTTGCCCGTTCGAAGATATTCTCCGCCGCTCGCTCTAACACGGTTCATTATAACGGTTGCAACCGCCTTCATACCGTCTTCTCCTTCTCCACCTGCTTCGCATTGAACCATTCGCGCAAGCAGTTCGCGGTCGTTAAAGGACATTCGATCACCAACCTTCAAAATCATTATATGCTGCCTGTACATTTATTGATAAAAATGGGCATAGTAATGGGGGAGGCTTGATTATGAAGGATAAAAAGAAAAAGGAACTTGATGTTGTTAAAGAGATATCGGCCGATGCCGTTATGTCGCAACCGCGGGATTGCTTTGAGCTAATAAACAAATACGGAACCTATGAAATTCAACCCACAAGCGATTCGGACCAGGATTTCCCGAAAATTGCTCAAGGATTACCCAAAGCCAAAAACAGAAAAGTTCTTGATAATGATTAAAAAAGAACCGACCATACTTTTATGGTCGGTTCTTTAAAATTTACATATCAAGCATCATCTGCATATCATACATACCTGCAGGTTTTCCTGCAAGGAATGCTGCGGCCTTAACCGCACCTGTCGCAAATAAAGCCTTGGATTGAGCGGTATGAGAAAGGGTAATAACCTCGTCGTTGCCCGCAAAAATAACATCATGCTCGCCAACGATTGTTCCGCCGCGAACAGAATGCATTCCAATTTCGCTTTTTTTGCGTTTCTCACGCTTTATATGGCGGTCATACTCATATTCCTTTTTATCCTCAAAAACTGAATTAACGGCATTTGCAAGCATAATAGCGGTTCCACTCGGTGCATCAATCTTTTGATTATGATGCTTTTCGATAATCTCAATATCAAAATCATCGCCCAAAATTTTAGCGGCAGATTTAGCGAGCAACACCAAAACATTAACACCTAGCGACATATTAAAGGTAAAGAATATCGGAATATTTTTCGAAGCGGCCTTTATCTCTTCAATTTGCTCTGCAGTATATCCTGTTGTTGCGATAACTGCGGGAACATTATTTTTTTGTGCAAATGCGAGTAAATCCGTGAGGTTTGAGGGGTCGGAAAAATCGATAATTACATCGGGTGTTTCCAAGACCTCGGAAAAATTTGTATAGGTAGGGAAGGAAGCAGTCATATCGCGGCACATATCAACACCCGAAATAACCTGCATATCCTCTTTTCCTGCGATAACACCTGCAACGGTAACACACATTTTACCGAAGCAACCGCTTAATAAAACGTTTATCATAAATTCTCACTTCCGGTTTTATAAAACTCTTTTCAACTCCAATGAAAGCTTGGCCCTCAAGTTTTCACTCATAGGGTATAACGGCATACGAACGGGACCAACATTCATACCCAAAATATTCATAGCCGTCTTAACGGGAACGGGATTAACATCACAAAACAGTGCATCTATCAGTCTGATCAACTCAACCTGTCGTTTTGCGGCCTCTTTATAATTCCCTCGAAAACAGGAATTACATATATCCGCAATATCCCTTGGCAGGATATTTGATGCTACGGATATAACTCCCATACCGCCAACAGACAGAGAAGGAACTATTATATCATCGTTGCCGCTATAAAAGTATAGTTCATCGCCGCAAAGGTCAATTGCTCTGATAAGAGCGGGAATATCGCCACTAGCTTCCTTGGCCGCAACTATATTTTTATGCCTTGATAATTCGCGATAGGTTTCGGGTTTAATATTAACCCCGGTTCTTTGAGGAACATTATAAACTATAATAGGCAGGTCAACGCGGTCTGCAATATAGGTATAATGCGAAATAATACCGTTTTGAGATGTTTTATTATAATAGGGGGTAACGATTAGCAATGCATCTGCGCCCAATTCTTCGGCCTGTTTTGCCAACATTAAAGCACGCATGGTATCATTGCTTCCTGCCCCCGCAATAATTGGAACTCTACCGGCCGATTGTTCGCAAACTGCGGCAATATTTTTTGCCTGTTCATCAGCCGATAGGGTAGAGGCCTCGCCCGTTGTTCCGTTAACAACTAATGCGTTTATTCCGTTTAAAATCTGATTTTCTGTAACTTCCTTAATTTTAGAAAAATTAATTGAACGGTCGTCGTTCATGGGTGTTACAATCGCAGTTGCCGCACCCTTGAAAATCAGCTTTTTCAAATATATTCACTCCGAGTTAAAAATCGGTTATATTAGTCGATATAACCCTCGGCACAAAGAAGCTCTGCCAAAAGAACGGCACCGCCCGCAGCTCCGCGAAGTGTATTATGAGAGAGGCAAACAAACTTATAGTCATACTGTGTGTCCTCACGCAGACGACCGATAGAAACTGCCATACCATTCTCAAGATTGCGGTTAAGCTTGGTCTGCGGCATATTATCTTCTTCAAAGTAGTTTAAGAACTGCTTGGGAGCGCTGGGAAGGCCGAGAAGCTGGGGCTTACCCTTAAATTCGCGCCATGCCTTAAGAATTTCGCTCTTTTCGGGAGCCTTCTTAAAGGAAACAAAAACTGCTGCCATATGTCCATCCGAAACGGGAACGCGTAAGCACTGTGCAGTAAATTTCGGATTGGTTGCATTTACAATCTTATCGCCCTCGATATGACCCCAAATCTTAAGCGGCTCCTGCTCGGATTTCTCTTCCTCACCCGAAATAAAGGGAATAACGTTATCAACCATTTCAGGCCATCTCTCAAAGGTCTTACCTGCGCCGGAGATTGCCTGGTAAGTACAAACAAGAACATTCTCTACTCCCATATCAGAAAGCGGGAATATAGCAGGAACATAGCTCTGAAGCGAGCAGTTAGACTTAACAGCAACAAAGCCGCGCTTGGTTCCGAGGCGCTTGCGTTGTGCCTCAATAATATTTATATGCTCGGCATTGATTTCGGGTATAACCATCGGAACATCGGGAGTAAAACGATGAGCACTGTTATTAGAAACAACAGGGCATTCATGCTTTGCATATTCTTCCTCTAAAGCGCGGATTTCATCCTTTTTCATATCAACAGCGCAGAAAACGAAATCAACCATAGAAGTAATGGTATCGATATCGGCAACGGCATCATAAACCATCATATCCTTCATCTTCTCGGGCATCGGAACGGTCATTGCCCAACGGTTACCAACAGCCTCGCTATAGGTTTTTCCCGCAGAACGAGGACTTGCGGCGAGAGCCTTAACCTCAAACCACGGATGCTCCGCAAGAAGGAGAGCAAAGCGCTGTCCAACCATACCGGTGGCACCAACGATACCAACATTATACTTTTTCATACTGATTCGGTCCTTTCACTGGCAAAAAACAGTTGAATATAATCGTTTTTTGCAATATAATAATATTTAAATATCGATTTATTTTATCATTCTATTATTTATTTGTCAAACAATTATAGGCGGAGAGATATTTTTTTATGAAAAAAAGCGACTTTTTCTATGACCTACCCAAGGAACTTATTGCACAAACACCAATTGAACCGCGCAATTCCTCGCGTCTTTTAGTTTTAAATCGTGAGAATGGCGCAGTTAATCATACCGTTTTTTCGGATTTGGAAAACTATTTAAAAGCAGGTGACTGCTTGATTTTAAACGATACCCGCGTTTTACCCGCCCGAATTTTCGGAGAGCGAGTTGATACAGGCGCCGTCGTTGAATTTGTTTTGCTAAAAAGACTTTCGGATGACCGATGGGAAACAATTGCCGGCCCCGGAAAAAAGGCAAAGGCAGGCCATAAATTTACATTTGGTGATAAGCTTTCTGCCGAGGTAATCGAGGTTCTCGAAAACGGCAACAGAATCATCGATTTTTCTTATAATGGCGAATTTTATGCTATACTCGACGAGGTGGGCAATATGCCTCTTCCGCCTTATATTACTGAAAAATTGGATGATAAGGAACGTTATCAAACTGTTTATTCAAAAGAGCTCGGCTCCGCTGCCGCGCCAACCGCGGGTCTTCATTTTACCGAAGAAATGCTCGATAATTTACGCAAAAAAGGTGTTAATATCGGTTTTGTAACCCTCCATGTTGGTCTGGGAACCTTTAGGCCGGTTAAGGTTGATGATATTAAAGACCATGTTATGCATTCAGAGCACTACCATGTTCCGAAAATTACCGCCGACCTTATTAATAAAACAAAGGCCGAGGGCGGACGTGTTATATGCGTTGGAACAACAAGCTGCAGAACACTTGAAAGTGCCTATAATGATGGTAAAATTGAGGAATGCAGCGGTGATACATCGATTTTCATTTTCCCCGGATATAAATTCAAATGTATGGATGCGCTGATTACCAATTTCCATCTGCCCGAAAGCACGCTGATTATGCTCGTTTCTGCCTTTGCGGGCTATGACAATACAATGAATGCTTATAATACCGCCGTTGCGGAAAAATATAGATTTTTCTCTTTTGGCGATGCAATGTTTATAGAATAGTTATTGAGGTATATTAATGTTTACTGTTGAAAAAACTGAAGGTCGCGCGCGCCTTGGAACTCTCGAAACGGTTCACGGAACTGTTAAGACTCCCGCGTTCATGAATGTAGCAACCGCAGCCGCAATAAAGGGCGCCGTTTCGGCCGAAGACCTTAAAACCCTGCATTGTCAGGTAATGTTAAGCAACACCTATCATCTCCATGTTCGCCCGGGCGACGACCTAATATATAAGCTCGGCGGTCTTCATAAGTTCTCTACCTGGGATGGACCGATTTTAACCGATAGCGGCGGTTTTCAGGTGTTCTCGTTGGCCTCGCTCCGTAAAATCGAGGAAGAGGGTGTAACCTTTAATTCACATGTTGACGGAAAGCGAATCTTTATGGGTCCCGAAGAGAGTATGCGGATTCAATCTCATTTAGGCTCCACTATTGCTATGGCATTTGATGAGTGCGTTGAAAATCCTGCAACACATTCATATTCAAAAGCCTCCTGCGAAAGAACATATCGATGGCTTGTTCGCTGTAAAAACGAGATGGCACGCCTTAATTCGCTTGAGGATACTATAAACCGTAAGCAAATGCTGTTTGGTATTAACCAGGGTTGCACATTCTCAGACCTGCGTATTGAGCATATGAAGCAGATTCGTGAGCTTGACCTTGATGGTTACGCAATTGGCGGTCTTGCGGTTGGTGAGCCAACCGAGGATATGTATCGCATTATTGAGGATGTAGAGCCGTATATGCCCAAGGAAAAGCCGAGATATCTTATGGGCGTTGGAACCCCTGCTAATATTTTAAATGGTGTAGAGAGGGGAGTAGACCTGTTCGATTGCGTTATGCCCAGCAGAAACGCGCGCCATGGTCAACTCTTTACCAATTTTGGCATAATTAATCTTAATAATGAAAAATACAAAGATGATTTAAATCCCATCGACCCCGAATGCGATTGCCCTGTTTGCAAGCAGTATTCTCGTGCATATCTGCGCCATTTGCTTAAGAGCGGCGAAATGCTATCACAAAGATTACTTGTTATGCATAACCTGCATTTCTATAACACCCTTATGGAGGAAATCCGCGAAGCATTGGCCGAGGGTAGGTTTGCAGAATATAAACGCCAAAAGGAACAAATAATTGGCACACGTGTTTAAAAATAAAATTGTTCTTGAAATATTAATGTTTTACAGTTATAATGGTCATAGTTAATTTTTGGAGGTAAAAAAATTATGGGTAACGGAACAATGAGTTCAGTAATAGCTTCTGCTGTTGATACAGCTTCGGAGGTAGTTTCCGGTGCAGGCGCAGGTTCGTCCAGTTCTGTAGCACCGCAAAGCGCCGCAGGTAGCATTTGGGTTATGGTAGCTTATGTTGCTATCCTTGGTCTTGCAATGTATTTCCTTCTTATCAGACCTAATAAGAAAAAGAAAAAGCAGGAACAGGCTCTTCGCGATGGACTTCAGGTTGGCGATGAGATTATAACCATCGGTGGTTTCTATGGACGTATAATGTCGATCAAGGATGATAGCATCGTTATCGAATCCTTGGGTGACCGTTCCAAGCAGCGCATTGCTAAATGGGCAATTCAGCAGAATCTAACCATTCATGATGAAGCACCTAAAAAGTAAATAAGAATATTTTTTACCCCTCTCGAATAGGAATTATTCGGGAGGGGATTTTTTTGAAACTATTCGGAGAAAAAGAAAAAAATATAAAAAATTTAATTATAAGTTTCCTTTCCTCTGTGGCAATAATATTAGTAAGCCTTTTTATATTAGCGATGATTATGCATTTTTTTGAAATTGAAAAGAAATATGCTTCTTCGCTATCAGGAGTAGCGCTTGGAATCGGTTGCTTTTTTGGCGGTCTCATCTATTCAAAATTATGTGGTCAAAAAGGCTTACTTTGCGGCTTATTTGTTTCGGGGATTCTATTTTTATTTATAACTGTTATATCGCTAATTCTGGGAGCAAAACTCGGTGTTGCTACCGCAATACATTGCCTTATTATGCTGCTATCGGGTGCAATAGGCGGTGTTTTAGGAGTAAACATGGGTAAAAAAATCAAAATTTAATTAACAAAAAATATCGCTAATAATTAATCCCTCACTGTTAATAATAAAAACAGGGAGGGATATTATTATGAAAAGGTTTTTCTATGCCTTTACCTGCATCGCGCTTGTAGCCTGCTTATTTACAGGCTGCGGAAAGAAAAAGATTGAGGACGGTGCTTCTGATATCGAGAGCACAGTCAGTGATATTGCAAGCGATGTTGAATCAGGTGTATCGAGCATCGAAAGCGAGATAAAGCCTTCGAGCTCAAATGTTCAATAAATAAAAGCACCACCATTATTAGGGAGTTGCGATTAGGGACGAAATCGGTTTTGAAACCAAATTTTGCCTTAATGCTTTGCCTTTCCCCCTTGTAAGACACAAAGTATTACTTCGTGGCAAAGGCTTCGCCATAAAGCAAAATTTTAGGTTACAAAACTGCCCGCACCTAAAAAAGATAAATTTTTAGTGGAATAAAAGGCAAAACCCCGTGGTAACGCTGGCGCGTACCACGGGGTTTTAACACATTAGACCGCAAAAATTTGCTTTTTTAGGCGTTTTATCCCTAACCGCAACTCCCTTTGGGGTGGTGCTTTATTTTTTTAAACAACAAATCCGCCATTAGGGCTAATAACCTGACCGGTTATAAATTCTGCATCGCGAGAAGCCAAGAATAGGGAAGTAGAGGCAACCTCTTGGGGCTTACCAATTCTTCCAAGTGGTGTATCATCGGCCAAACCTACCAAAGCCTCAACCGATAGGGAAGAGTTCATTCTTGTTCCTATAACACCAGGAGCAACACAGTTAACTCTAATACCGGATGGACCAAGCTCTTTTGCCAATGCCTTGGTAAGGCCAATAATGCCCGCCTTAACGGCACTGTAATGAACCTCACAAGAAGCGCCGGTCATACCCCAAATAGATGAAGTATTAATAATGCAACCGCTTTTCCTGTTAACCATCGAGGGAACAACGGCTCTGCAGCAGTTGAAGGTTCCTGTTAGATTGATAGCAATCATTCTTTCCCAATCATTATCGGTTATATCGGTAAATAATCTCTGTTGTGCAATTCCGGCATTATTTATCAAAACATCGATTTTACCGTATTTATTAATAATATCATTTACCATTCGATTGGCTTCGTTTGATTTAGAAACATCCGCCATATATGACATCGCAGAATAACCATTATTCTTAAGCGATTTTTCAAGCAGTATTGCCGATTCAGCAGAGGAGTTATAGTTAATAATAACATCATAACCATTTTCGGCGAATAGGATAGCGGTTGCTGCGCCGATTCCTTTTGATGCTCCCGTAATTAAAACTGTATTTGCCATTTCATCACCTCATTAAACTATTTTGATTATAACACGTAACTAAAATAAAATAAATATTTTTTTAAAAATTTTATAACCACTACCTATAGTTTACATAAAATATAAAATCTGCGATATCGTGTGGTTTACATAATGCGTTTACATAATATTCTAAAACTTGAAAATATTTTGTTGACATAATACTTTAAATGTTGTATAACTAATTATACTGACGTTTCTGCGTTCGGTTATTTTTTCGCGTTTAATTTATAAATTAGCGCTTTAGGTTACATAATGTTCCCATATTTTCTATATATTGTTTATTCATCTTTGCTTGACGCAATATATAGTTTTGCATTTTCGCGCCATCCTCTGCATATATTTTCAAAAAAGCAGGAGGGACAAGATAATGCAAAAGACAACTATAGTTCACCTAAAGGCTAAAAGGATTACAGCCGTTTTAGCAGATAGTTATCCCATACTAATAATGTTCACGGTATATATAACCGGCATTATTCTAGGGGCCGCTCTGCTAAAGGGAAATGCCAAAACTATCAAGAAGGCTGAAACGCTTTACCAAAACTTTATATCCGCGCGTAACGGCAAGGGTTTTCTTTCTGTTTTCGGAACGGCGCTAATGGAATGGCTACCATTTTTACTTGCGTTGTTTGTTTGCGGAACCTGTATAGCAGGCATGGTAATGCTTCCGTTTTTTGTTGGTTATAAGGGCTTTTGTTACGGAGCCTTGGCAGGATATATCTATTCGCAATATTCGTTTGGCGGGATAGTTTTTGTGCTGATTTTTATCGTTCCCGCGACTATAATCGGTGCTTTTGGATTGTTCTTTGCCGCTAAACGTTCGTTTTCGTTTTCGCTTTTATTGGCAAAAAGTGTTTTGCCGCGGGGCAGGGAATACAATATGTATAATGTCCTTATTCATTATTGTAAGTCCTTTGCAGTCTTGGTATTAACATCCGTTTTTGCGGCGCTTACCGATGCAACCCTTTCGGGAGCATTTTGGGATAAAATAAAAATCAGTTAAATTCATTTGGAAAGGAGGGGATTTTATAATGCAGAATTCGGTTTTAAAATTTGAAGATTATCTTAAAAATGAAAAGAAAGCTTCGAAGAATACATTTGAATCATATATGCGCGATATCGGACAATTCCATGCATATTGTTCTGCCAATAAAATTTCCCAAGTTTCCACCATTACACAAGATACAATTACCCATTATTTAAAGTTCTTAAGCTCGGTTGGAAAATCAGAGGCTACCGTTGCTCGCGTAACTGCTTCGCTGCGTTGCTTCTTTACCTATTTAATCAAGCAGGGAAATATAGAAGATAATCCAATAAAAGCAGTGAAGCTTTCTCCTGCGCAGAAAAAACTTCCCGAAATATTAACAAACAAAGAGATTGTTCAGTTACTTTCTCAGCCCGATTGCTCAAATTATAAGGGATGCCGCGATAAGGCGATGCTCGAGCTTTTATATGCAACCGGAATTAAGGTTTCCGAACTTATAGATTTAAAAATAACCGATATTAACACCCAAATAGGAATACTGCATTTACATACCGAAACAAGCCAAAGAATTATACCGATATATCCCGAAGCGGTTAAATCCATTTCCAACTATTTAAGTGCCGTGCGCGAGGTTATCATTAGCGATGATTCGGAGGAAATGTTGTTTACTAATATGAACGGACAACCTCTGACTCGCCAGGGATTTTGGAAGATTATTAAGCAGTATGCTCAAGCAGCAAATATAAATAAGGATATAACTCCGCATACTCTGCGTCATTCCTTTGCCGCTCATTTGCTCGAAAACGGCGCTCAACTGCAGGATATTAAGGAAATGCTCGGTCATTCCGATATCTCCACAACGCAGGTTTACGCACAAATTATGAAGAATAAATATGCTAAGTCTTATAAAAAATTCCATCCTATGGCAAGATAAAATAAAAAACACCGCAGTATTAATTATTGCGGTGTTTTAAAATAATTATGAACTTTACAGAAGGTGCGCCTTAATGGCTAAAAAGCGAAAAAGAAAAAGAAATAAAAAAATTAAAAGATTAGCAGCAGTTTGCTCCATATTTATGGTTGCATTGTTGGCAGTTTTATTTTTCCTGCCAAAGGGTAATAAAATGACAATCAATGATTTAAAAAATATTGAGATTCCGGAATACATAGATATAATGCTAATACCTGTTGGCACCTCAAGAGAGGGGATAGACCTGGAATCTGTTAATGATATAGTCATTCATTATGTCGGAAACCCCGGAACAACCGCAAAGCAAAACCATGATTATTTTGCAAACGAGGGCACAACAGTTAACGCACATTTTGTTATAGGCCTAGATGGAGAAATTATACAGTGCGTTCCGATTTATGAGCGCTCATCAGCAAGCAACCATAGAAATAGCGATACAATTTCTATCGAGGTTTGTCATCCCGATGAAAGCGGTAAATTCAATCCAAAAACACGTGAATCGTTAATTAAGCTAACGGCATGGTTATGTGATACCTGTGGTCTTGGAAAGGAAAATATAATTCGTCACTACGATATAACAGGAAAACTTTGTCCGCTATATTATTCGGAAAACCAGGATGAATGGGAAAAACTACTTGATGATATTAATAATTATATAGAAAAAGAGTTCTGATACATAAAATATCGGAACTCTTTTGATTTTATATATTTAAAAGGGAGGCCCCTGTTTCTCCAAATCTAATTATACAAAATGAATATTTTGTATAATTAAGGGGAGGACTTTTAGGGTAAATTATGCCAAATAAGCAATTTTAGGCTGTTTTCGAAGCCAAAACACCTATTTACATAATATTACCCTGCAGTTAATGCACATTTGCAATTCGTTGATAACATTAAATAATCATTTTAAAAATTAATTTATCTATATTGCGAATTTTCTATTAAAAAATCCATCGAATAGAAATTTTCAATCCATACCCTAGGTATACCCGAAAAAAACTGAAAGGATGGAATTTTTATAAAAAAGCAATATTTACCACAAATTTTCTAAAAAACTACTGAATCATGAAGTAAATAACAATATTACAAAATAAGTATATGAACTTTCACGATATGCCATATGCAAGAATTGTTTAAAAATACCGGTATTTAGTTATAATGTCTATTTCTGCTCATTCTTGCCTATTATGGTAAAAAACGAGTGAATTAGCTATAGCTTTATAGGATTGATTGGGCTGGAACAGCTTAATTTAGGGCCTCAAACCCTATTTTGTTAAATTTTTAACAAAATAGGCATTCCCTAAATATCAATCCTCATACCATCGAAGCCGACTATAAATCCATCTTTCGCAACAATTTTACAAGTTTCTTCATAAGATTTATGTAAGCAACAAGCAATATGACTTAATATTATCCTTGACGACTCATTTATTATCTTTAGAGTTCTCATGGAATCAACAATAAGGCGCACCATCGGGATACTGTTATGCTCGCCAAGGCGCATATCGCCGCTATAGTCCCCTATCGTTGTATCTATGACAATAGCATTAAATTCACGTCTTTTAAGATATTCTGCGCTTTCATTTAATACCCAAGCACCATCTAAAGCATATAAAAGCTTTTTATCCCCATCGGTTATACATAAATGTTGAGGGAAAGAATTTTGCTCATGATTAGCCGGAACGGCAGTTACATTTAGTGAGCCAATATTATAAGGCTTAAATAACTCCATAAAGTTAATTTCAGCCAGGCAATCATCAACCGAGCCACCGCTTCGCAACCAAAGCCTAACACCGCCACAGGATGCAATTTTATTGATATTTTCGATATCAAAATGGTCTGAGTGACGATGCGTTACGATAATATCGGTTATATCATAAAGCGAAACCCCAGCAACAGATAAAGAATTTAAAGCATGCGGTCCGCAGTCAATCATAATACTGCCGTTAATCAGAGCACATGAGCATCTTCTATGGTCTTTATTTAAAAAATCGGTATCTTGCGGCAGATTCTTTCTGTCGGCCGCTCCGGTTCCCAAAAATAATAATTCCATAAAACACCTACTTAATCATTTCCTCAAACTCTGCTTCCGAAATAACCGCAACACCTAAATCATTGGCCTTATCAAGCTTGCTGCCTGCGTTTTCACCTGCGAGAACATAATCTGTCTTTTTAGATACAGATGAAGCGGTTTTTCCGCCCATCGATTCAATAATCTCAGCAGCCTCGCTACGCTTATATTTTTCGAGTGTTCCCGTTAGCACAAATGTTTTCCCGGAAAAACGATTATCGGCAAGTATTGTTTCCTCGGCTTTCATATTAACGCCGATTTCCTTAAAGCGAGAAATCATAAGTGCGGTTTCGGGCATAGACATATAATCATAAACACTTTGTGCCATAATTTGACCAAAGCCCTCGATTCCTGCAATTTCCTCGACGGTTGCCGACATTATACTATCAATATCGCTAAACCTCGATACAAGCAGTTTTGCGGCTTTGTTACCAATATGACGGATACCAAGAGCATAAATAAAGCGGTAAAATTCGTTCTGTTTCGACTTATTGATTGCAGATATCAAATTCTCCGCCGATTTATCTCCAAAGCCTTCCAGGGTGTTTATATCGCTAATTTTGAGTGAATATAGGTCAAGTGTTGATGAGATAAGCTCTTTATCAAGCAAAACGCCCAAAACTGCCGGTCCTAAACCTTCGATATCCATAGCATCGCGGGAAGCAAAATGAATCAAATGACGCAATAGCTGCGCGGGGCAATCAGTATTGGTGCATCGCAGAGCGGCCTCGCCCTCCTCGCGATAAACATGAGCGCCGCAGGAAGGACAAACATCGGGCATTTGATAAACGGTTCCGCCCTCTATATGACGAGCAACACCAACAACCTCGGGAATTATATCTCCCGCCTTGCGAACGATAATGGTATCACCAATGGAAATGCCTTTTTCATTAATAAAATCTTGGTTATGCAATACCGCGCGGCTAACAGTAGTTCCTGCAAGCGATATCGGTAAAAACTCTGCCGTAGGTGTAAGCGCACCGGTGCGGCCAACATTAATCTCAATATTGGTAAGCACGGTTTCCTTCTCCTCGGGCGGATATTTATAAGCAATCGCCCATTTGGGGTATTTAGAGGTGCTACCAATATTATCGCGTTCGCGAAGGTCATCAACCTTTATAACGGCGCCATCGATATCGAAGGGAAGCTCTCCCCTCTTTTCGCCTATTTTTTCAATCTCAGCAATAGCCTCGCCTATAGAATTACATTTTTTATAACTGGGCAGAACATTAAAGCCAAGCGATTTTATTAAATCAAGCGATTCAACATGGCCTTTAATTTCTTTACCGTCAATCAACTGAACATTAAATATAAAAATATCTAATTCGCGTTCTGCAGTTATCTTGGGATTTTTCTGCCTAAGCGAGCCTGCAGCGGCATTGCGCGGGTTTTTAGCAATCTTCTCACCCATATTCTCTTGCCGCTCAATAAGCCTTAAAAAGCTGTCATGAGGCATATAAACCTCGCCTCGAACAATAAGTCGACCATTAAAATCTATCTTTTTAGGTATAGATTTAACCGTCATAAGATTGGCAGTTACGTTTTCACCGGTTACGCCGTCGCCACGTGTTGCACCGCGAACAAAAAGCCCGTTTTCATATTCGAGCGAAACCGAAAGACCATCGATTTTAGGCTCAACCGAATAAACAACCGAACCCACCTCATCAAAAACGCGCTTATCAAAAGCCTCCAGCTCCTCAAAGCTAAAAGCATCGAGCAAGCTTTCCATTTTAACCGCATGGGTAACTTCAGAAAACTGAATAGCGGCTGCTCCGCCAACAACCTTGGTCGGCGAATCGGCGACGGCAAACTGCGGAAACTGTTCCTCAAGCGAGCGAAGCTCACGCATCATCATATCATATTCGTAATCTTCAATTTCGGGATTGTCATCAACATAATACTTAACGCTATGATACTTAAGCTTTGCTGATAATTCCTCAATTTTAATTTTTGCTTCGCGCTCTGTCATTTTCAAATCACCTATTTATTCAAATTAAGGTCTGCCATCGTTTCGGGAACAATACCCGTAATAACCGTTTCTGCAACTATATATGATGTTTCAAAATCAATGCTGGTTTTATACCATGGAGAAAGCAAATATGCCGACCCCGAAACCTCAACACAAATTTGATGCAGTGTTTGGTTTATTCCTGCGGCATAAAATTTGCTTGTATAATCGGTAGACGTGTTTACCGAAAGGTCTAGTCTAAAGTTTATTTTCGGTCCCCTACCAACCGTATATTCATTACCTATAATGGTTCCAATCGGAATCGAGAGAAATATTTCCGGTTGGCGATTCATTTCTTCCGAAAAAAGATAGTCTATCTCTGTTCTGATTTCGTTGAGTTTTATAATATCGGTTTGAATCGATGTTATATTATTATTCGCATCGCGCGTAACTCTAACGATATCATCGTATTTAATGCCGTTTTCTTTAACTGCACGATTAACCGCAGTATTCGCACAATCCGACATTAAGGTTCCAATCTTGCTCTCAGACATTTCAAGAATAATCAGCCGCAGATTTTTATCGGTATAAAAAAATGCCGAAAGCAAAATTATTAAAAATGTTAAGAACACAACGAGAACACAAATACCCTTTTTACGCATTTTTCGCACAAAAAACACCCGCTTTCATACTACATAATACGAAAAAGCAGATATTTGTGCCAACACGTGTTTTATTGCTTATATTGTATCATAAATATATATCTATTACAAGAAAAACCACTTGACAATAGCACTCGTTTGGATTAAAATATTGTTTGCGCGCGGGCGTGGCGGAATTGGCAGACGCACCAGCCTTAGGAGCTGGCGCCTTCGGTGTGCAGGTTCAAGTCCTGTCGCCCGCACCATAAAAAGACCGTAACTTTGATACTAAAGTTACGGTCTTTTTTTAGCGAAATAAATCGCTGATGGGATTTGTGAAATGCGCCTCGCATGTGAAATATATGTGGGCGCAGCAGATTTATAGAGCATTCACCTTTTGAATTTTGAAACTTAAAATAAACTTATTCTTTAGGTCCCCAAAGGCCGAGGTTAGGCTTTGGAGTTCCGATGGATTTTAGCGACTTTCTTGCAAATATTGCCTTTGCGTTATCAACAAAGTCTTTATATTCAAGACGGCGACGTGCAATCGTTATTGGGCAATCAAGTCCCATCTCATACATCCAAACGCCCTTATATCCAACCTCTTCAAGCGCATCAATATTGGCTTTCCAATCAAGAACGCCTTCACCGGGAAGCCAATGACGTTCGTTGATGTTATCACGGTCGGATACGTGGACGGTTATTATCCTATCTCCAACCGCCTTGATAAACTCGGCAGTATCGTCGATAAGCGAATGGTTAAAATCGAGGCAAACGCGAAGCTTATCATTAGCACTTAAAAGTGTTAAATGCTCATCAATTGTATTACCGAGGCAGGTTCGTGGCAGATTCTCAAGCGCAATATAAACATTCTTCTTATATGCGTATTCCGCCAGAGTATCAAGGCAAGCCATCGCGTGTTTCACCTTCTCGCCGCGGGTAGACTGGTCAAAAGGTTCCATAGTATGGGTAGGATGGATAACAACCTTATCGATACCAACTGCGCTCATACGGTTTATAAGCTCCGAAAGTTCTGCTATAGCGGCATCATTACTTTCCTTTTCAAGCGACGAAATATCAAAATCGGGACGCATATGCGAATGAACAGACCAAAGCTCGATACCGGCAGCATCTGCGGCCTTGCGAGCGCTCGGAAAATCAAAATTCGCTATATTCCTACCGCCGCAATATTCAATAGCATCGATACCAACCGCTTTAAGTTCTGAAAGACCCTCGACCGTAACCGGAAAGCCGCAACAACTCGACATACCTATTTTAAGCATACAATCATCCTCCAAATGCTAATATAATTTATATTTATCATAAATAACTTTATATGTCAATTTATAAAGAAAAAAGCCGAGAAAACTCGGCTTTTTTTAGTTTTATATCTTGCAAATCCAACCTTCAGGAGCAGGAATACGGCCCATTTGAATACCTGTTAAGGTATCATAAAGTTTTTGAATGGTTGGGCCCATTTTTTCCATACCCGAGCTAAATGTGATAACATTATCGCCATCAACAATTCGGCCAACCGGAGAAATAACGGCGGCGGTTCCGCAAAGACCACACTCGACAAAATCCGATACCTCATCAAGACGAACCTTTCTTTGTTCGGTTTCAAGGCCAAGATAATCTGCGGCTACCTGCATTAAAGAACGGCGGGTAATTGAAGGCAGTATTGTATCCGATTTGGGAGTAACAACCTTATTGTCCTTTGTTACAAACAAAACATTAGCTCCGCCGGTTTCCTCGATATAGGTTCTGGTTGCAGAATCGAGATAAACATTTTCATCATAGCCGCATTCATGAGCATCAACAATAGCATAAAGGCTCATAGCATAATTAAGCCCTGCCTTGATATGACCTGTTCCCTTCGGCGCTGCGCGGTCAAAATCGCAGGTACGAATTGTAAGCGGTTTGACTCCGCCCTTGAAATAAGGGCCAACAGGTGTTGCAAAAATGCGGAACTGGAATTCGGTTGCGGGCTTAACTCCGATAACGGCATTAGAGCCAAACATATAGGGACGCAGGTAAAGAGATGCGCCTGTTCCATAAGGCGGAACCCAATCGGCATTCGCCTTAACAACGGCCTTTACCGCTTCAACAAACTTATCCTCGGGGAAAACGGGCATTTTCATGCGCTCGCAGGAATCGGCCATACGCTTCGCATTAAGGTCGGGACGGAAGCAAACTACATCACCATTTTCGGTTCTATAAGCCTTAAGTCCTTCAAAGCAGGTCTGTGCATACTGCAGAACGCAGGCGCATTCATTCATTGTGATGTTCTCGTCCTCAATCAGGGCGCCATCATCCCATTTTCCATCCTTATAATTGGCAACAAATCGCTTATCGGTTTTTATATATCCAAAGCCAAGATTGCTCCAATCGATATCTTTTGGGGTCATAAAAAATCTCCTCTCGCTGTGGGAAAATAGCGGAAGGTGTCAAGGAAGAACCCGACACCTTCACTTTCCAAAAAATTATACAACTATATTTTTTCTTTGTCAATAGAATGGGATAAAAATCGAATTAGCCAACAACCTTATAGCCGGCGTCCTCAACAACCTTAACGAGCACTTCCCTATCGCATTCACATTCAACGGTAGCAGTTCCGTCCTCGAGCGACATCAAAACCGATTTAACGCCCTCAACCTCATATAAGGCCTTTTCAACCCTTGCAGTGCAATGACCGCAAGCCATACCTTCAATTTTCAAAACAGTTTTCATATTATTTTCCTCCTTAACATTATTTTCAGGTTCTATACCCTTAAATCTGCGTAATCGCAGAGCATTGGTAACAACAAAAAGCGAGCTCAAAGACATTGCGGCCGAACCGAGCATAGGGCTCAAATGGATACCTAAAAAGGCTAAAGCGCCGGCGGCAACAGGTATGCCTATAGTATTATAAAAGAAAGCCCAAAACAGGTTCATCTTTATATTTTTAATTACCGCTCTGCTCAACTTAATTGCATTAATTGCATCATAAATTGAGTTTTTCATCAAAACTACATCAGCGGTTTCAATCGCTATATCGGTTCCGGCGCCGATTGCAATTCCAACATCGGCGCGCGCCAATGCAGGCGCATCGTTTATGCCATCGCCCAACATTGCAACATGATGGCCTTTTGACTGCAGATTTCTAATATATGCCTCTTTATCGGCGGGCATTACCTCAGCAACGGCATCATCAATTCCTAATTCATTTTTAACCGATTGTGCTACGGCTGAATTATCTCCCGTCAGCATAACGGTCTTAATGTTAAGTTGCTTTAATAATGATACACCATCAAACGAGGATTCGCGTATTTTATCCGAAAGTGCGATAACACCTATAACCACACCGTCCTGTGCAAACAGTAGTGCAGTTTTACCCTTTTTTGAGAAATTATCAACAAGTCCTTTTGAAATTATAGAGAGCTTAACCCCCGACTCTTTCATAAAAGAAACATTACCCGCAATAATTTCTTCATTAAGAATTTTGCCCTTTATTCCGCGACCCGATATGTTTTCAAAATCCATAACCTCGTAAAAATCAGAAGCGGATTTTTTATACTCGTTCACAACGGCTAATGCATATGGATGTGTGCTTGCCGATTCAAGCGATGCCGCGCGTTTTAAAAACTCATCCTTGGTTATTGATTTAGAATAAAGAACAACATCAGTAACAACGGGTGTTCCTTCGGTTAATGTTCCCGTTTTATCGAAAACAACCGTATCAATCGAGTGAAGACGCTCCAAGCTTTCGGCAGAATGAACCAAAATTCCCATTCTGGCGGCTTTTCCCGTTCCAACCATTATAGCAACAGGTGTTGCAAGTCCAAGCGCGCAAGGACAAGAAATAACCAAAACAGAAACCGCATGTGTGAGCGCGGCTTCGGCAGAACCGCTTATTAAGAACCAAATTGCCGCAGTTATAATAGCAATAAGCATAACAATAGGAACAAATATACCGCTAACCTTATCAGCAATTCGTGCGATTGGTGCTTTTGAATTTCCTGCGTCGTCAACCAGACGGATAATCTGCGAAAGGGTTGTATCACTTCCAACCTTTAGGGCCTTAAACTTGAAAAAGCCGTTAATGTTTTGTGTAGCACAAATAACGGTATCGTCTATTCCCTTTTCAACAGGCAAGCTCTCGCCCGTAACGGCCGATTGATTGATAAATCCTCTGCCTTCAACAATAACACCATCGGCAGGAATCGTATCACCCGGACGAATTACGATAATATCACCAACGGCAATTTCCTCTGCAGAAACCGTTAACTCTTTACCATCCCTAACGACAAGAGCTGTTTTAGGAGCTAAATTAACAAGTTTTTCAAGCGAATCGGTGGTCTTGGCTTTAGAACGTGCTTCCAAAAACTTTCCAACAGTTACGAGCGCAAGAATCATTGCAGCAGATTCGAAATAAAGATGATGATAATAGCCGCCTGCTACCGCATAGTTGCCGTTTGTCGTATTATAAATCATCATACAAAGCGAAAACAGACTATATAAAAATGATGCCGCAGAGCCCATAGCTACCAGCGAATCCATATTTGGTGCTCGTTTTACGATACCACGAAAACCGGATATGAAAAACTTTCTGTTTATAATCATAACAGATAGCGCTATGACTAGCTGAATTACGGCTGCATATACGCAGTATCGGTCGCCCCTTAAAAACCAAGGGAGCGGCAGACCGATCATATGTCCCATCGCGATATACATAAGCGGTATTAACAGGCAAAGCGAAAGAATTACCCTTTTCTTTAGAGCCTTATCGGCCGCAATAGTTTTTTCTCTGCGCTTATCCCATTCGCTTTTTGATGATGAATCCGACTGCTCACTATAAACAGCCGCGCCATATCCGATGGCAACAACCGCATTTATAATTTCATCCGTATTAACGGTATTTTCATCAAAATCAACGGTCATACTGCCGGAAATCAGATTAACCGAAGCATCTATAACGCCCTCAAGCTTTTGAACACTATTTAAAACATTAGCTTGACAGGCGGCACAAGTCATACCCGTAACGGAAAATTTTTGCTTAACTATTCTAAACACCTCTTTAAATTTTTACTGTTATATATTATAATTGTTTACGTATGGAGGAAGGTTATGAACGACTTATGGAACTCGCTTAAAACAAAGAATAAGCCCATTTTCATATATGGCATGGGAAACGGTGCCGATGCAGTTATAGATAAACTCTATTCAAACGGAATAGGGTTTAACGGCGTTTTTGCGAGTGACTCATTTGTTCGCGGGCAAACCTATCGCGGCCAAGTTGTTCAAACCTATAATGATATTTGTTCGCAATATGATAATTTTATAGTTATAACCGCTTTTGGCAGTTCCCTACCCGAGGTTAGAAAAAACATCGAGAAAATCGCAAGCGAACAGGAGCTATATATTGCCGACGCGCCCGTATACGGCAATACATTTTTTGATATAAATTTTGTTAGGGTTCATAAAAATGAAATTAACCATGTATATCAAAATCTTGCCGATGAACATTCGCAGAGAATTTTTGAAAACGTTGTTCGCTTTAAAATGAGCGGAATTCCGCAGTATCTTTTTAATGCGGAAAGCAACGAAACAGAAACGCTTTTAGATATATTCAAGTTGCCAAAAGGCGCAAATATTTTTGACCTTGGCGCCTTCATCGGCGATACCGCCGATAAATTTTCAAAGCTATGGCCCGATTATGGAAAAATCATAGCGGTTGAAGCGAGCAAAAAGAACTATCAAAGACTGCTCCAAAACGCATCAAAAATTCCAAATACTCACTGCGTTAATGCAGCTATCGGATATTTAAACGGTAGCATCTTTTTTGATAGCGAGGGCGGCCGAAATCAAAGCGCCCATAGCGGAAAGCAAATAACTCCGAGCATAACCATTGATTCACTAACCGAAAAATATGGCGCGCCCGATTTTATTAAGTTTGATATCGAGGGCGAGGAGCTATGCGGTTTAATCGGAGCCGAAAAAACCATTAAAGAGCATAAACCCGCCATGCTGATATCTGCATACCACCGAAGCGAAGATATTATCAGTATCCCTAAAAAGGTTTTATCGCTTAGGAGCGACTATAAAATGCACATTCGCCACTTCCCCTGCATACCCTGTTGGGATACATATTTCATCTTTAATTAATTATATTAGCGGTTGCTAACTGTTGTCAAGAAAATTAAAATAATTTATTGTCGATAATTGACTTTTGCAGTCGTTTATGATATATTTCCTTTTGTTGTTTTGGAGGGAGAAAAATGAGAAAAATCAAAAACTTCTATATCCTGTTTTTAATCGGATATATATCATACTGTTTGGTTTATGTGGCGCGCCTTAACCTTTCTATCGTTTCTACCGAAGCGGAGTTTGTTAAGGTAATTAGTATTAAGCAATACGGACTTCTCGGTAGCGCTTTTTTAATTTCATTTGCTTGCGGGCGACTGATTAACGGTATAATCGGTGATAAAATTCATCCGAGATTTATGCTCTATATTGGCTTAACCCTTTCGGGTATCGCAAATCTCGGTCTTTCATTCCTGCCTGCTTTCCCGATATTTATTGCTCTCTGGTCGGTGAACGGCTATGCTCAAAGTATGCTTTGGGGTTCTTTGCTTTCTTATATTTCCTATATTTCGCCCGCCGAAAAGCGCGTTACAAGCGTTTCGCTTTTGGTTTCATCGGTTGCAGTTGGCAGTGTTATAGGTCTTTTAATTGCAACCTTTGCAACAACAACCTTTGGCGTTGGCGCCGCTTTCTTAATCCCCGGTATTCTATCTATAGCCTTGGCTTTTCTCCCCTTACTCGCATTTACCGAAAAAATGGAAATAAAGAAAAGCGGAAAAAACAGTCATATACCTATGCACAAAATGCTCCGTATTCCCGGGATTTATATAATGCTTCTCCCCGCAATACTCCATGGAGTTATCAAGGATAACATTTCCTCTTGGGCTCCAAAATTCTTCCAGTCAAGTTATGGCTTTACAATCTCCCAAATGCAGATTTTTTTATACATAATACCTGTTATCGGTATGGTTGGAAGACTTGCATACCCGCGTTTTTACGGAATATTCCGTCATAAAGAAAACGTTGTCTCGCTCGTATCGGCGGCTATTTGCGCCGTATCGATGCTACCTTTGGTTTTAGGTGTTAAAAATATTATTGTTGCTTCGATTTGCCTTTGTGTAACAAATGCCGCAATTAATATTATCAATACCTCAATGCTATCAATGTTCCCGCTTCATTTTGCGGAAAGCGGCAATGTTTCATCGGTTACGGGAATTATGGATTTCGCAACATATATGGGCGCCGGCCTCGGTTCAGCTTTCTATGGAGCAACCATGACGGGTCAAAACTATGGCCTTATGTTTGCAACCTGGCTCGGCATCGCGGTTGCTATTTCCCTTCTGCTTACAATCATCATCAAAACTCCAAAATTCAATAAGGTATAGAGGTGAATTATGTTAAGCACTTTAACATTTACAAAAGAAAAAATTCCGGTAGCTGATTATTCAAAGGAAAGCAGCCTGCCCTCATTAAATAAAATTGGCAATAAGATAGTTGGTTATCGTTCTGAGCTTGACGAGGATGATAATTTGTTTGTTGGATTCGGTGATGTTCGTGATATTTTCCCATATCGCATGCAAGATTTATATACACGTGACCGAAAACTTATTGACCTTGAAGTTGCAGTTTTAGAAAACAAATATATTAAAGCCACTTTCGCTCCTACTTTAGGAGGAAAACTTTTATCGTTAATCGATAAGACCCAAAACCGCGATTTATTATTTAAAAATCCAGTTATTCAACCCTGTAATCTTGCGCTTCGAAATGCGTGGACAAGCGGAGGCGTTGAATGGAATATCGGCATGGTTGGTCATTCACCTTTTACCTGTTCTACTATGCATACTGTTTCCTTAAAAGCGACAGATGGAACTCCGATTCTCCGTATGTATGAATATGAGCGTATAAGAAAAGTTACATATCAAATGGACTTTTATATACCGAAAAACTCTAAATTTTTGCATTGTAGAATAAGAATCGTTAACCAAAACGATTCAATGGTTCCCATGTATTGGTGGAGTAATATGGCTGTTCCCGAGGATAAAAACTCACGAGTAATCACCTCTGCCAATTGTGCATATACCAGCGAAATTATTAATGGCGAACGAGTTGTTATGAAGCTACCTATCCCCTTTTGTGATGGTTTTGATGCTACATATCCAACCAATACCCTCGACCGTAGCCGCGATTATTTTTATCGAACCGATGATTCTAAACCACGATATATCGCTTACGTCGATAAAGATGGTTATGGGCTTCTACAAACATCAACCTCAAGACTTAAGGGCAGGAAACTGTTTGTTTGGGGTCAAGGCCCCGGGGCAAAACATTGGCAGGATTTTCTCTCCTTGCCCGGAAAAGGCGGATATGTTGAAATCCAAGCAGGTCTTGCACGTTCACAGTATGAGCATATCCCTATGCCGCCCAATACTGCATGGGAATGGATTGAGGTATATGGTGCTATAAGTTGCAAAGCAGGCAAAGTTCACAGCGATTACAAATCGGCTCAAGCCGAGATTGAGAAGCGACTCAACTCACTAATTAGTATTCCGAATCTCGAAACGGAATTAAAAGAAACAAAATCCGACTTTGTTTTAAAGAAAGCTGAAGAGCGTCACCATTATGGTTCTGCATGGGGCAAACTCGAAAACGCGCTTCGCAAATCCGAAAAACGTCCTCTCCTTTCTGAGCACCTTGACTTTGGCAGAATCGGAAAAGAGCAGTCTGCATGGAACAGTTTACTTAAAGAAGGAACTGTTGGGGTGCACAATCCTAAAAACACCGTTCTTTCTTGGATGCTTCAGGATGAATTTACTGCCCTGCTTGAATCTGCTGTTGAAGCCAAAGACGCAGATAATTGGTATGCATGGTTGCAACTCGGCGCGATTTATCTCTGTATGGATAAATTTAAAAAAGCTGAAATAGCATTGCTTAAATCAATCAAGCTCGAAAAGAATGCATGGGCATATTATTGTCTTGCTGTTTTAAACATGTATTTAAAGAATTTTGATGAAGCAAAAAAGAATGCTTTAGCGGCAATAAATGAAAAAGATGACGACCTTTCTTTATCAAAAGCAATATTCACCATGCTCAATAATTGCAGTGAATATAGCGCAGTAAAAAGGTTATATGAAGCCGCCAACCATGAAATTAAAAATGATTCACGCGCTAAGACAGCATATATTTACGCACTTGCTCATAGCGATGACCTTGAAACGGCACTCCATATGCTTATGGAAAATGGCGGACATATTCTCAATGACGTTAAGGAAGAGGAAGTAATACTTTCTGACCTTTTTGTTTATTGTGTTAAGGGCATAGCCGACAAAAATGGTGAAAAGCTTAAAGATATTGAGGTTCCGCTTATCATTGATTTTAGGGTTAAACCTGAAAAATATACATTTAGATAATTTAAAAGCCTGATGCATTTTGCATCAGGCTTTAATTTTACTTAATTTTTGTTAAGTGTGATATTAATTTTGTTGTAGCTATTGTTATCAATCGTTAACTTAACTGTTTGGGTAGTTTTAGCAGCGGTATAACCTGCAGGAGCGGTTATGGTTAAGGTATAGTTACCATAATTAAGGCCGTCCTTTGTAACAACACCTTCTGCGTTTGTAGAACCAAAATCAAACTTTCTGCCATCCTTTGAGGTGAGCGAAATCTTGGCTCCGGGAACAACTGCACCGTTTTGGTCCTTAACGATAACATCGGTCTTGGCGGCAAAACGCATATTAACAGGGGGCGAAATAACACTCAAGGGCCATACAGGGTCAGGTCCATAGCAGAAACGCTCGATAGCGCAAAACTCGGGGCCGTTATCATTGCCAACGTGATATACCCAGTGGTAACCGTTTTTATATCCTGCATAGATAGAAACATGGCAAGCCCAGTTAGAGGATTTATTATTCATATCATTGCAAAGCAAGATGGAACCAATCGGGATATCCTGGTTCGCCTTAAAACGAATCTCACCGCCGCCCGAACGCGAAGCGGTAAAGGGAATCTCATAGGAATAACCCTTCTTAACCCAATCCAGAGCAGCACGATACCAGTCATTTGCAAGAGTCGGATTTTCGGGCTTGGTTAAAAACGAGGTATCAAGACCAACAACATTGGGCAGATAGTTAAAGTAAACATAGGTTACATAGGAAGCGCAAACAAGGTCGTGCTTTTCAAAATAAGCTATATCGGGCAAGCCTTGTGCGTTAGTTTCATAGCCGCTTGTTCCGCCATCATAGTCATAGCTTATTTTAGAAAGCCATCCAAGACCTTTTTTATATTTAGATAAAACATACTCCCACATACGGCCATCGGCGCGGTGCTTTGCGAGATTGTAACCTGTATAAACCATTGAATCCATAAAGATATTATCTTCAATGTCTATATCATTATTAGGGTCATCCGCAACACTAACAATATTCTGCGGTCTTGAGGTTGTAGAGCTCTGCGGCTTCTGCGATGAAGGCTTATTTGAAGACGAAGAAGGCTCGGAAGAACTTGATGGAGCATCCTCGGAGGAAACCGGTATATCGGAAGAAGAAACATCTGATGAATCAACCGACGAGGTATCAACCGGAACCTCTTCCCCTTTACAGGCAGCCATGCCAAACATTAATATCAAGGTCAAAGCAAAAGCAATGAGCCTAATAGATTTTGTCATTTATAAAACATTCCTCTCGATTATTTAATAACCGAGTAAATTTTAATGCTAAACTACGATTTTGTCAAGATAATTAAAGCATACCAACACCGGAAAGTATTGGTATGCTCATAAAATCACTATTTACCGCACTTATCAAAGCTCGGGTTGAAGGCGTAGAAGTTTTTAGAATCAAGGCGGTCGGTTGCCAAACGCAGTCCCTCACCGAAGCGCTGATAATGAACTATCTCGCGTTGACGCAGGAATTTAATCGGGTCGGCAACATCGGGGTCATCGCAGAAGCGGAGTATATTATCATAGGTCGTTCTTGCCTTCTGCTCGGCCGCAAGATTTTCATGCAGGTCGGTTAATACGTCGCCCTTCGACTGAATATAAGCCGCAGTAAAGGGTGTTCCTGATGCGGCTGCGGGGTAGATTCCCGTTGTATGGTCAACAAAGTAGGCATCGAAGCCGGAGGTTTTAATCTCTTCTTCGGTTAGGTTTTTGGTTAACTGATAAACTATTGCACCGATCATCTCGAGATGTGCGAGCTCCTCGGTTCCGATGTCTGTCAGTAGACCCTTAAGCTCATTATAAGGCATCGAAAAGCGTTGGCTCAAATAACGAAGGCTTGCTGCAAGCTCGCCATCGGGGCCACCATACTGCGAAATTATAATCTGTGCTAGCTTGGGGTTGCAGTTCTTAATATTAACGGGATACTGCAGTTTTTTCTCATATTGCCACATTATTTAATCGACTCCTTTAAAGGCTCCCACGGCCAGGGACCTTTTATCCAGTCCCAGGTTGTATTGCCCATTGTTCCCATAGTTGTAATGGGGCCATAGTTTTGCTCATAGGCGCGAAGCAAAGCTTCATATTTAGCCTTATAAGAATTAAACATTTTCAGAGCCTCGCCGTTATCGGGATGCGTATCTAAAAAGAGATTGAGCTCAACGAGCGCAAAATGAATGCTTGAAAGTCTGCGAAGCTGCATTGCTTGCTCTTTATTCATCGTGCATCTCTCCTATCACACTTGCAGCCTAAAAACGGCTTATCCAAATCGGGAAATACGGTTCCGCGGCAGAGCGCTTTATCGGGTTCATACATTACACCATAGCTCTGAAACGGCACATATGCCATCGTAAGCGGCAGGCTATCGATACAGTTGTTTATATTGTTCATCGGCGGTTGTGAAACTGCGTGAATATTTCCCTGTTTTGCACCGCCGAATGCAAAACGCGAAAAATCAAAGAAATCTTCCAAAGTTTTCTCCTCCGTTTATTATGATTTCTCTATACATAATATGCGGACGAGACCATAATGTTAAAAGACCTAAACCGAGTTGGTTTAGGTCTTTTTATTATCTAACATATTCTAATGCATCGCGCAAATAACGAACCGGAATAATCTCTATATCCGCTTTTATGCCCTCTAATTGTTTTAAATTCGTTTTTGGAACAATGCATCGCTTAAATCCAAGCCGTGCAGCCTCGTTAATTCGCATAGCGGCACGCGGAACATTTCGTATCTCACCCGAAAGACCAATTTCGCCGAAAGCAACCAAATCCTCGGGGAGCGGAATATCGCGCAGGGCCGAAACCAACGATAAAGCAACAGGCAAATCTGCCGCAGGCTCATCGAGTCGCATTCCGCCAACAATATTTAGATATGCATCAAGGTTTGAAAAGAATAGTCCGTTTCGCTTTTCGAGAACGGCGAGCATCAAGTTATAGCGATTATAATCATACCCTGTACACATTCTGCGAGGGTTACCGAAGCCTGTTGTTGTAACAAGCGCTTGAACCTCTGCTAAAATGGGTCTGGTTCCCTCTATAACGCAGGCAATGCTCGAACCCGATATATTTTTACTACGGCCCGATAAAAGCATCATAGAAGGATTTTCGACCTCGCGTAATCCCCCATCGCTCATCTCGAAAACACCAATCTCATTGGTTGAGCCATAGCGGTTTTTTATTGCCCTTAAAATTCGGTATGATTGATTTCGCTCGCCCTCAAAATAAAGAACTGTATCAACGATATGCTCTAAAACCTTCGGTCCTGCAATATCGCCGCCCTTATTAACATGGCCGACAATAATTATCGGTATATCAAGGTTTTTACCTGTTCGCAGTAAAAGGTTGGTTGATTCGCGAACCTGAACAATGCTACCCGCCGAGGAGGAAAGCTCATCAATACACATAGTTTGTATCGAATCTATCATAACGAGGTCGGGTTTTTCGGTATTAATATATTCGCAAACGGCCTGTGTATCTGTAACGGTTAGAATTTTTAGGTTTTCGTTGTTTATTCCAAGGCGCTTGGCGCGAAGCTTAATCTGAACCGAGGATTCCTCGCCCGATACATATAAAATATTTAGCCCTGCATCAATTGCTCCGCAAATCTGAAGCAATATGGTTGATTTGCCTATACCGGGGTCGCCGCTTAAAAGAACAACCGAGCCCTTAACGATACCGCCACCTAAAACGCGGTCAAGTTCGCTAATATTGGTTATGTATCTATGCTCATCAACAACCGAAATCTCATCAATCCGCTTGGCGGAAACGGTTTTGATGGCTCTCGGTGCCACACCGCTTTTTTGAACCTCGGCTACGGTTTCCTCAAGGGTGTTCCATTCATTACATTCGGGACATTTTCCCATCCACTTGGGAGTTTCATATCCGCAAGCACTGCAAACATAAATACTTTTTAACTTCTGAGCCATTTTTTCACTACCTTATTCCGTTACTGTAATTAATTATACCACAAAAAATGCAAAATGCCATCATTCTTTGATAATTCTCATCCTTAAGCTTTTCGAGCTCTGCCTTATTGCTCAAAAAACCACATTCAACAATTATTGCAGGACAGGTTGCATTTTTCAGCAGATATATATTATTGTTCCCTTTTTTAATTTCTCGCTCGTTTTCGGGTTGAAGCATACCGATTATCATACTATGAACCGATTGCGCCAATTGCTCGCTTTTGGGGACATTTTGAGAATAAAAGGTTTGTGCTCCGCTAACATTTGTTGAGGTAAATTTGTTTAGATGAATACTAACAAAAATCGCATTATCGTATTTTTGCATTAATTGAAGGCGGTTATATAGGTCACTGGTTTTCTTATTTGACTTTCCGTTATCGCTTTCGGTTGAAACATCGCTTTCTCTGGTCATAATAACATCATAGTTATAAAATTCTAAAAAATCACGCAAATTCTTTGCAATTTGCAGATTAATATCCTTTTCGGGTGTTCCATCCTCGGCAACAGCGCCGCCATCAAACCCGCCATGGCCCGCGTCGATTATAATGGTTTTAACCGGTCTATATTCGCTCATTGCCGTAATCTCAATGTTTTCTTCAATATAAAAGAATGCACCGCAAGCGCAAACCAATAGGCAGAGAAATATCGGCAAAATTCCCCTCTTAAAAATTTTCATCTAATCATTCCCTAACTCTTTTTTGTAAAAAAATATGTTTTAGGGACGAAATATATTCTATAAAATATATACAACATTCACTGTGACGATATTGGGACAATAAAAATAAATGAGCATTCAAAAGACGAATGCTCATTTTATGTATTATTTATCTTCCTTTTTAAATCCAAAAATCATTTTCAGAATACCGCCTAAAAATTTTGGGCTCTTAAAAACTACAACCTTCATAAAAATACCTCCATCAGCATTTTGTGCATGAAATACCAAGGCAAACGATTGCGAGCGATAAAAGCATAATAAGTGTTCTTGTTGGACACATACAAGAAACTAAAAGGCCCGTTCCAAAGAATACTGCAGATACACCTCTGTTAAATCTTCTTCTGTTACGCAAAAATATCACCGCTTTCGATAACCTATTAACAGTATACGAAAACGGTGAATTTTTGTTACTTTATTTAGTTTTTCCCTTAATTTCCCATTCCTTAAATTTCGAGAGCTCGGAATATAGACGTTTATAATTTTCGTATCGGCTCGCTTCAATCTCTCCGCGCTCCAATGCAGATGAAATAGCGCAACCGCGCTCACCTGTATGGGTGCAGGAGGTAAACTTGCAACCACCGATGTAATCACTAAACTCTCTAAAAGCGAACTGCAAATTCTCTTTAAAAATAAGGTCGGATTCCTCAATATCGATAGACGAAAATCCGGGAGTATCTGCAACAAAACCGTTATCTCCCGATGAGAACAACTGAACATGCCTTGTTGTATGGCGGCCGCGTCCTAATTTTTCGCTAACATCGCCGGTTTTTAGCAACAAATCGGAAAACAACGCATTTAGCAAGCTTGATTTTCCAACACCGGTATTTCCCGCAAAAACCGAAACGCTGTTTTTGAGCTCCTCGCGAATGCCATCAATACCCTCACCCGTTGCCGCAGAAACAACATAAACCCTAAAACCGCATTTTTTATAGATATCGGCAATATCATCAAAACTTCCGACATCACACTTATTAAATACAATTATAGGTTCGATATTTTTATCCTCGGCAATTGCAGTCATGCTATCGATAACAAAGGTATTAGGGGCAGGAGTTGAATAAGCTGAAACAATAAATAACTTATCAATATTAGCGATCGGCGGACGCTTTAGAGAATTTTTACGCGGAAGTATAGAGTTAACAACGCCACTTCCATCGGGCAGAACATCGATTTCAACATTATCGCCTACAAGGGGGCTATCATTACTTTTTCTGAATAGCCCTCTCGCACGACATTCTATTACCGCTTCACCGATATCAACATAGTAGAATCCCGATAAAGCCTTAACAATAATACCCTTATTCATTAATTACCGCCTATTATTGACTAACGTCACTACTTGTGTTGGTTCCGCTCGAAACATCACTTGTGGTAGTATCCTTAACGGGATAACCAAACTCACCAATAATTGAATAACTATTGGTTTTCGGATAAAGCTCGATTTCTAAATAATCGTGATATTCCTTACCATCGGGGCTTAATCGAACCAATAAGGTAACGGTTTCCTTATCCGAAACAACGGTGAATTTATAATCCTCACCGTAATTATTAATGTTTATCTTTTTCTTATTCTTGTTGGGATTATGCTCACCAAAGGAGTATTCACCCTTAACGCCATCCCATAATTCAACATATCCGTTATCGTATTTATAATCTTTCGGAAGCGGAATGCTTACATCAACACTATAGTTACCGCTGCTTACATAGATTATAACCTCACTGCCGAGCGGGGCTTGAGTAGTCTCATTCGGCGAAGGAGACTGCTTTGCAACAGTTCCGACGGGATAGGTTGTATTATCAATCGGCTCTTCCTTATATGCGAAACCTGCTTCTGCAAGGTCCTGCTTTGCTTTTTCTGCACTCAATCCAACAACATTGGGAACATTAACAAGAGGGGCATCAGAACCTAAACTTACGTATATAGTAACAGTATCCTTCGGGTCCCACGGCTTGTCGGGTTCGGGGTCGGTTCTAAATACAACACCCGCCGCAACATGCTCGTTTTCCTCACGAATTATATCAACATGAAGGAAGCCTTTTTTATTAAGGGTCTTCTCGGCAACAACATCACGTTCACCTATAACGTTCGGCATCGTTATTGTTTCGGTTCCCAAGCTTACGTGAACTGTTATGGTATTGCCCTTTTTAACCTTACCAACACCCGCTTCGGGCGACTGCTTGAAAATAACACCGTATTCATATTGGTTATTGTTTTCCCAATTGGTGTAATCAATAGTATAATCCTTGGCATACTGACTGCTCAAAACCTCTTCAAGCGACATACCAACTAAATTCGGGCAATCAACCTCTTCGGTTTTCTTATTAAACCAACCAAGAATTACTGCTACAACAACAAATGCTGCAACAACCAAGGCGGCCGCAACACCGGCCAAAATAGGAATTATCGGAAGCTTATCCTTTTCCTTATCATCAGAATCAACATATTCGTCCTCATTATCTGAAGCGATATACTTTGTAGGCGAATTATCTACAAAATATGAATAGTTAAAGGTTGAAGCAGGGTCCTTACGGAACGCATCTAAATCACAAAGCATTTCTGCGGCAGATTTATAACGACGAGATGCATCCTTCTGCATAGCATGCATTGTTATCTGCTCAAGGCCGAGCGGTATCGAGCCGTTAATTTCTGTTGGAAGCGAGGGCTCGCGTTGCAGCTGCATTATAGCAACCGAAACGGCATTCTCGGCCTGGAAAGGCAACTGACCGGTAAGCATTTCGTATAAAATTACGCCAACCGAATAAACGTCACTCTTCTCATCGGTGAATTCGCCTCTTGCCTGCTCGGGGCTAATATAATGAACCGAACCAATTGCCTTATCGGTTATGGTTTTTTGCTCGCTACGTGCAAAACGAGCAATACCAAAATCGGTAACCTTAATGGTTCCATCGTTTAGAACCATAATATTCTGCGGTTTTATATCGCGATGAACAATACCACGGTCATGTGCGTGTTGCAGACCGCGAAGAACCTGTAAAATAAAATGAACGGCATCCTTCCAAGGAAGGCTTCCCTCGCGCTCGATATACTGTTTAAGAGTTATACCATCGATATATTCCATAACAATATATTGAATTAAATCTCCAAAGCTAACGTCATTAACCTTAACGATGTTTGGATGAGAAAGCATTGCAATAGCCTTAGATTCATTTTTAAATCTGCGAAGGAATTCTTCATTGGTTGAGAACTCTTCCTTTAGAATCTTTATTGCAACAATCTTATCCTCTACGTTATCATAGGCCTTATAAACAACGGCCATACCGCCAACGCCGATAACTTCCTTAATTTCATAGCGTCCGTCAAGACGTTTACCAACATACTTATCCATAGGTTTTCCTCCAGACAAAACAGTATTAATCGTTTTTAATCATAACAACCGTTATATTATCGGTTCCGCCACCTGAATTGGCGGCATCAACCAACAATTTCGGACAATCTTCAAATTTATTGTTATCAATTATGTTAGACATCTGACCTGAATCTACATAATTGGTAAGACCATCAGTGCAGAGGATGAGGATGGCGCCCTTTGGCAAAACCTCTTCGCCGAACTCAATTTCGATATCCTCTGAAACTCCGAGCGCTCGCGTTATAACGTTCTTTCGCGGGTCATTGCGCGCTTCGTCGGGAGTTATCTCGCCCCGCTCAATCATTTTTTGAACAACCGAGTGGTCACGCGTTATCTGCCTTAAGGCGCCCGCTTCATAAATATAAGCGCGGCTATCGCCTGCATGGGCCAAAATTATGCTCTCGCCATATGCAATGGCGGCAACAACCGTTGTTCCCATTCCCGCGAGATCGGTATTTTCGGCCGCCTCATCATAAATATTGAGATTAGCGGCAATAATTGCCGATTCCAACATTGCAGAAATTCCGTTAGCACTCATATCGGAATGATAGGCCGCGGTTATACAATCGGATATCGTTTTAACCGCCTTACCGCTTGCGATGTTTCCGCCGTTTGCTCCGCCCATACCGTCGCAAACTACCGCCCAGACGGCTCCGCGAATTTCGCCGGCCGAGAATGAATCTTGGTTCGACGAACGAACACGTCCGATATCGGACTTACTCGCAATTTTCACCATCATCCCTCCTTTTCTTTTGATTACGCAACTGACCGCAGGAAGCATTAATATCTGCGCCCAAGGTGCGTCTTATGGTTGTATTTATACCTTTGCTGTTTAGATATTCGCAAAAGCTATTAACATTTTTATCATCGGAACGTTTGAAATTATTCTCAACAACAGGATTTGCAGGAATCAAATTAACATGACACATAATTCCTCGCAAAAGCTTTATTAGCGCATCCGCGCATTCCTTTGAATCATTAACGTCCTTTATCATTGCGTATTCAAAGGAAATACGCCTACCTGTAACTCCCTGATATTTTCGGCAAGCGGTTACTAGCGCCGCCAGATTCCATTTTTTATTAACCGGCATCATACGGCTTCGCATCTCATCAAAGGGCGCATGAAGCGAAATTGAGAGAGTTATGGGCATGTTCTCGGCCGCTAGCTTTTCGATTCCCGAAACGACACCCGAAGTTGAAAGCGAAATATGTCGCAGACCGATATTCATACCGTTATCATCCGATACTAATCTTAAAAAACGAACCGAATTATCATAGTTATCAAGCGGCTCGCCCATTCCCATCATAACTACATTTGAAACCCGAATATCGTTATCCTTTTCGGCCATTTTTATCTGTGCCAACATTTCTGAAGCAGTAAGATTACGAACCCTACCGTTAAGGCCCGAAGCGCAAAAGCTGCAACCCATTCGGCATCCAACCTGAGTAGAAATACAAACGGTATAACCATGATTATAGCTCATCAAAACCGATTCGATATATTCACCATCATAAAGCCTATAAAGGTATTTTACCGTTCCATCAATCTCCGATACGAGCCTTCGTTCGATAGAAACATCGGCAATATAGCATTTTTCTTTTAAAACATTTCGAAGCGAAACGGGAATATTTAACATCTCATCGAAGGAAGGTGTTCCCGATTGAAGCCACGAAAAAAGTTGCTTTGCTCGAAACTTTGGTTGACCCAACTCATCCATCAATGAAGTTAGTTCTTCAATTGTCATTGAACGGATATCGATGAGTTCCATAATACACCTCATTTTTCAATCAAAGCTGTAAAAAATCCGTCAGTTCCGTCATTTTGCGGGAGATAGGTTCGCATGGAAACCAATCTTGCAAACGGTTGCTCTTTTAAGAAACGATTAATAATATCTTCATTTTCGGCCTTTAGAATACTGCAGGTAGAATAAACCAATCTACCGCCTTTCTTTAAATAACCAAAGCCATTATTGAGTATTTTAAACTGAATTTCCGAAAGTTCATTCTCGGTCGAAAAATCTTTATATTTAATATCAGGCTTTCGCGCGATAACGCCGCTTCCGCTACACGGAACATCACAAAGCACGCGATTAAAACACTGCTCATATTGGGGCAAAAATTCGGTTGAATCGCAACAAACTGTTTCAACAGCAGAAAGGCCCAATCTTTTTGCGCCATCCTTTATTAATCCCGCTCTTTGCTCATAAAGCTCGCAAGCAATAACCCGACCATCATTTTGCATCGTTTCACAAACGGTAAATGTTTTTCCGCCGGGCGCGGCGCATAAATCTATAAAGCTATCCCCTTTTTGTGCCTCAAGGGCAAGCGCACAAATCTGTGATGAGATATCCTGAACATGGAATCTACCCTCTAAAAACAAAGGATTACTCTCTAAACTACCAATATTTTCAATAAGTAGTGCGCCCGATATGTTAGTTTTGCGGGCGTTAATGCCGCAATTATTCAATAATTCGATTAGTTCATCATCACTATTTTTAAGAGGATTAACTCTAATATATAAATCACATTTTTCTAGTGCGGATGCTAAAAATTTTTCAGTTTCAGAAAAACCGTATTCTTTAATAAGACGGTCAGTTAGTGATTCACTACAAGAATAGCTAACCGAAAGCCCGCGAGCACTGTTCTTTTCGGGCAAAGTTGGTCTTTCGCGCAAAAATCTTCGCAGTAAAGCATTAACATATCCGAAAGAACGCGATTCTTTTGATTTTTTAATTATCTTAACGGCTTCGTTTACCGCCGCAGAATCAGGAACCTTATCCATATAAAGGATTTGATATATTCCGCAACGCAAAACCTGAAGTGTTAAGGGGGAAACCTTACTTAAGGGTTGCGACGAAAGTGCACGAATATAATAATCGAGCGTTATCTTGCGCTCTAAAACTCCATAAAAAAGCTTTGAAGCAAAGGCCGCATCGGTTTTATTAAGTTCCGCACCCTTTATCGCATCATTAAGAACGATATTTGAAAAAGCGCCATCTTGTTCAACTCGCAGCAACGCTTGCGCCGCGACCTTGCGAGGATTACTCACCAAGCTTCATTCCTTTTTCTAGTTTGTGTCCGCGCAGGAGCTCTGCGCTCGACATTGCCTTGGAGCCTTCAAGCTGAACGGTATCAAGCCGCAAAACTGTTCCGCCGCCACAGGCAACACATATTCCGTTATCGGTTGAGCATATCTCCGAGGGGGCATATCCGCTATTATCATCTAAAACGGTTGCCGACATAACCTTAAGACGCTTTCCGTTCCAGAAAGTGAATGCAGAAGGCCACGGGTCAAATCCACGAACAAGGTTTCTAACCTCGGTTGCGGTTTTATTAAAATCTATCAGACCCATTTCTTTTTTGATTATGGGAGCATAGGTAGCCTGCGATTCATCCTGAACGATTCTTTGGGCTTTTCCGTTCGCTAAAGCCTCAAGAGTTTCTATTATTAAATCAGAACCTAACTCCGATAAACGATTATGAAGCGATTCATAATTATCATCCTCGGTTATATCGGTTTCGGCAGTCAGGAGCATATCACCGGTATCAATTCCATCATTCATATACATGGTTGTTATGCCTGTTTTTTTATCGCCTTCAACGATTGCCCATTGAATAGGAGCGGCACCGCGAAGTCTGGGCAAAAGCGAACCATGAATATTTATACAACCGAGCTTTGGAAATTCTAAAATTTCGGTAGGAAGGATTTTTCCGTATGCAACAACAACAATTGCATCGGGAGCAAGCTTTTCAATAATGCTCATTGCCTCGCCATCACGAAGGATTGCGGGTTGATAAACGGTTATGCCGTTTTCCAAAGCACAAACCTTAACAGGCGGCGGAGTTAAAACACGATGCCTTCCAACAAACTTATCAGGTTGAGTAAAAACACCGACAACCTCATAGTTTTTGATTAATGCCTTTAATGTCGGAACCGCAAAATCCGGGGTTCCCATAAAAACTATCCTCATAAAATTATCCGTTCACTTTTAATTTATCTTTATAAACGATTCCATCGAGATGGTCGATTTCATGACAGAATGCTCTCGCTTTAAGTCCCTCTCCTGTTACGGTAAAGGTTTTTCCTGTTCTGTCCTGTGCTTTAACGGTAACCTTCATCGGTCGCTCAACAACGCCGAATTCTCCGGGGAAAGAGAGGCAACCTTCCTCACCAACCTGGGTTCCGCTTGATTCGATTATCTCGGGATTAATCAGTTCGATAAGGCCATCGCCGACATCAACAATACAATAGCGGCGCAAAATACCAACCTGATTAGCGGCAAGACCGCAACCATCGGCCTCATACATTGTATCTGCCATATCATCAAGAATCTGCGCCAAGCGCTCATCAAAATTTAAAACACTTCTGCATACCTTGCGAAGCGCAGGGTCTTGGTCTGTAACAATATTTCTGATTGCCATTAATAAAACTCCTTAAACATTACCTTCGGGGTTAACATCAACAGAAACGGTTGTTTTCTTGCCAAACTCGGTTTTGTAATAGCTGTCGATTGCTCGGCTTAACAACTCTCGTGTTTTGGAGGTCATTCTGCATTTGATAATAACTCTATGACGGTATCTATTATTAACTCGCGGAACAACATTTGGCGTTGGCCGCAAAATTATCATTTTAACATCTTTAAACTCGCCCTTTAATAATTCGGTTAAAACACCAACAAAGCTTTCTGCGCCCAAAGCGGCAAGCGATTGTGTTGCTGCCGATGTCATAACCGACACAATATCGCAGTAAGGCGGATAAACCATTAACTTGCGGGTAAGAATCTCCTCATCATAGAAGGCTCTATAATCCTGCTTTGCCGCAAGTTTAATGATATTATTATCGGGGTCGAGCGTTTGAATATATGCCTTTCCGGGACTTTCACCTCTGCCCGAGCGACCAACAACCTGCGTTAAAAGCGAGAAGGTTCGCTCAAAGCCTCTAAAATCTCCGGTATGCAACGATTGGTCGGCCGAAATTACACCAACCAAGGTAACATTCGGGAAATTTAGTCCTTTTGCAACCATCTGCGTCCCAACCAGAATATCATATTCCCCTGCCGCAAATGCCGAAAGCTTATCGCGGAAAGCATTTTTGGCCATGGTTGTATCAGCATCAAGGCGCAGAACGCGGGCCTCGGGAATTATTAAATTTAATTCATCCTCAAGCTTTTGGGTTCCTGCACCACTGTATTTTAAATGATTTCCCCCACAATTGGGACAAATCGGGGTATATGCCTTTGAATGACCGCAGTAATGACACATAAGACGTCCACTCGCGGAATGATATGTCATTGAAACACTGCAGTTTTCACAGGTTGCAACATATCCGCAGTTGGGACAGGAGATATATGTATTATGCCCGCGGCGATTAAGAAGCAGTATCGCCTGTTTACCATCATTTATCGTATTGCGAAGCTCCTCCGCCAGGGTCATACTTATTGTTCCCTTATTTCCGGCGGCGGCCTCTCCCCTCATATCGATGGGAATAACCGTTGGTAAAACGGCATTACCATAACGCTCGCTTAGGGTGCATAAAGTATACCTTCCTGCAAGCGCCGCGCTATATGATTCAATTGAAGGTGTAGCCGAGCAAAACAGGCATGTAGCATGATGGTATGCCGCACGAAATTTTGCTATATCACGAGTATGGAATCGCGGCGACTGTTCGGATTTATAGGTGTGCTCCTGTTCCTCATCCATAACAATAAGGCCTAAATCTGAAAAAGGAGCAAAAATTGCCGAACGGGTTCCGAGCGCAATATGCGCCTCACCGTTTTTAACTCGTTTCCACTCATCCAGTCGTTGTCCAAGTGGAAGTGCACTATGAAAAACAGCAACATCCTTACCAAAGCGCGAATAGAATAGTTCCAGCATTTGCGGGGTAAGCGAAATTTCGGGAACCATAACGATAACTCCTCTGCCATCGTTAATGGTTTGCTTTACAAGTTCTAAAAAGACCTGCGTTTTTCCGCTTCCTGTAACTCCATGCAATAAAACAGGAGAATACTCATGCGATTTAATCTTGTCTAAAATTGTAGCGGCAACAGATTTTTGTTGCTCTGTTAATGTAGTTTCGCTAACATCACGAGTGTTTGAAACAATTTCAGGGCGGCGATATATCTCGGTATCAAAAAACTCAACAACACCATATTTTTCAAGATTATTAATTACAACCGAGCTAACACCGGTAAAATAGGTTATTTCCTTAACCGATAGCGCACCAACATCGCGCAAAAGTTCAACAACCGAACGTTGCTTTGGTGTAAGCTTAATGGATTCAACATCCTCATTATCGGTAAGTCTAACTGTTTTAACGGTTGCATCGCCGATTTTTCTTATGGGGTTGCTATCACGATATAGATAGCCCAAACGAGTAAGCTTTTCCAAAAGCTCTTCGGCACAAGCGAGTGAGAATTGTTTACTAACCTTTTCGGCCGTTACACTCCCACAGGCAGACACATACTCGGCAACAGTTTTCTCATCGCCTTCAAGAGCCTTAAAATCGCCGTTTTTAACGCTATACTCATTAACAAGCTTAACACCTAACCCGCTGGGCAAAACGGCATGCAAGGCATCAAAATAGGTAGAAAAGGTATGCTCCTTTAATCGAATGACTAGTTTTATCATTTCGTCATTTAATATCGGAGTTTTATCCATTACCGAAATGATACTCTTAAGCGACTCTGTAGTATCAGATTCTTTAACCGATAATACAAAGCCCTGC
>SVPK01000003.1 GCA_015065875.1 Oscillospiraceae bacterium
CCGTTCGCCCGATTGCGCTCGAAAATTACCCCGTTTTTTGCGAGAATTGCCGCGAATGGACTGCGCTCGAAACCGATAACTTTGGAACGGTTACACAGATTGAGGTTGGCGCAATGCTGGTTGGAAAGATAAAAAATCACCACGGAGAACATAGCTTCTCGCGCGGCGAGGAAAAGGGTATGTTCCTTTATGGCGGAAGCACGGTTGTTGTTCTGCTCGAAAAGGGCGCCGCTACCATTGATAAAAAGTTTATAGAAGCGACCGAAAAGGGCGAGGAATCCCCCGTTATGTTTGGTCAATGTATAGGCGTAAAATAAAAAAACCTCTGTCTACAACAGAGGTTTTTATTTTAAACATAACTATTCCACCATTTTTTAAACTTTTACAGAAACCAATTTATTATAAAGATATATTGCTAAAGGACAACAATATCTCTGTCACACGATCAATCGCGGTTTTACCCAACATGGCTCAATATAACTTTAAATACATAAATAATGAAAGCCGAAGCAATCAAAGCAAATTTTATTGCCCAAACATAATCTCCGCTATCGTCATCCTTATAGTGCAAATTATAGGCGATAACAAGCGGTAAATATATGGGTAAAAGCATTAAACAAAAAAGAGAATTTTCCATTTCCGAAACATCAATGTTATATACTAAAACAACCACAAAAACGGTAATGGAAGAAAGTGTGGATATTGCTACCCAGAAACTCGGCTTAGTTGGTTTCATAAGTTTACCTCATAAAAAATTCCTTTAATTCCGCGCTAGCGGCATCCATACTGTCACAATAACCTTTTCCAAAAATCAAGAGAAAAATTGTTGCTATAATAACACCTTCTATGCGACCTTCCAAACAAAATAAAACAAAAGCCGAAACAATCGCACAATAGCCTAATACGTTCGGATAAATATAGGTCTCAAAAAAAACAGAATCATTTTTTCTCACAAATTTGCCCCTAAAATTAGCGCGAATTGGCCTTCCCCTATGGCCATTGTCATCGGACTCCAAAGAATAAAAGCCCTTTATTATCTTGCCGCAGGAACTAAAATGAAGCCCCTCGCAAAAATATTTCTCGCCCCAAAGCGATTCGCCGATATATGGTTCGCACTCCATCCATTGGCAAATTCGTTGCCGTGCCGCATCTTCGCTTAAGCATTCGAATCGATATTTAAACACTACTCATCATCCTTTAGTATCCATTATATTATATTTCAATACTTTTCACAAGGCATTTTCTTTTGTCAACAATATAAAGCAGGCTCATTGAGACAAATAACAAACCCTAACGTTTCTCTTTTGATAAAAAGTTTATAGAGGCGACCGAAAAGGGCGAGGAATCCCCCGTTATGTTTGGTCAATGTATAGGCGTAAAATAAAAAGTCTCTGCTAACGGCAGAGACTTTTTTTATCTATAAATTTTTTCAAAGCGGCGGCAATATCATCCTCATATACGATAAATCTATCGTCTTTTTGGGCTTCTTTCAAAAATTCGTTGGGATTCGCTATCTCGCTTGATTTTATCAAAACAACAGCATCCTCACAAATTATCTCGCCTGCACCTTGATTGGCATCAGAAATCTCACTTTCTATATGGTCATCAAGCGTAAAATCAGAGTCTGCCTGCTCTTCGTCACATTCGTCATCTGCGCCAACATTAAACACCCAAGTATTGCCATCATACGACCAACATCCAAAGGCTATAACAATTAAAGTTTTATCATAAACAAACCAACCGTTTATACCCTCATCTTTTGGATTACTTATATATTTTATCGGCAAATTATTTTTAACAATAATGTTATATAGTTTGAATCCTTGGCCGGTCGCCCCAAAAACCTCATACTTTCTGCGTTCTATTTTATAATAGGGTGATTTTTTATATTTTATATAATCAATCGGCACATAAAGAATAAGCGCTATACCTGATAAAACAAATGCTATAACACAAAAGAAAGTTGTAAAAAAAGTTCCAACTTTATTTAATATTTTTCGCATAGCTACACCGCCTTGGGTGTATTATAGCATAAAAGCGGCGGAGGGGCAAGATGGAATGATGCATCGCCTATGGCGATATGATGCATTTGCTTCGCAAATATGATGTTGCTCGTTGCTCTCGCAATGATGCGATGTTTGCCAATTCATTAGGCGAAGCCGACATCATTCACGAAGTGAACATCATTAGCGATAGCGACATCATTTGCCGAAGGCAAACATCATTCCAAAAATAAAAGCAAGTCTTTCGACTTGCTTTTATTTTTGGTGCCGATGACCGGACTTGAACCGGTACGTTGTCGCCAACGAGGGATTTTAAGTCCCTTGTGTCTGCCTATTCCACCACATCGGCAGGAACAATAACAATAATATAATATTTGACCGTTTATGTCAAGTAAAAATTATAGTTAATAATTCTCTAAAAATGTATGAAGTTCTTCCCCATCGCGCATACGGTAGCCCGGCATGGCCCCTAAATTAACGTTATGCATACTTCTGAAAAGATTATCATCGGCGGCAGGGTTGTTTTTTCGCAGGTTGGCAATAAGCCTTTTAACCTCGCGGCGCTTTGAGAGGTCTTCTACCTCCTCGCTCTTTTCGGTAAAGCGGCAGGCACAATGCAAAAACTTTAGCTCATTATACTCGCTCCAGGCGATTATATCGCGCTCTTTTACCTTATAAAGCGGGCGGATAAGCTCCATACCCTCAAAATTTTGGCTTTTAAGCTTGGGCATCATGGTTTTTATCTCGCTCGAATAGAGCATACTCATAACCATAGTTTCGATAGCATCATCAAAATGATGGCCAAGCGCTATTTTATTACAACCAAGCTCTTTTGCTTTACTATAAAGAAAGCCTCTTCTCATTCGCGCGCAAAGATAGCAGGGCGAGCCGCCAACATGGTCGACCGTTGCGAAAATATCGCTGTCGAAAACCTTTATCGGAATATCGAGCAATTCTGCATTAGAGAGCAAAAGAGCGCGGTTTTCGGCATTATAGCCGGGGTCCATAACAAGAAACTCAAGCGAAAACGGAACCTCGCTATGACGGCAAAGCTGCTGCAGGCATTTTGCCATTAAAACCGAATCCTTACCGCCCGAGATGCAAACCGCTATTTTATCGCCCGCCGATATCATATCATATTCCTTAACGGCGCCGACAAAGTTATTCCATATGCGTTTGCGATAGGTTGTAATCAGGCTTCTTTCAACAATTTTATGTTTCTCAAGCATGGCTTACATACTTTCGGGAGCATCGATTTTCAGAATCGAAAGCAGGTTTCTTATTGCGGTTCCGGTCGCAAGGCAGAGCGCCAGACGAGCCTGCATAAGGCTCTCATCGCCACACTTGCAACGGCAGTTGTTATAGAACTTATGGAACTGCGCGGCAACCGAGGTTGCATAATGGGTAAGCTTTGCGGGGTCATAGGCCGCGGCCGAGATTTCAACCGTTTTGGTGAATGCGGCAAGCAGGCTTATAAGCTCGCGCTCCTCGGGAGCCTTCAGAAGCATAAGCTCCTCTTTTTTGCATTCGCGGGGAGTTATATTCTCCTCGGCTAAATTACGCAATATGCTGCAGATACGGGCATGAGCATACTGAACATAATAAACAGGGTTTTGGTTGGACTGTTCAACCGCTAAATCAAGGTCAAAATCGAAGTGGCTATTGGGTTCGCGGAGGTTAAAGAAAAATCTTGCGGCATCAATCGGAACCTCTTCGAGCAATGTTACGAGGGTTATTGCCTTACCCGAACGTTTAGAAGCCTTTATAACCTCTCCGCCCTTAACAAGACGAACCATCTGCATAAGCACAACATCGAGCTTATCGGCATCGATTCCGAGAGCCGAAAGCGCGGCTTTAAGACGCGGAACATAGCCATGATGGTCGGCACCCCAGATATTAATTGCCTTATCAAAGCCACGGGTTACGAGCTTATTATAATGATAAGCGATATCGGGGGCTACATAGGTCGGGAAGCCGTTTGAACGAACGAGAACAAAGTCCTCACTGCCGAAATCGGCGCCCGAGAACCAAAGTGCGCCCTCTTTTTCATAGGTATGGCCGCTTTCCTTTAGCTTTTCGATAATACGCATGGTTTCGCCTGACTGATGCAGACTGCTTTCTTTAAACCAGGTATCATATTCGATGCGGTATTTAAGAAGGTCATCATGAAGCGCTTGAATATTTTTAGGCAGAGCGAACTCAACCAAAGCGGCGCGGCGCTCTTTTTCGCTCCTATCAACAAAGCTGTCGCCAAACTCGGCGGCAAAGGCCTCGGCATGGGCGATAATATCGGCGCCATGATACGAATCCTCGGGCATCTCGATACCCTCTTTGTATATCTGCAGATAGCGCAAATCAAGCGAAAGACCGAATTTTTCTATCTGGTTTCCTGCATCATTGATATAAAACTCGCGTTCGGTTTTATAGCCTGCAAAATCCATAACGGCGGCAAGACAATCACCAAGCGCGCCGCCGCGGGCATTACCGATATGCATGGGGCCTGTTGGGTTGGCCGAAACAAACTCAACCAAAACACTCTTGCCCTCGCCTACATTACTGCGGCCATAGTTCTCGCCTTTTTCGTTTATATCATTTACGATATCGGCATAATAGGAGTCCGAGAGGAAAAGATTTATAAATCCGGGACCCGCTATCTCGAAACGGTCGATATATGTTCCCTCAAGATTTGCATTCGCCATTAAGGTTTCAGCAATCTTGCGGGGAGCATTACGGAAAACTCGCGACCAAGCAAGCGCACAATTGAGTGCGAAATCGCCATGCGACGGGTCGGACGGAGTATCGATTGAATAGGCAGTAAGCTCCGCTTCGGGAAGCTCGCCCTTTTTCATCGCCTGCTCTGCGGCCGCAGAGATAAGCTCCTTTATCTGTTCCTCAACGGTTTTAACTATAAGTGACATCTTTATACCTCTTTTATTTTTATCTCAATCTCATTTTTGCCGATAACCCCCGATTCATTAAAGAGGGTATATTCGGCCAAAAGGGTTCCTTTTTGTTTTAAATCGTTTTTGCATTTTTCACCGCAAACGGCCATTAAAAATGCGCCATAAGGGGTTTTATACTCGGTTTTGTTAGTTACCCCTTCTTCTATCTTCATAACACTTCCGAAGGCGCCTGTTCGGGTTATTATTACCTTTTTATCACAGGCTTTTATAACGGTATTGGTTTTTGCCTCATCGCTTATCTCGCTATAGCGCAGATAGAAGGCACCGTTTTGCTCCTCCAGCTCACCGCTATAGGTAAACACATTCTCATCGCGCTCACCATCCGCAACGGTTACGGTTTTAAGCAGAATCTTAACCTTTTTCATATCTTTTCAATATCCACCGTTTCTGCCTCGATATCATCGCTTCCCAAAAGAGTTCTGGCCATTTCGGAGAAGGATTCCGATTTATCGCTTACAAGATATCGGTCAGGCGCTGTGCGCTCTTGTGACAACATATCGTTTTCGGTCATAAATTCCTTTACATAAGCGGCGGTTGCCTCGCCCATATTGATTAGGGTTACACCATCTCCGCATATTTTTCGGATAACCTCGCTTAAAACGGGATAATGGGTGCATCCTAAAATCAGGGTATCAATTCCCTCTTTGATTATCGGCTCTAAATATCTTTTGGCGGCCTCAACTGCCATAGTATCGCCGACCGAGGTTATTCCCTCCTCGACCAGGGGAACGAAAAGCGGACAACTGTTTTCATACACCTCGGCATCGGGCATATGGCTTAAAATATAGTTGCGATGGGCGCGGCTTTTAATGGTTGCCGCAGTTCCGATAACACCGATTTTTTTGTTTTTGGTTGCTTTTGTTGCAGCCAAAGCCGCATGGGATACAACCTCAACAAACGGAACGGGAAGCTCGCTCTCGGTATCCTTGGCGACCGAGGAGACGGTTCCGCAGGCGGCGATTATAAGCTTAACACCGTTTGATAAGAGAAGTCGCTCATCCTGAAGCGCATATCGCCTTATTATTTCGCGGCTCTTGTTTCCATAGGGAACACGACCTGTATCACCGAAATAAACGATGGTTTCTTGGGGCAGAACCTTTTTTAGTTCTTTAACAACCGTTAATCCCCCAAGACCGGAATCGAAAACTCCGATTGGACGTTTATCAGACATATTATCGCCTCCCATTTATTACTATTCAAATTATATTACCATATATTTTTAAAAACTGCAATAAAAAAAGGAATGCTAACATTCCTTTTTTATCAACTCTTTAATTACTTCGCCCGCTATTATAAGCCCCGCAACCGACGGAACAAAAGAAATACTCGCGGGGGTTCGCTCGCCTGTTTCTATCGGTTGCTCGGTTGAATAGAGAACTCGAACGCCCTTAATGCCGCGCTTTTTAAGTTCATAGCGCATTACGCGAGCCAAAGGGCAAACCGAGGTTTTTTCGATATCGGCAATGCGAAAGGCTGTTGGGTCGAGCTTGTTGCCTGTTCCCATCGAGGATATAACGGGTATACCCAAATCGCGCGATTTTTCGATTATGAGCAGTTTTGCCGATACTGTATCAACCGCATCAACAACAAAGGAAAACTGCGAAAAATCGATATTCCCCGCGGTTTCGGGCGAAAAGAAAATATCATGGCAATTCACCTTGATTTCGGGGTTTATATCAGCGATTCGCTCGGCCATAACTGCGGTTTTTTTATGCCCTATGGTGCTATGGAGCGCTATTAACTGACGGTTAATATTGCTCTCGCTTACGGTATCGCTATCGATAAGGGTTAACTCCCCTATTCCCGCGCGGGCAAGCGCTTCACAAACGAAAGAGCCTACGCCGCCAATGCCGAAAACCGCGACATGCATATTATTTAGTTTTTCGCGGCTTTGACGGCCGAGGAGCATATCGGTTCTATCAAAAATACTCATTTACTTACCCAAAAGTTTTATATATTTCGGAAGCTCGTTTTCAAAATCAACGCCATAGGTTCGTTCAGGCTGGAAATCCTTGGTTCTGCGAATGCAACCGCTTGTATACTCGGCGGCAATCTGCATCGATTCTTTTATATTCTTGCCGTTCATCAATGCGCCTATGAGAGCACTGCCATAAACATCACCGGTTCCGTGATACATCGCATCAACGCGGTCGGCAAAGGCATATTTAATCATACCGTTTTCGAGCGCGGCGGCACCAAGCTTTTTATCATCGAAATAAACGCCGGTTAGAATCGGAAGCTTTGCTCCCATATTTTTAAGACCCGTTAAAATTTCGGCAACATATTCCTCTGTAAACACGCCTTCTTTATACTCGATTCCGAGCATAAGACAGGCTTCGGTTAGATTCGGGATAACGATATCGGCCTTTGCACAAAGCTTTTTCATTCCCTGCGGGAAATCGGCGGGGAAAATCTGATAAAGTTTGCCATGGTCGGCCATAACGGGGTCAACAACGACTACAGTTTCCTCATCGCGGAGGATATCTATTATCTCGCAAACGAGGTCAATCTGACGAAAAGAGCCGAGATAGCCGGTATATATTGCATCAAAACGGATACCCTCTGCCTTCCAATGCTTTGCAATGGGAACAATATCCTCGGTTAGGTCACGGAAGGTGAAATCCTTGAATCCGCCTGTATGGGTTGATAAAACTGCGGTTGGGATAACCGCGGTTTCAACTCCTGCGGCGGAAATTATGGGCAGAGCAACGGTAAGCGAACACTTACCAAAGCCTGAAATATCATGTATTGCTGCAACTCTTTTCTGCATAACTTATGACTCCTTTTAAATTATTTTTTTGCAAACCTCCGCCAAGCAACATTTATCGCAGTTTGCTTTTCGCGCTGTGCAAACGGCGCGGCCATGCAGCACTGCACGATGGCAAAAATCATTTGAATGTTCGGGCGGGAGGATTTTTCGCATTTCGTTTTCAACGCGAAGCGGGTCGCGGGTTTTAACAAAGCCCAATCGATTGGAAAGGCGGATAAAATGGGTATCGGCAACAACGGCGGGTTTACCGTAAACATCGCCGCAAACGAGGTTGGCGGTTTTTCTGCCAACGCCCGGAAGGGTTATCAGCTCCTCGATTTTATCGGGAACAACACCGCCAAAACGCTCAACTATACCCTTACCTATTCCAATCAGGTCGCGAGCCTTGGTTTTATATAGTCCGCAGGTTTTAATAAGCTCCTCTACCTCGCTGACATCGGCATTCGCAAATGCCTTTGCATCGGGAAAACGCGCAAATAGCGCAGGGGTTACCATATTTACCCTCGCATCGGTGCATTGAGCCGAAAGGCGGGTTGCTATAAGCAACTGAAACGCATCGGTATACTGAAGAGAGCAAATAGCATCGGGATACTCTTTTTCAAAAAGCAGGACTGCCTTTAAGGCACGTTCTTTTTCGTTCATAAAGGGCTCCTTAAGCGCTAAGCTTCATATCGCCGTATTTTATAAGCTTGAGCGCACGCATTCCCTCGGAAATTGCGAGGGCGAAAATTGCGGGAAGGACAAAATGCATAACTGCTATTTCAATCAGGGTTACAACCGGGGTGAAGCCGGCTCCTACCATCGAGGTATAGCAAGAGAACTGACCAACCAGACCTGCCGAGCCCATACCCGAGCCGGTAGGATTGCTTACCATTCCGAGGACGGCTGAGCTTATCGGGCCTAAAATAGCGCTTGAAAGTATTGCAGGAAGCCAAATTATCGGTTTTTTAACGATATTGGGAACCTGAAGCATAGAGGTTCCTATTCCCTGCGATATTAAACCGCCAACCTTGTTTTCGCGGTAGCTTGCAACGGCAAAGCCCACCATATTACAGCAGCAACCAACCGTTGCGGCGCCCGCGGCAAGCCCGCTTATTCCCATAGAAAGACCTATGGCAGCCGAGCTTATCGGAAGGGTTAGAATCATACCCATCAGAACCGAAACAACCATACCACCCATTATCGGATGCTCCGCGACATTAACGTTAACAAGTTCGCCGAGGGTATACATAAATTTCGCAATCGGAGTTCCTAAATAGATGCCTACGATAGCGCCCGGCAATATTGCACAAAGGGGTGTTACAATAATATCAACCTTGGTCTTGCCCGAAACGAGCATTCCGATTTCAACCGCAACATAGGCAGCAACAAAAGCTCCAAGCGGCTCACCGGGGATTCCAACTGCAATCTTCTCGAATCCCTTGCCCGCAAAGGCACCAACCATACCCGCAACGGCGGCCGATACGGTTACAAGCGGAGAGGCCTTAAGTTTAGCGGCCACGCCTGTTCCTATGCCCATTCCGGTTGCCACCATCGCAACTCCGCCGATTTGAACAAGATAGGCACCAACCGTTCCGCCGATTATATCGCCGATCTGGTCGATTATTGTTCCGATTATGAGGGTTGCAAACAGGCCATGCGCCATTCCGGTTAGGCCATCGATAAATAAACGGTTAAGAAATTTTTTGATAATATTCATCATAATCTCCCCTATTTATTATTTATTAGCCTAAATTATATTACTCAATTTTTTCCTTGTCAAGGCGCGAAAACGAATTTAGTTTAAATTGCTAAAGCGCTTTTTGCTTGACGGCAATATTTTTGTATTATATAATAAGAAAAAATACCGTTTTGCGAGGTTTTTATGATAATAATGTCGGTTGACCTTGGAGACGCAAGAACCGGAATCGCGGTTTGCGATAAGGGCGAGAGCTTTGCTTTTCCGAAGGGAGTTATAAAGGAATACAACAAGGATAAGCTCCTTGATAAGCTTTGCGAGAAGGCAAAGGAACTGGGCGCGGAGCTTTTGGTTGTTGGTTATCCGAGAAATATGGATGGCTCGGCAGGCTTTAAGGCGCAGGAATGCGAGGCGCTTGGAAAGCGGCTTTCGGAGATGTGTTCCCTGCCGTTGGTCTTATGGGATGAGAGATGCACCACCGTTTCGGCTCATACCGCGCTAAACTATACCGATACACGCGGCAAAAAACGCAAAGAGATTGTTGATGCCGTTGCGGCAACCATAATTTTAGAGGACTATTTAAAAAGAAGACAGCAGGGTTAATACCTGCTGTCTTTTTTATTCATCGCGGTCGCGAATATGGGTATTTACGGTTGTTCCGCGAACTATGCTTCCCTTACCGTATTTTTTCTTAATCTCAAAAATTCTATCCTCCACCTCTTCTCGCTCCTCGGTTTCTTTAAAATCGGTAAAAATATCGGTTTGATATGCAGAGGTTGAATTCTTAAGATTTATTGCTCTAAAGCCTATCGAACGCAGAGGAACCGAGAAGCCAAAGTTATCATTTATCAGTTCCATACATTTATTTGCCATTATAAGACTGCTCTGCGTTGGCGCAGTCAGGGCGGCCTGGAACTCTTTTGTATTTAAATCGAAGGTTCTGATATGCGCCTGAACTGCGCCGCAATAAAGCCCATGGCGGCGGAGATTTGCCGAAATATCCTCCGCGAGGGAGAGAACTACGGGCCAAGCCTCATCGGCAGAGTTCAAATCGGCGGGCAGAGTTGTTGTTCGGCCAACACTTTTAGGAATGGGCTGCTCGGCGGCAACAGGCGAGGTATCCTCTCCGCTTGCAAACAAATAAAGCTGCTCCCCCATTTTTCCCATTCGGTTTTTTAAAACCTCTTTACCTGCGGCGGCTATTTCTCCAACCGTAAATATTCCGAGAGAATTGAGTTGTTTTTTTGTTGAGCGACCTACCCCCAAGAGCACATCGGCGGGCAACGGCCAAACCTTTTCTTTATAATTTTCACGGGATATTTCGGTTACGGCATCGGGTTTTTTGAGGTCGGAGCCGAGTTTGGCAAAAACCTTATTAAAGCTAACACCAACCGAAACGGTTACCCCTATCTCCCGCTTAACGGCGGCTCGAATTTTTTCGGCTATTTCGGTTCCGCTTCCAAAAAGGAGCCTACTTCCCGTTACATCAAGCCAACATTCATCTATTCCAAAGGGTTCAACCATATCGCTATATCTCAAATAAATCTCGCGAACCGCCATAGATACCTCGTTATAGCGATGGTAATTAGGCGGAACACAAACGAGCTCGGGACATTTTTTCTTGGCCTGCCAGGTAGCCTCGGCCGTTACAACACCGAAGGATTTTGCCAACTCGTTTTTGGCCAGGACTATTCCGTGGCGCTCCTCTGTGCTTCCCGTTACGGCAATGGGACAGTTTTTAATTGTTGGATTATCGAGCACCGCGACCGAGGCAAAAAAATTGTTAAGGTCGCAATGGAGAATGGTTCTATCCATATTGCCGCTCCTTTCGAGAATTTTAGAACAAGTGTTCTTATATATTTTAGCACGAGTATGAGGTTTTGTAAAGCCGTAATTTATTGACATTTCTTTTACTTTATGGCATTATGAAAATCAGAAAAGCAGGTGGTTTTAAAATGGTATTTGATATATGCGTAATAGGCGGCGGTGCGGCAGGAATGATGGCCGCAATAACCGCAAAGCAGGCAAATAAAAATTTGAATATTGCTATCATCGAGCGGCTCGACCGAGTTGGCAAAAAGATAGCGCTAACGGGTAACGGCCGTTGCAATATAACCAATAAAAACACTACGGAGGAGAACTATTATGGCTCTGCCCCGCAGTTTTGTTTGCCGTTTTTTAAGCGCTTTTCGGTTAATGACACCTGCCGTTTTTTTGATGAAATAGGCGTTCCCGTAATTTTTGAGGGCGATAAGGGATATCCCCGCTCGCTTCAGGCGGCAAGCGTTGTTGATGCGCTTCGTTTCCGCGCCGACCAGCTGGGAATTAAGACTATTTTTGAAACCACTGTTACCGATATAAAGCAAAAGGGTAACGGCTTTTGCCTTTGGGCCGCAGACAAGAGCTTTTCGGCCAAGGCGGTTATTGTAACAACGGGGCTTTTATCGGGCGGAATAAAGCTTGGGTGCGACGGTAAGGGACTCGAAATTTTAAACAAACTGGGAGCCCGCAGTGCCCGCGTTTCCCCCGCTATTGTTCAACTGAAAACCGATACCGATTTTGTTCGCCAACTAAAGGGAATCAAAACCGATGCTACGGTTTCGCTAATGCGCGGCGGCAAGCTTATAAAGAGCGATTTCGGTGAAACGCTTTTCTGCGATTACGGACTTTCGGGCCCCCCTGTTTTACAGCTTTCGGGTCACGCAAAGAACGGCGATGAAATAAAGCTCGACCTTATGAGCGAATATGAGTTTGACGAGCTTTATTCCCTGCTCAAAAACCGCAAAAAAGCCTTGCTTTCGCGTAAAAATGATGAGTTCCTTTCGGGGCTTATAAACAAGCGTCTCGGACAGGTTATTATCAAAAGAGCGGGAATCTCTTTGGGCGATGAGGTTAAGAATTTAAGCGATGCCGATTTAAAGAAAATTTGCTCGGTCGCAAAGGCCTTTGGTTGCTCCGTTTTAGGCAATACCGGCTTTAATAATTCACAAGCTTCGATGGGCGGATTATATACCGACCAATTTGACTGCGAGAGCCTTATGTATAAGAAAATACCCGGTCTTTTTGCGGCGGGAGAGATTCTTGATATAACCGGCGATTGCGGCGGATTTAATCTGCAATGGGCTTGGTCGAGCGGATATGCGGCCGCAATGGGTGCAGTGGAGTTTTTGGGATGATAATAATTAACGATATTCACCTGCCGCTCGAGGACTTTCCGAGCGATTTTCACGCGGTTGCGGCAAGGGAGCTAAAAATAAACGAAAACAAAATAAAAAGCGCCTCGCTATATCGCAAATCGGTTGACGCAAGACGCAAATCGGATGTTCATTTTTGTTGCTCGGTAATCGTATCGCTCAACTGCGATGAGGGCTTTGCGATAAAGAAATGCAAAAAGGCTCATATTTTTAATGAGGAAAAATACGAATGGAAAACCGGTATTTCCTCCCCTACCCGGCCGATAGTTGTAGGCTTTGGACCTGCGGGAATGTTTGCCGCTTTAACGCTCGCCCGCGCAGGATTGCGACCGATTGTTATAGAACGCGGAGAAGCGGTAGACGAGCGCAAAAAATCGGTCGAGAGGTTTTTTAGCGGCGGCCCTCTGTCTGCCGAGTCGAATGTTCAGTTTGGCGAAGGCGGAGCGGGAACTTTTTCGGACGGCAAGCTAAATACAGGCATTAAAAATATCCGATGCCGCGCGGTTTTAGAGGAATTTGTTCGATTTGGAGCAAAGGACGAAATTCTTATCGATGCGAAGCCCCATATAGGAACCGACCGTTTGGTTGAAATAGTTAAAAATTTGAGAAACGAGATAATCGCGCTCGGCGGCGAGGTTAGATTCTCGAGCCGACTTAATAATATTTTATCGACCGACGGTAAAATCTCGGAAATCGAAATCTACTGCGGAGATAACCGCGATATTATACCCTGCTCTCATCTCATTTTAGCAACAGGCCACTCGGCAAGAGACACCTTTTTTATGCTAAAGGAAAATGATATTCTTATGGAGCGAAAGGCCTTTTCGGTCGGAGCCAGAATCGAGCATAAAAGAGCCGATATCGACCGTGCTTTATATGGCGATTTTGCGGGACATCCCGCGCTCGGAGCCGCCGATTATAAGCTTGCAACACACCTCGATAACGGTCGCGGAGTTTATACCTTTTGTATGTGCCCCGGCGGGGTTGTTATTAATGCTTCAAGCGAGCCGGGCGGAATTGCGGTTAACGGAATGAGTTATTCTGCGCGTGACGGCGAGAACTCCAACAGTGCGGTTTTGGCCGATATAAGGCCCGATGAACTGCCGGGCGATGATGTTTTGGCGGGAGTTTCGTTCCAACGCGAAATAGAGCAAAAGGCCTTTTCGGCAGCGTATGGAGCGGTTCCCACAACCACATTCGGAAAAATGCTGGGAAAAAGCCCGAAAAAAGCAGTTAGTCCCTCGGTTTTACCCAATACCGCAGAATGCGATATGAGGGAAATTCTACCCGGAAATATCGCTGATTCGATTATCGAAGGAATTAAAATTTTCGGCAAAAAAATCGAAGGCTTCGATAGCGATTCTGCGCGACTTACCTTCCCCGAAACGCGGTCATCCTCGCCGGTTAGAATTCTTCGAAATGATACCTTCCAAAGCCCCTCTCTGCATGGACTTTTTCCCTGCGGAGAAGGCGCCGGATATGCGGGAGGAATTATGTCGGCCGCGGTTGACGGAATTCGGATAGCTGAAGCGGTAATAGAGAGCATTACTCAATAAAAAAAGATGAAGCGGAATACCTGCCCCACAGGTGTTCCGTTTTTATTTTTGCAGGTTTTTGCTCCGCCCCGTAAGACAATGGAAAAAAGATGGCGGCGGCGCCTTTTTTTAACTCGCGAAAGGTTATTCCCCCAAGCAATAGGGCGGCATCATTTTCGATGCTTTTTCGCGCTTTTGAAAGGCCTATTCGCGCATAGTTTCCCATAAGGGAAAAGGAAAGCAATGAACCATTTTCGGCCGCGGCGGCTATGGATAAAACCGCGGCATCAAAAAGGCGGCGATTAACCCCAAATACACCCTTTCCGCTTATGCGGCAAAATATAAGTCTTCCCGATAGTGCATTATAAAAAACGGCCGAACAAAAAACCGATTCCGCGAGTTCGGAAATATTAAAATTTCCAAAAAAATCATCGGCATAAAGCTCGCCCTCATGGATGAAAATTTTTCTGAATTCGCGCTTTAGATTTTCGCTCATACCATATTTTTCGAGATTTAGATATATCGCTTCTCGCCGCTTTGCCGTTTTTTTCATATCTTCAGTTGGTAAAAATTGCATCATTTTTCCTCAATTTCTATAACTTCGGGCGGATTTTTTGCCCTAATTACGGATAAAATCAACAGTTTTGTTAAAATAATGACAAAACTGCTTGCAAAATAAGAAAGTTTGGGGTAAAATACTCTTGTAAAAATTTTAGGAGGTTTTTCCAATGGTTAAAGTTGCTATTAATGGATTTGGACGCATCGGCCGTCTGGCTTTCCGTCAGATGTTCGGCGCAGAAGGCTATGAAATCGTAGCTATCAACGATCTTACCAGCCCCGCTATGCTCGCTCACCTTCTCAAATACGATTCCGCTCAGGGTCGTTATGCTAAGGCTGACACCGTAGTTGCAGGCGAAGACAGCATCACTGTTGACGGTAAGACCATCAAGATCTATGCTGAGAAGAATGCTGCTGACCTTCCCTGGGGAGAAATCGGCGTTGACGTTGTTCTCGAGTGCACAGGTTTCTACTGCTCTAAAGAAAAGAGCCAGGCTCACATCGATGCAGGCGCTAAAAAGGTTGTTATTTCTGCTCCCGCAGGCAATGACCTTAAGACTGTTGTTTTCAGCGTTAACGAGGACACCCTCACTGCTGATGACACCATCATCTCGGCTGCTTCCTGCACCACCAACTGCCTCGCTCCCATGGCTAAGGCTCTCAATGATTACGCTCCCATCCAGAGCGGTATCATGACCACCGTTCATGCTTACACCGGCGACCAGATGGTTCTCGACGGTCCCCACAGAAAGGGCGACCTTCGTCGTGCTCGTGCCGCTGCTGCTAACATCGTTCCGAACTCTACCGGTGCTGCAAAGGCTATCGGTCTTGTTATTCCGGAGCTCAACGGCAAGCTCATCGGTTCTGCACAGCGCGTTCCGGTTCCGACCGGTTCTACCACCCTTCTCGTTGCTGTTGTTAAGGGCAAGGATGTTACCAAGGAAGGCATCAATGCTGCTATGAAGGCTGCTTCTTCTGCTTCCTTCGGTTACACCGAGGAGCAGCTCGTTTCTTCCGATATCATCGGTATCACCTATGGTTCTCTCTTCGATGCTACCCAGACTATGGTTGCAAAAATTGACGAGGATACCTATCAGGTTCAGGTTGTTTCCTGGTATGATAACGAGAACTCTTACACCAGCCAGATGGTTCGTACCATTAAGTACTTCGCTGAGTTGGCATAAGAATCCATTTAAAATCAAAAAAACGCTCTGCTCCGGCAGAGCGTTTTTTCTTTATATTCGCAGTTCCCTCTCTATCATGATAAGACGGTTATATTTTGCGGTTCGCTCGCTTCGGGCGGGTGCGCCTGTTTTAATTCTTGTTGCATTAATACCAACCGCCAGGTCGGCGATGGTTGTATCCTCGGTTTCGCCCGAACGATGGGAAACTACTATTTGATATCCATGATGCTTTGCAAGCTTAATTACATTAACCGTTTCGCTCAAGGTTCCTATTTGGTTGGGTTTTATGAGAATACTGTTGCCCGATTTATTGGTAAAGCCCTTTTTAAGGCGCTTTTCATTGGTTACAAAAAGGTCATCCCCCACCAAAGCCAAATCGTTTCCGAGAACATCGGTCATACGTTCCCAACCTACCCAATCGTTCTCGCCAAGGCCATCCTCAATAGAGATTATCGGATATTTTTTCATCATATCCTTATACATCGAAATCATCTGCTCATTGGTAAGGGTTATGCCGCGTTTGGGCATTGTATAGGTTCCCTCGGATGCCGCCCATTCACTGGCCGCAACATCGAGGGCTATTTTTATTTCATCGGTTTTATAGCCTGCCTTTTCTATGGCTTCAATTATAAGCTCGATGGCCTCGCTATCATCCGAAAGGTTGGGCGCGAAACCGCCCTCATCTCCAACACCACAGGAAAGCCCCCGCTTTTTTAACATTTCGCCCAAGGTATGATAGGTTTCGCAACCCATTCGCATCGCTTCGGTTATGTTTGAAGCACCGATGGGAACTATCATAAATTCCTGAATATCGATATTGTTTGCGGCATGGGCTCCGCCGTTTAGAATATTCATCATCGGGGTTGGTATCCAACTGCCCGAAAAACCGCCTATATAGCGGTATAGCGGCATTTTATATGATTCGGCCGCCGCCTTTGCACAAGCGAGCGAAACGGCCAAAATCGCATTGGCGCCAAGGCGGGATTTATTCTCGGTTCCATCTAGCTCAATAAGGGTTTTATCTATTCGCATTTGGCGGTCGCATTCCATACCGCAAAGGGCCTTATTAATTTCGCCGTTTACCGATGCTACTGCCCTGCTGACATCGCGACCCTTATAGCGCTTTTCCTCAAAATCGCGCAGTTCATATGCCTCATATTCTCCCGTTGATGCGCCCGAAGGCGAAACGGCAAAACCGCGGCTTCCGTCCTCAAGGATTACTTCGGCGGCTACGGTTGGGTTTCCGCGCGAATCAATAAGCCTGATTCCTTGGATATTTTTAATCTTTTTGCTCATAAAATCTACCTCCTAAAACAGTATTCCCCGGAGGATAAATTTTTTTCAAAAAGTTTCCCTCTTTTTTGAAACTTGCCCCTTTTATTTTTTATATCAGTATGTTATAATATAGTTAACTATAATCACTTATTATGCTTTGAAGGGATAAACATGAACGATAACACGAGCACTTCCAACATAATAGCCGGTCGCAACGCGGTTCTCGAGGCGATTCGCTCGGGCCGAGAAATTGACCGACTCATAATAGCTCACGGAACCGAGGGTGGCTCGGTTACCGCAATAATAGCCAAATGCAAGCAAAAGGGCATTCTCATTAAAGAGGTTTCGCCGCAAAAGCTTGATTTTATGTGCGGCGGTGCCGTTCACCAGGGTGTTGCTGTTATGATAGCATCACACAGCTATTGCAAGGTTGAGGATATACTTAAGGCCGCCGAGGATAAAGGCGAGCCGCCCTTTATAATCATTTGCGATGAAATCGAAGACCCGCATAACCTCGGTGCAATCATAAGAACGGCCGAGGCCTGCGCGGTTCACGGAATTATAATCCCCGAGCGCAGAGCTGCATCGCTTAATATGACGGTTGCAAAATCGGCCAGTGGTGCGCTTGAATATATGCTCGTTGCCAGGGTTACCAACATCGCTAACACCATTGATGCACTAAAGGAAAAGGGTGTTTGGGTTTATGGAGCCGATATGGGCGGCGCCGACCGACACAGCTTTGATTTCCGCGGAGCTACCGCTCTTGTTATCGGAAACGAGGGCAAAGGAATAGGCCGACTGGTTGCAAAAAAATGCGACGGAATCGTTAGCCTTCCGATGTATGGAAAGATTAATTCACTTAATGCTTCGGTTGCAGCCGGTGTTCTTATGTATGAGGTTGCAGACCAAAGAAACAAATAGTTTTAGGAATATAACTTTTTAGGGGGATAAATTAAAGTTATGGGACTTTTTCCTAGAAAAGACAAACACATATACGGCGATTACTCCGACGACGTTATAAAGGAAAACTTTAGCCTTTCGGATGAGGGTATACTCCCTATCGGAAAACGTCAGGACATTAATCGTGCGCCGCATGCACTTACGGCCGATGAGGTTTTGGGCGCAGAGCCCGCAAAGCCTGCAACCGAAATTCCGATGCATTCGGCGGGAGAATCGCTCTATAAAAAAATGATGGATGCCCGAAAGGTTGAGCCGAGCGAAACCGACGCTAAATCCGACGAGGTTAAAAAGCAGACCGAATCGCTTCTTTCGCGTTGCTCGCAGTTTGTTGCGGATGATAAGGGTTCGCCGATACTTACAAATCAACCTGCATATTCGCTCGATAGCGTTGAGAATATAATCGCAGAGGCCGAGCGCCGCGCACAGGAAAGAATAAGCAAGCTATATGGCGGCGAAGCAAAGCGAGAGGAAAAGCCCGCAGAGACTATATCTGCTCCCGCTCCTGTTGTTGAGACCCCTGCCGCAGAGGCTCCTGTTGCCGAAGCTCCCACAGAGGAAGCAAAGCCCTCGTTTGAGGATGGGGTTTCGCCCGTTGAAGGCTTCCGCCTTCCCTCTCATGCCGCAGAGGAAATCCCGATGGAGAGCGAAGAGGTTAAAAATTATCAATACCGTTTTGCGGATGAAGACCGTTCCAGTGAAAACGATGAGGGCGCAACCATCGCCTTTACCGCACTGTCTGATAAGACGGCAGAAGCCGACCAAAGCACCGCCGTTTTCACCCCTGTTGGCGAAAGCAGCCGTAGCATTGCCGATGGCAGCACCATTAGTTTTGGTTTAGGCGATACGATGCCTGTTCCCGAATTCGACTCTCAAAACGACATAGTATCAAGCAGTAAACCCGCTATGGTTGAGGAACCGGATGATGAAGAACTGTTTGGCGATTATGAAACGGCGGCCGATGCGGTTCCGATTGAGAACGAACTGCGCTCGGCGGTCAGAAAGCTTAATATTCGCCTGTTCTTTACCCTTATAATCGCGGTCGCTTTAACAATTTTTGCGACCCCGTTTACCGCCGCTACCCGCGAAGCCGACCCGCAGACATATCTTATTGCAACAACTGCGGCAACCGCACTTTGCGCGTTAATTAACATAGATATTTTCAAAGGTCTTGCCGCTCCTTTTATTAAAAAATGCGGTTCTGATATGCCCGTCGCGGTCAGCACCCTTGCTTCACTCGCGTATGGAATTTTCTGCATATTAAATCAGAATTATGTTTTGGCTCAATTCGGTTTCCTTTCGGCGATTGGAATGTTTTTCTCGTTGTTTGGAAAGCGCAGCGCCGCAAAGCGCAGACTTATAGGATTTTTGCAGATTGCCAACGACCAGGATAAATACGCTCTCACCCTTATTGATGAGGAAAACGGTTCTTATGCTATCGCTCATGATGCGGTTGAAGGCGAGGCACTTGTGGCCTCCGGTCGCAGAACTATTAATATCACAAGATTCCTTAAAAACACACAATATTCCGACCCGTTCTCGGGCAAGGCTTGTGTTGCCGCGATTATAACAACCGTTGTTGCGGCTATGTTGGCGGTTTATGGATTTATTTCCGAATCGGCCGTTTTTGCGCTTTATCTCTTTGCGGCATTTACCGCGATAAGCGCGCCCTTTACCGCCGCGCTTATCGGAACTCTGCCCCACAAGATGGCAACCGGACGACTCGCTCGCTATGGCGCAATGCTCACAGGCTACAAAGCCGCTACTGAAATTGAGCAGGTAAACGCTGTTACGTTTGATATTAACAGTATTTTCCCGCGCGGCAGGGTTAAAATGTATGATATGAAGGTCTTAAGTCCCAACAATTTGGATGAGACCATATTTAATGCCGCCGCGGTGACAACCTCGATAAACAGCCCGCTCGGCCATGTTTTCAGAAGAATTGCCCGTACCAGTGAGGATTATGTTCTTCCCCCTGCCGATTCGGTTAAATATGAAAATCGTTTAGGCATTTCGGGTTGGGTTGGAGACCATTCCATCCTTATCGGCAACCGAACACTCATGGAAACTCACGGCGTTTCGGTTCCCTCGGTTGAGGTTGATAAAAAGATTCTCCGCAACGGTTATTTCCCCGTTTATGTTGCATCGGATGGTCGCCCCTGTGCCCTGCTTATAGTTGGCTACGAGGCCGACCGCGATATTGAAAACGAGCTTCGCAGACTTACAAGAACCGGAGTTGTTTTACTTGTTAACAACTGCGACCCCAACGTTACCGAAGAGATGCTTTGCGACTATTTCGGACTTCCCGAGGATTTTGTTAAGATAATGCAATCCGGAAGCATTCGAATGTATAAGGAGCAAACCGAGTTCCGCGAGAGCATACCTGCCAAGGCCGCTTTCGACGGCAAAGCCACAGGCATTGCATCGATAGTTACCGCATCGATAAAAATGAAGAAGCTCACCGCCATAATGGCCGCACTTCATATTATTCTTGCATTTGCGGGAATCGCCGCTTTTGCCGCTTTGGCGCTCGGAACCCTCGCCATTTATTTAACTCCGCTCAATATTGCACTTTATCTTGCGGCTTCACTTATTACGGTTCTTTTAGCACCGTTTTTCTACAGACCTTAACCCCAGAGAGAAGGAATAATTGATGAATAAAGAAAAGTTTTATATTACTACTGCGATTGCATACAGTTCTCAAAAGCCCCATATCGGCAATGCTTATGACATAGTTTTGGCCGATATGATTGCCCGCTACAAGCGTATGATGGGCTTTGATGTTTATTTTATGACCGGTTCGGATGAGCATGGCCAGAAAATTGAGGACTGCGCTAAAGCAAAGGGCGTTTCCCCGAAGGAATACGTTGATGAGGTTTCAAGCCTTATTAAGGATGTTTGGAACTCGCTCGGAACCTCTTATGATAAGTTTATAAGAACAACCGATGATTACCATGAAAAGGCTGTTCAAAAGATATTTAAAAAGCTCTATGACCAGGGCGATATCTACAAGAGCGAATACACAGGAAAATATTGCGTTCCCTGCGAATCCTTCTTTACCCCCTCGCAATTGGTTGACGGCAAATGCCCCGATTGCGGTCGTGAGGTTGTTGATGCCAAGGAGGAGGCATATTTCCTGCGTCTCTCCAAGTATCAGGATAAGCTGCTCGAATATTTTGAGCAGAATCCCGATTTTATTGCGCCTGAATCGCGCAAAAACGAAATGATTAATAACTTCCTAAAGCCGGGACTTGCAGACCTTTGCGTTTCGCGTTCCTCCTTTAAATGGGGTGTTCCCGTTGAGTTTGACGACCGCCATGTTATCTATGTTTGGATTGATGCGCTCTCAAACTATATAACCGGAATCGGATATGACCCCGATGGAAGCAGTGATATGTATAAAAAATATTGGCCTGCCGACCTTCATGTTATCGGAAAGGATATCGTTCGTTTCCATACCATTTATTGGCCGATTATCCTTATGGCGCTCGGCGAGCCCCTGCCCAAAAAGGTTCTCGGACATCCTTGGGTTTTGGTTGGCGAGGATAAGATGAGCAAATCGCGCGGTAATGTTATATATGCGGATGAGCTTGCCGCCCGCTTTGGAAGCGATTCGGTTAGATATTATCTGCTTTCTGAAATGCCCTTCGCGCAGGACGGAACCATAACCTACGAAGCATTTATTGCCAAGTTTAATACCGACCTTGCGAATACCCTCGGCAACCTCGTTAACCGCACCATCGCGATGACCAATAAGTATTTCGGCGGAACGGTTCATAAGGGCGAGCTTTCGGGCGAGTTTGATGAATCGCTTGCCGCTTGCGCCCGCGAGACTGCCGAGAAATATATAAAGCTTATGGATGACTATAAGAATGCCGATGCTGTTGCGGCCGTTATGGATTTTGCACGTCGTTGCAACAAGTATATCGATGAGACCATGCCTTGGGCTCTTGCTAAAAACGAGGATGATAAGGAACGCCTAAATACCGTTCTTTATAACCTGCTTGAATCCATTCGTATTCTTGCAAATCTTCTCCTCCCCATTATGCCCGAAAGCAGTGCATCCATTAAGGCACAGACCGGTTGCGATACCGAAGGCTTTGAGTTCGGTGCGGTTGATAGTTATACTGTTGGCGCCGCTACTCCCCTTTTCGCTCGTCTCGATGCCGAAAGGGTGTTGGCAGAATTGGCCCTTGAGGCAGAGGCAAAGAAGGCCGCCGCTGAAAAGAAAAACGATAACGTTATTTCGCTTCCGCAAATTTCAATCGATGACTTTGCAAAGGTTGAACTTACTACCGCGCGCGTTACTGCATGCGAACCCATAAAGAAGGCTAAAAAGCTCTTAAAGCTTACCCTTGACGACGGTTCGGGAACTCCCCGCACGGTTGCTTCGGGAATTGCGCTTTATTATAAGCCCGAGGAGCTTATCGGCAGAACTGTTATAGTTGTTTCCAACCTGAAGCCCGCCGTTCTTTGCGGAGTTGAGAGCAACGGTATGATTTTAGCCGCCGATGCCGGCGAAAACGATGTTAAGGTTATTTTTGCCGATGATATCGGCCCGGGAGCTCGTGTTCGCTAATGGATATTGTTGAGGTTTTAAATCCCGCGCCGCGCGGCGCAATAATCGATACCCACGCGCACTATGACGATGAGCGCTTTAATGGCTTTCGCGATGAGCTTTTATCAAAGCTCGGGGATATGGGTGTTGAGGCGGTTATAAACTGCGCGGTTGATACCGTTTCGGCAAAACGAGTTTTCGATATAAGAGAGCGCTTCCCATTTTGCTACTGTGCGGTTGGATTTCATCCCGAAAACATGCCCGACTGCGAGCCAAATCTTGAGGAGCTTAAGTCCCTTTGCTCACACGACGGAGTTGTTGCAATCGGCGAGATTGGACTTGATTATTATTGGGATAAAAGCCGAATGGAGCTGCAAAAGCGTTGGTTTGAGGCTCAACTTATGTTGGCAAATGAGCTCTCGCTCCCCGCTATAGTTCATGACCGCGAGGCACACGCCGATACCCTTTCATTACTGCAAAAGCATAAGCCGAAGGGCGTTGTTCATTGCTTTTCGGGCAGTGCAGAAACGGCAAAGGAAATACTTAAAATCGGTATGTATATTGGTGTTGGCGGAGTTGCCACCTTTAAAAATGCGCGGGTTATGCGCGAGGTTATCGAGGTTTTGCCGCTTGAGCGAATTTTACTTGAAACCGATGCCCCATATCTCGCACCCGAGCCATATCGCGGAAAGGTTTGCCATTCCGGTATGATAATAAGGGTTGCCGAAAAAATTTCTGAAATTAAAAATGTTCCGATTGATGAGGTTTTGAAAATTACTAAAAACAACGCAAAGGTATTATTCGGAATATAGTATAATCGCCCCGTTTTTTGACGATAATATGTCTGAAAGCGGGGTGATTTTTTATGCAGGAAAATCAGAACAAGAATCAGCAAAACAATCAGAACAAAAACAAGAATCAGCAGAACAACCAAAATAAGAATCAACAGAACAAGAATCAGCAGCAAAAACAGCAGCAGGAATATCGCTACGACGACTAATTAAGCGATTTTTTGCGTTTAGAATATGGGAAGCGGAAAATCCGTTTCCCATATTTTGTTTAAATAGTTTGACAAAACTATACAATATGTATATAATGTATATATATTGATTGATTTTTCTTTGGCAATACTACATTTATACGTAAATGCTTGGAGAGTGCCTTTATTGGATAAATATATAATTACAGGTGGCAACCGCCTTTTAGGTTCGGTTAAGATAAGCGGCGCAAAAAATGCTGCAGTAGCAATACTGCCGGCAGTTTTGTTGTCTGATGGAGTTTGCCGCATCGAGAACCTACCCAACATATCTGACGTTTTCGCTATCATCCGTATCCTGCGCGAGCTGGGTGCGGATGTTCGTATGATTAATAAAAATACCGTTGAGATTAACCCATCTCACATCAACTCCTTTACCCTTCCGTTTGAGATGACCAAGCGTATGCGCGCTTCGAGTTATTTTATCGGTGCTATGCTCGGCAGATTCAAGCGAGCCAGGGTTGCGCCTCCCGGAGGATGCGATTTCGGAGTTCGTCCCATCGACCTTCATATTAAGGGCTTCGAGGCTCTTGGCGCACAGGTTACGATGGAAAACGGAATGGTTGATGCAAGAGCGGCAAGACTCATCGGAAGCCCCGTTTATCTCGATAAGGTTTCGGTTGGCGCAACCGTTAATATTATGTTGGCCGCCGTTAAGGCTCGCGGACTTACCGTTATTGAAAATGCCGCAAGAGAGCCGCATATAGTTGACCTCGCCAATTTCCTTAACTCTATGGGCGCCGATATTATGGGTGCCGGAACGAGCGTTATTAAGATTCGCGGAGTTGAAACCCTTGGCGGAACCAACTATAGCATCATACCCGACCAAATCGAAGCCGGAACATATATGGCCGCGGTTACTGCCGCAGGCGGCGATGTTCTTATCGATAACATAACCCCCAAGCATCTCGAATCTATTTCGGCCAAGCTCATCGAGATGGGTGCGGTTATCGAGGAGTTTGATGAATCGCTTCGTATAACTATGGACAAGCGTCCCAAAAAGTGTAATATCACTACCCTGCCGCATCCCGGTTTTCCGACCGATATGCAGCCCCAGATAACAACCGTTCTTTCGGTAGCCGATGGAACAAGCATTGTTGCTGAAGGCGTTTGGGATAATCGATTCAGATATGTTGAGCAGTTATCTATGATGAATGCCAATATTCAGGTTGACGGAAAGGTTGCCGTTGTTTCGGGAGTTGAGAACCTAAAGAGCGCTCCTGTTTTTGCTAATGACCTTCGCGCGGGCGCCGCTATGGTTATCGCAGGACTCATAGCAAAAGGCACAACCGAAATCGAAAACATCGAGCTTATCGACCGCGGATATGAGGACCTGGTTGAAAAGCTTACAGGGCTCGGCGCAGATATTAAGCGCGTTACCATCAATGAGCCTTCGGCCGTTAAACAAGCATTATAATGAAAAGAGGAATACAGATGAGTATTCCTCTTTTTTATACTAAAATCAAAGGAGGGTTAATATGTCACGGTTTTGCCCGCTATTCAGTTCAAGCAGCGGAAACTGCACCTATATCGGATATGGCGACGGCGCGATTTTAATCGATGCCGGTGTTTCCTGCCGCAGTATTATGAATGCGTTGGCCGCCCGTGAGATTGCGCCCGAAACAATAAAGGCGGTTGCGGTTACACATTCGCATAGCGACCATACCGCAGGGCTTAAAGCCCTTATAAAAAAGCTGCAAATCCCGGTTATTGCAAGCGCCGATACGCTTCGATACCTCGATGAGCATTCACTGTTGCCGCCCGATTGCGAAAAAATTATTGCCGACCAAAAAATCTCGATTTGCGGAATGGAGATATCCTCTTTTTGCACAAGCCATGATTGTTGCGGCTCCTGCGGTTATACCGTTATGATGCCCGATGACAGAAGAATTGCGGTATGCACCGACCTCGGTTACATAAGCGAGGATATAGAGCATAGCCTTATGGGATGCGACCTTGTTATGCTCGAATCCAACCATGATATTAATATGCTTAAGAAAAATATAAACTACCCATTCCCGCTTAAGGAGCGCATCTTAAGCGACCATGGACATTTATCCAACGGTCAATGCTCGGCGCTTTTGCCGCGACTGATAAGGGGCGGAACAACCCGAATCGTTTTGGCACATTTAAGCATGCAGAACAATCTGCCTATGCTTGCGCTCTCCTCTGCCCGCGCTTGTCTTACCGAGGCGGGTCTTAAGGAAGAGCTTGACTATATATTATATGTAGCGCCCAAGGAAGGCGGAAAGATGTTTATATTATGATAAGGATTACAATTATTGCCGTTGGCAAGCTAAAGGAAAAATATTTTCTTGCCGCCGGCGAGGAATACGAAAAAAGGCTTTCAAGATTTTGTAAGCTTAATATTATTGAAATCGAACCCGAAAAGCTGCCGGATAAGCCGAGCGATGCACAGATAGAGGCGGCCAAGAATGCCGAAGGCAAGAAAATACTTCAAAAGATTCCTTCGGATGCATCGGTTTGCGCGCTTTGCATTGAGGGCAAGCTGGTTGACAGTCCTACCCTCGCAGAACGAATCGACCGAGAAGCGACGGGCGGCGCGGGTCACCGTATATATATAATAGGTGGGTCTTATGGTCTGTCTGACGAGGTTAAGGCGCGTTCGGACGAGAGAATGTCGATGTCGCCCATGACCTTCCCCCATAAGCTGGCAAGAATTATGCTTCTCGAACAGATTTATCGCGCATTTATGATTCTCGGCGGCGGCACTTATCACAAATAATAAAAAATACTTGACTCTTGACAGGGAATGTGTTATTATGACTTTACCTCTGCAAGGGTCTTTTTTTTTGCATAAGATTCCTTTTCATAGTTTCGTAGCGGCGCGGTGCTTCTCACCCGTTTCGGGGCGGTGCTGCACGAACTGATTGAGGGAGGCTCAAATTTACTTTCGGTTTTCCGAAAGGAGAAAATATTTCCGTAAAACGGGAGGTGCCGTCATGAGAGTTAAAATCACTTTAGCTTGCACTGAATGCAAACAGCGCAACTACAACACAATGAAAAACAAGAAGAACGATCCTGATAGACTTGAAATGAACAAGTATTGCAGGTTCTGCAAGAAGCACACCGTCCACAAGGAAACAAAGTAGGAGGTTGGCAGAATGAAATTAATAAATAGAATCTGTCAGATCCTTGCTATTGTTTCGGGTGTTGCCGCTGTTGCTCTTTTCTTCTTGGGCGATTTTGCAACCATCGTTAGCAATAAGTTCGGTGTTACCCTTTCGGGTGCCCAGCTCGCTTTCGGCGGTAGCGAAAAGGTCGCCGATGCCACCATCACAATGGCCCAGTCGGCCCACATTTGGTTCTGCATTATAGTTACCATTTTGGGCGCATTATTCAGCATTCTTACCTTTAAGTTTAAGGCTATGAGATATGCAGCTCCGGTTGCAACCCTCATTACTGCTGTTTATATGCTGGTCATTGCGTTGAGCAATCCTTTCAATTTCGTTGATTACAGAACCCAGCCTGTTGGACAGCTCGGAACTGTTCTCAGTATCAAATACAGCGCAGTTGTATTTGGCATTACTGCCCTGCTCTTTGCAGCAACGATTTTAGGAATTGCACATCTTTTGGTATCCGATAAAATTGCGGTTGCTGGTACTAAGAAGCTTACCATTCCCCGCAGAATTATCGCTTTCTTCAGAGATTATAAGAGCGAAACCAAGAAAATCGCTTGGCCCAACCTCAAGTTCGTTGTTAAGAACACCTTCATAGTACTCGTTATTTGTGCTATCATCGGTGCTTTTATCTGGGTTCTTGACTGGGGTCTCGCAAATGTTCTTAAACTTCTTTTAGGAGCATAATCCCAGAAATTAGGGAGGTTTCTAAATGGCAGATTATAACGACGCAAGATGGTATGTTATTCATACCTATTCGGGCTATGAGAATAAGGTTGCTAAAGACCTTGAGACCATAGTTGAAAATCGTAAGCTCCAGGATTACATCATGGATATCAAAATCCCTACCGAAACCGTTACAGAGGTTAAGGATGATGGAACCGTTAAGGAGTATGAGCGCAAGATTTTCCCCGGATATGTGCTTATTAAAATGATTGTTACCGATGACAGCTGGTTCGTTGTTCGCAATACGCGCGGCGTTACCGGATTCGTCGGCCCGGCTTCCAAGCCGGTTCCCCTCACTGATGCTGAGGTTGAATCTCTCGGTGTTGAGAAGCACTCTGTTGAGGTTCCCTACAAACCCGGTGATAACGTTAAGATTATCAGCGGTCCGCTTGAGGGCTTTACGGGTGTGGTTGAGGACGTTGATGTTCCCGCGAACGATGTTCGTGTTCTCATTTCGATGTTCGGAAGAGAAACCCCTGCCCAATTCGAGCTTGACCAGGTTGCTCTGGACAAGTAAAACTTTTTTTGAAATTAACGCGGCTTTGTTGCCGCCGGCACTAATTTATTAAAGTGCCACGGTGGGAGAAGTGAAAGTAATTCACTTCGCAAGGCATCTTTGATGCCACTACCACGAATTTTGGAGGTGCAAACAATGGCTCAGAAAATTACAGGTTACATTAAGTTACAGATCCCCGCAGGCAAAGCCACTCCGGCTCCCCCGGTTGGTCCTGCACTCGGTCAGTACGGTGTTAACATTATGTCTTTCACCAAGGAGTTCAATGAACGCACAAAGAACGACGTTGGTCTTATCATCCCGGTTGTTATTACCGTTTATGCAGACCGTTCTTTCAGCTTCATAACCAAGACTCCTCCCGCAGCTGTTCTTATTAAGAAGGCTTGCGGAATTGAGAGTGGTTCCGGCGTACCGAACAAGAATAAGGTTGCCAAAATCACCAGCGAACAGGTCAGAAAAATCGCTGAACAGAAAATGCCCGATTTAAATGCAGCATCGGTTGAGGCCGCCATGAGCATGGTTGCCGGTACCGCACGCAGCATGGGAATCGAAGTAGTTGACTAATACTCCCCCGTGGGAGGAAATTTCCGATTTTACCACTTATTGGGAGGTTTTACTAACATGAAACACGGTAAAAAGTATAATGAAAGCGTAAAGCTTGTTGAAACAGGCAAGTTTTATGATGTAGAAGAAGCTTTGGACATCGCCGTTAAGACCGGCACTGCAAAGTTTGATGAAACTGTTGAAATCCACGTTCGCCTCGGCGTTGACTCTCGTCACGCAGACCAGCAGGTTCGCGGCGCTGTTGTTCTTCCGAACGGAACCGGTAAAAAGGTTCGTACCCTTGTTATTACCAAGGGTGACAACGCAAAGGCTGCTGAAGAGGCAGGCTCTGATTATGTTGGAGCTGAAGAGGTTGTTGCCAAGATTCAGAACGAAGGCTGGCTCGACTTCGACGTTGTTATCGCATCGCCCGATATGATGGGCCTTGTTGGTCGTCTTGGTAAGGTTTTAGGACCCCGTGGTCTTATGCCGACCCCGAAGGCAGGTACCGTTACACCCGACGTTGCCAAGGCTGTTACCGAAGCTAAAGCCGGTAAGATTGAGTACCGTCTTGACAAGACCAACATCATCCACTGCCCCATCGGTAAGGTTTCCTTCGGTACTGCAAAGTTAAAGGAGAACCTCGATACCCTTATGGGTGCTATCGTTAAGGCAAAGCCCGCTGCTACCAAGGGTCAGTACATTAAGTCCTGCACCATTGCTACTACAATGGGCCCCGGAGTTAAATTAAACCCCAACAAGTTTGGTGCTTAATTTTAATGCTTGACAATCACAGGTAACTGTGGTAATATATCCGTGTTGCAGATCTAAAGACAGTAGGTAGCGAAAGCTGTAAATCCTACCGAGGATGGCAAGCGTAATCTTTTATGGTTTCGTGCCCGTCTGTCTTCAGACGGGCGCTTTTTTAGTGTCTGCACACTAAATTTTTTGGAGGTGAATTCGATTTGCCAAGCGAAAAGGTTTTAGAGCAAAAGAAACAAATCGTTGCTGAACTTACTGAAGAGCTCAAGGCTGCTTGCACCGGTGTTGTAGTTGACTACAAGGGAACAAGCGTTGCTGATGATACCGCTCTCCGTAAGGAACTCCGCGAAGCCGGCGTTCACTACTTCGTAGTTAAGAACACCCTTCTCGGCCGCGCTGCTGAAGAGGCAGGTCTCGGTGAGATGAAGTCCGTTTTAGAGGGCACCACCGCTATCGCCATCAGCGAAAACGATTACACCGCAGCTGCAAGAATTTTAAAGAAATTTGCCGATGCTCACGAAAACTTCAGCATCAAGTGCGGCTTCCTCGATGGAGCTGTTGTTGATACTGCAACCGTTGAGAGTCTTGCAAAGCTTCCCTCGAGAGAGGTTCTTCTCGCAACTGTTCTCGGCGCCTTCCAGGCTCCGATTGCTGCATTTGCACGTGCAGTTCAGGCTATCGTAGATAAGGATAACAATCCTGCTGAATAGTCAAAAAAAATAAAACAAAACTTAAAAAAATTATTTAAATTTGGAGGAAAATAAAATGGCATCTGAGAAAGTTACTGCTATTGTTGAAGAACTCAAGACCCTTACCGTTCTTGAGCTTTCCGAGCTTGTTAAGGCTGTAGAAGAGGAATTCGGCGTATCCGCCGCTGCTGCTGTTGCAGTTGCAGCTCCCGTTGAGGGTGGCGCAGCCGCTGCTGCTGAGAAGACTGAGTTTGACGTTATTCTCGCTGAGGCAGGCGCAGAGAAGATTAAGGTTATTAAGGTTGTTCGCGAGATCACCGGTCTCGGCCTTGCTGATGCAAAGGCTGTTGTTGACGGCGCTCCCAAGACCCTTAAGGAAGCTGCTTCTAAGGAAGACGCTGAAGCTATCAAGGCTAAGCTCGAAGAAGTTGGCGCAAAGGTTGAGCTTAAGTAATTTAAGATTAACAACAATAAAAACACCCGTGAAATTCACGGGTGTTTTTTTATTTTTTGTTGATTTTAATGTAATATTATGCGATAATAAAAAGGTAAAAATATCCCTTTTTGGAGGACATTATGGATAGAATTATTTTAAAACAAATTTCTTCGCAGGAAAAGGTTTTTCTCGACCGCGATGTAACCGCATCTAAAATTACCGAAATGACCGCTCTCGGTGGCGATATTCTCGCATATCAGGTAGCCTACACTAAAGACGTTTGCGAAACCATTCACCTGCTTTCCGAGCGTTGCGGATTTAAGGTTCGTGTTCGTTCGCCGCTTAAGGAATACATAAAGCTCAATGCTGTTGGTAATGTTCCTTCCGAAAAACCTACATTCGTTACAAAAATGTTCCCTCTCGATGATTATTATGAGCGAACCAATATTGGTCTTTATCCCGACCCGTTATTTGATATTCCCGGCAACCGCCTTTATTCGGCTACCGATATTTGGCGTTCGCTTTTCGTAACCATTCGTCTGCCCGAGGATATTCCTGCAGGTGAATACCCTGTTGATTTATTCTTTGAAATAAGCGACCCGCAATGGAATGACGAATGTCTTGTTCGTTTTAAAAACGGCAAAAAGGGCATCACCCTTCATATGACCGTTAAGGTTTTAGGCGCCGCTCTGCCCAAAACCGATTTCCTTTTCTCGCAATGGTTCCATACCGACTGTATCGCTTCCTACTACGGACTCAAGATGTTCTCTGCCCGCCATTGGAAGCTTATTGAGCAGTTTGTTGAGACCGCCGTTAAAAACGGAATCAACACCATCTTAACCCCGATATTTACTCCCCCGCTCGATACCTTTGTTGGTCACGAGCGCCCGACCGTTCAGCTCATTGATGTTGATCAAAACGGCGATAAATTCACCTTTGGATTTGATAAGTTCGACCGCTTTGTTGCACTTTGCCGTAAATGCGGTATAAAGAAATTTGAAATGGCCCACCTGTTTACACAATGGGGCGCCGAAAAGACCCCGAAAATCGTTGCGACCGTTGATGGCAAGAAAAAGCGCATCTTTGGTTGGGATGTTGCATCGGACTCAAAGGAATACTTTAACTTCCTTTCGCAGTTCCTTCCCGCTTTGATTGAACGTATTGAAGCGCTTGGAATTAAGGATGATGTTTTATTCCATATTTCGGATGAGCCCAACCCCGACCATCTTGAGCATTATAAAAAGCTCTATCGCTTCGTTAAGCCCCTGCTTAAGGACTTTACCATTATCGATGCTCTCTCAAGCTACGATTTTTACAGCACAGGTTCGGTTGATGCTCCGATTGTTTCCATCAACCATATTACTCCCTTCCTCGAGAATAAGGTTGACCCGCTATTTGGCTATTACTGCTGCGGCCAAACCGACCGCGTAAGTAACCGCTTTATGGCTATGCCGCAGTCGCGCAACCGCATTATTGCCACCCAACTCTTTAAGTTTAACCTTACAGGCTTCTTAACCTGGGGATATAACTTCTATTACAGCAAGGGCAGCGAGCATCTGCTTAACCCCTTCTTAATTACCGATTGTGTCAGCTCCTTCCCGTCGGGCGATGCTTTCTCGGTTTATCCGGGACGTAACGGTCCTATCGAATCAATCCGTTTGGTTGTTTTCGCTATGGCCCTTTGCGATTTGCGCGCAATGAGGTTGCTTGAAAGCTATATAGGTCACGAAAAGGTTGTTGAGATAATCGAGGAGGTTGCAGGAATGCCCATTACCTTCAACGATTATCCGCATGATAATGACTTTATGGTTAAGCTTCGCGAACGTATAAATAAGGAAATTGAAAAGGTGATATAATGCGTTCTGTTATCGGAATCGACATGGGAGGCACGAAATGCGCCGTAATTCACGGAAAAATCGGCGCTGACGGCATCCAAATAGTAAACAAGATAAAATTCTCAACCGGAATCGATATGCCTCCAGCCGAGGTTATTGACAAAATTATTGCCGCCATCCGCGAATTGAACGCAGATGCCGAGGCAATCGGCATTTCCTGCGGTGGTCCGCTTGATTCCGAAACGGGAACCATTCTCTCTCCCCCGAATCTTCCGCTTTGGGATAATATCCATATCTGCGATATTTTAAAAGAGGAGTTTGGGATTCCTGTTAAGCTTCAGAACGATGCCGATGCCTGCGCGCTTGCAGAATGGCAGTTTGGCGCGGGACGCGGCGCCGACAATATGATTTTCATGACCTTTGGAACAGGTCTTGGCGCGGGTCTTATTTTAGGAGGCCGACTCTATACAGGTAAAAACGGAATGGCAGGCGAGCTTGGCCATATTCGTCTTACCGAGTTTGGTCCCTCCGGATATGGCAAAAGCGGCTCTTTTGAGGGCTATTGCAGTGGCCGCGGTATTGCACAGATTGGCTACACCCTGGGTATGGAGGCTTTCCAGCAGGGCAAAAAGCCGGCATACTTTAACCCCGATGACATAACCACCTGCACCGCAAAGAGCATTGCCGATGCCGCCGACCAAGGCGACCCGACTGCATTGGCGGTTTACGCAAAGTGCGGCGAATATTTGGGGCGCGGACTCTCGGTTATCATAGATATCCTAAATCCTGAAAAAATCGTTATCGGAAGCATTTTTGCTCGCTCACAGGAACTTATCTGGCCTGAAGCCAAAAAGGTTATAGAGCGCGAAACTTTGGCTCGTTCGCGCGAGGTTTGCGAGGTTGTTCCCGCAGGGCTTGGCGAAAAGATAGGCGATTATGCGGCCGTTGCGGTTGCAGTTTATAACGGAGGAAAATAATATGTTTAATGAATTACTTGAAAGATACCCCTGCCTTAAGGATTGTGGCGAACAGATTAAGGCGGCCGATAAAACCATTATCGATACATATGAAAACGGCGGCAAGCTTATGGTTTGCGGTAACGGCGGAAGCTGCGCCGATTCGGAGCATATTGTTGGCGAGCTTATGAAGGGCTTTTTAAGCCTTCGCCCGCTTGATGATAGCTATAAAGCCGAGCTCAAGGCCGCTAACCCCGAGCTTGATGACGATATGCTTTCTAAACTTCAGGGCGCTCTCCCCGCCCTCGCTCTTACAGGTCATAACGGACTTACAACTGCGTATTCCAACGATGTTGACCCCTCTCTTATTTTCGCACAGCAGCTTTTTGGAATTGGTAACTGCGGCGATGTATTCATCGGAATTACAACCTCGGGCAACTCAAAAAATGTTGTTAAGGCGGCTCAACTCGCAAAAGCGCTCGGCATTAAAGTTATCGGCCTTACAGGAAAGATGGGCGGCAAAATGAAGGAAATCGCCGATGTTTGCATCTGCGTTCCCGAAACCGAAACCTTTAAGGTTCAGGAGCTTCACCTGCCTGTTTATCATTTCCTTTGCGCCAGCGCCGAAAAGCATTTCTTTGGTTAATAGGAGATTTTTATGAATTTTTTAGAGATTGCAGAACTGCGACAATCCTGCCGCAACTATAATCCCGACCGCGAGGTTGAAAAGGAGAAAATAGATTCGATACTGCGCGCGGCGCAGCTCTCCCCTTCGGCCTGCAACTGCCAACCCTATCATATAACGGTTTGCCGTGGCGAAAAGGCAAAAGCGGTTGCAAAAACAACTATGCAGATGGGTCTTAACCGTTTTGCTCCCGATGCTCCCGTAATACTTGTTATTTCGGAAAAGCCGTATTCAAAAACTGCGGCGCTCGGCTCAAAGCTTAAGCATAATGATTACCGCTCGATCGATATTGGCATTCTCTCTGCCTATATTACCGCCGAGGCTACCGTTCAGGGACTCGGAACCTGCATTATCGGATGGCTCGATGATGAGCCTATTCGCAAGCTCTGCAACCTTGACGGAACGGTTAGACTTGTTATAACGGTTGGATATGCCGCCGATGATGACAAGCAGCGAACCAAAAAACGCCGCGATATAAGCGAGCTTGTCAGCGAAGTATAAGAAAAGCACCTTTGGTTTTCCAAAGGTGCTTTTTTATATTATTTATCAAGCCAGATGGGGTTGCCTACTGCAACGCGATAGCCATGGGTTAAATCGAATACCTCGGCGCGATAGAATCTGCGTTTCTTGGTTTCGAGGGCGATGGCCTGCGGTTTGGTTCCGTCATAGAGCGACTTATAAACGAGGCCTTCATCGGAATAAATTCGAAGCTCATAGGCGGTATTTTCTTTCCACTGACGGGAGAAGAAATCATCGACTCGGAGGGTTAAAACCATACCATCCTTATATTCGAGCTCGCTACCCATGGGGTTGCCATCGATAAACATCTTCATTCCAACGCAACCAACCGTAAAATCGCCTTTACGCATCTGCTCAAAGAATACACTGTCGCGACGCTCTTTAGTATAGAAGGTTGAAACAACGGCATTAGAGGGGCGACGATGGGTATCCGAGCCGCCCGAGGCATAAACATGCTTTCCAAGGGCCAAAAGCTCGGTCCAGAGCTGATAGTTTTTAAACGAGAAATTGCTCTCGAAGGTTTCATAAAGGGTTTCGAGGAACATATGCTCGCCATAGTAGAAATCGAGCGGGTCGGTTGAGGACATCATGGTTTTGGGATGAGGATGAACCATCATACCGCCAATTGATTGGATAAATTGAGTTAGCTCCATAAAACGCTCTTTGGTAAAGGGAGGATATTTATGGGAGCCGTTTAGCTCATCGCCTCTGAACTCAAACTCGGGGAAATTGGCGAAAATCATTGCGAGACCATACTTATTCGGAACGAGCATATTATAATGGATGTTATGATATCCCTCTACCGCGGCATTAAGCTCTAAAATTCGGGCGCTCGGCTCGTTACCCATAAGGAATCTTTCTTCGTTCCATTCGGGCAGGAAGAAACCGCGCATTTGGCGATGGTCAACGATTATGGCAAAGTCGAGACCGATATTATCCATTTCCTGGGGCCAATCGGCCATCGGGAATGAGCCATCGCTTGTTCCGCCGCATTTGGTATGAACGTGTTGGTCGCCATAGTAGGCTTTCGTTCCTTCATAGTGCTTATCAAGAGCCGAAAAATCGGCATTTTTAAGTATCTTATGGGTATCCTCGCCGTTGGTTTCGTCGGCCGAGGTATCGATATACTCGGGAACGCATACAGGCGGAGGAGCAACTGTATGAGAATCGGAAGCAAAGCCTTGAACAGTGGTGTTCTCGATTTCAACTCCATTGGAGCAACCCGTAACCGCTATTGCCGCAGATGAATTACCGCGGGTATCGGCGATAAGGCAATCGCTAACGGTTAGGGTATGCTTTTCGCTTGTAAAATACGGGTTGATAACCGGAGCATCCTTGCGGGATGCATCAATAACGGTGCAGTTCGAGATGGTTGCATTAAAGGCTCTGTCTTCGGCACCGATTGTGCTAAAGCTGATACCGTTTTCGCCGCTTGCGTTGGCAATATAGCTGTTCTTTAAGGTTATTTCGGTTGTATCAAACTGCGAACAGTTAGAATAACTGCCGGTTAAATTGGTAAAGCCTATTAGCTGACCCGAGCCCTCAAAGCAGATATTATCAAGCTCGGCTTTATGAACATTAAGCAGAGCGAATGCGCCGCCGTAATCAAGGTCGGGGAATTTTATTATACGGATGTTTTTTATGAGTATGTCGCGGTCAAGCTCGCTATCGGCGGCGGCAGGGACAAAGTTATACTGGTTATGCTCCCATCCGCAACGACCCTCATGGATTATATTTTTGCTCTCGAAACGGAATTTTCCACCCGTTTTGCGAACATCCTTAAAGCGAACGCCTGCCGAGAGGAAACCATCCATTATAAAGCATTCGCAATCGGGACCCTCAACAAAAATTTTACCATACCAATAATGACCAACGAGAATGCTCTCGCCTTCCCCTCTTTCGGGATTGAGGGCGGGCATATCTTTGCGTTCGGATGAGGGCATATTGGGGTTAATGCCCGCCTTTTCGCCGAGCATAACAACCGAATTAAGGATTTTTATGCGGTCGAAAGCATCAACATTATGACGGCCGCCGGAAAAAAGCAGAACGGGAGCCGAAAAACTCTCATAAGGAAGGTTGCATATAACCTCTGCAGGGGCTGAGGCATCAGCGGCGGCCTCAACTGCATCTTTAATATTGCCAAAGAGATTTTCGCCCTCTTTAACCTCAAAGGTTTCTCCTTTATATGTAAAGGTGTTCTTTGATGCGTTTTCAAAATCACTTTGAACCGCAAAATATCCTAAAGGTAATTTTTTCATAAAAAATCCTCCTGCTTCTTTTGATTTTATTATACCATTCCGAGCAAAAAAGTAAATAGTTTTAAGCGAAAAAACGCAGTCTAACCCACATGGCTAAACTGCGGTTTAATTATTTTTTTATTACTTAATCTTTCGGTAAGATAGAAGACTGCCGCCAAGGCGATACCAACCGCTATCGCAACAATTAAATCGAATACAACGGTTAATATAAGGGTTGCGAAGGCAACGATTATTCCGCTTATCTTTTTGCTTTTTATTATCTCTTTAAGGTTGCGAATCTCGCTCATATTATAGGCAACCATAAAGAGTATTGCGGCGATGGTAGGCATTGGGATAAGACCCGCATACGGCATAAGGAACAAAAGCACAAAAAGCAGAACTACCGCATGAACCATACCCGCAATAGGGGTTCGACCGCCGTTTTTGGCATTGGCGGCGGTTCGAGCGATGGCTCCCGTTGCGGGGATACCGCCGAACATTGCAGAGCCGATGTTTGCGGCGCCCTGCGCTACTAACTCGGCATTGGGGTTATGCTTTGAATCTATCATCTTATCTGCAACAACACAGGAAAGCAGAGATTCGATTGCCGCTAAAACCGCAATCATAAAGGCATCGGGCAGCAAGCCTGTTACGCGCGAAGCGCTTATATTCATAGCGCCAAAATCAACCTGCGGCAGACCCATAGGAATATCATAAAGCTCGCCTATGGTATTAACTCCGCTATCGAGAACGGGAATGAATTTTACCATTAAAGCTCCCACTGCTACCGCTATAAGCGAGGGCGGAACCCTTTTTTCAAATTTGGGATAAACTATAAGTATAAGTAGGCAAACGGCGCCCACAAGCAAAGCCTGCCAACTGAAGGTTCCTATAGAAGCAATGTTGGCCTCGATTTTTTCTATCGCTTCAATCGGGCTTACACCGCTTTTATAGGTAAGGCCTAAAAAGTCTTTAATTTGGCCGATAAATATAGTAACGGCGATACCCGCGGTAAAACCGACAGTTATTGTATGGGGTATGTATTTTATGAGTCCGCCAACCTTGAAAACGCCCATAACGATTAGAATTATACCTGCCATAACAGTTGCGATAAAGAGGCCATCCATTCCGTTTTTGGCAACAATACCCGCAACGATGGTTGCGAATGCGGCGGTAGGACCGGCGATTTGGATGCGGCTTCCGCCCAAAAGCGAAACGATAAAGCCTGCCGCAATTGCGGTATAGATTCCGCAAACGGGAGCAACCCCCGAAGCGATGGCAAGCGCAATTGAAAGCGGCAACGCGATAACCGCAACAATTATACCCGCAACGATATCTTTTATTAGCTGCGGTTTACTATAGGAGCCGAGAACCGAAAAGAGTTTCGGCTTAAGATAAAAACCATTCATATATGCTTCTCCCCTCAAATTCACAACAACAGGATTATATCACAGCACAAACACGGGTGCAATAATTTTATATGATAATACTTTAAAATTATTATTGACAAAAGAAACATTTGTGGTATAATATTGCTGTTGCTAATCGGGCCATTAGCTCAGTTGGTTAGAGCAACCGGCTCATAACCGGTCGGTCCGGGGTTCGAGTCCCTGATGGCCCACCATTCGGTAGAGTGCTCTGCACTCTACCGAATTATTAACTTGAATATAGGGGTATAGCTCAGTTGGGGACGTTTGCGAGCGCTGCCTGCGGCAGTTGAAGCGAGCAAAAAGGAGTGGCCGCAACAAGGCGATTGGCAAGCCGTGTTCGGCGCCGCCAGAGCCGCTGTTGCAACAGGAAGAGCAGCGGTCTCCGAAAGCAAGTTAAAAGACATATAAACATTTTATAGGGGTATAGCTCAGTTGGTAGAGCAGCGGTCTCCAAAACCGCGTGCCGAGGGTTCGAGCCCTTCTGCCCCTGCCAAAAACAAAGCACTGACCTTTTGGTCGGTGCTTTGTTTTTAGTTTGCGGTATGCAGTTGAACCCGAGGCACGCGAGCGTGCCGAGGGTTCGAGCCCTTCTGCCCCTGCCATGAAAAACGACAAGTTTCGACAGAAACTTGTCGTTTTTCAATGAAGCGTTCCCTTCGGAAACATGATGCCGCTACGCTAATGATGTCACTTCGTTAATGATGTATTGCTTCGCAACATTAAGGAACGCTTCGCATCATAAATGAGCGAAGCGAATTTACATCATATTGCGCAAAGCGCAATGCATCACTTCGGCGTCAGCCGATACTTCACTAAAAAGAGCGAGAGTTCGAATTCATACGCAAAAACAGCAAAAATATCTTTTTTGTAGCCCATAGACAAAAATAAAGCACTGACCTTTTGGTCGGTGCTTTGTTTTTAGTTTGCGGTATGCGGTTGAACCCGAAGCACGCGAGCGTGCCGGGCAAGGCTTTCGACCGCCGCCGGTGGCGGATTAAGGGAGAAAGGCTTGGCGCCGCGGTCGACGATTGGCAAGGCGGTTTATCCGCCGCAGACAAAGGCGGGCACCGCAAGAGGGGTTGCGAAGCAACTTCGAGCCATTTATTTAATCGGCGGTGTATAAAAAATATCCTCCCACCGCTAAAGCGGTCCCCCCTCCTTTAGGCCAGGCGGGCTTTTAAAAAAAACAAACCCGATGGTGGGAGCCATCGGGTTGTTTTTTTGGGGGGGGTTGTTTTGGGGGTGGAGTTTGCGAGATAGGAGACGGGAAAGCATTACCTTGTCCCTCGCGTCAACGCACAGAACCGTCCCCAGTCTTCTTTCATTTCTTTGTTATGTGTTTCTACAAATATAATATAATATACATTTTTCCATATCTACATAGTATAGTTCAAAATCACTGTACCCCTTTTTATCAATGAGGAGAAAATAATCATCCAGTTTAATTTGTCTTTGATAATCAAAATCGTATTCTTCAAAATATTGCTCCACGGCAACGGAATCTTTAAAATTGCTAAAATAATACTGCAAGATGTTTATGTTCTCGCTCGTGACCTTTTTGAAATTGGCTTGATTTTTATAATCATTGATTGTTTCTGCATTGTAATAATATTTGAAATAATCCGTATAGTCCTGAAAAGCATTTCCATAAAAACATTCTTTCTTTTCATATGAAGTTAAAATATACTCGGGGTTTTGACATCCAATTATGCCAAAAGAAAGGATGACACAAATAATAAAAATAGAAAAATGCTTCAAATAATATTCCTCCTATCAAAATGTAACGGAAAATGAAACATATATATCATAAGGCGTTATCATTTTTACGCGTTGCATTATTAATCCTATATCATTCGCCATATTACTAAGGTTGATTCCTGAAGCAAGACGGAATTTATCAAAATTATAAGTGTTTTCCCCTGTAACTTTCAAATTCCACTTACCATTTATCTTCTTTCCTGTTACAAATAGGTCAACCCTTCCAATAGACAATGCGATATCTGTTTCCATTTTGCTAGGATCATCAAGCGAAATGATTAGATTATTAACAGTATTAGACTTTACTTTTGATAAAGCTTGTTCCAACTTCGTCTTAAAATATGAACTGTTTTTTATCTTATTATTCAATGCAGATGAAGACCACTTTTTTCCATTTCCATAAAGTCCATGATGATAGGCGGCTTTAGAAATAGGGCATTTTTTATATTGTAATACGGCGCTTCCTGCGCTATATAAGGCGCCCTTTATCATCTCTTTAATTATTTTTTTTGATAAGCCTGCAACACCCAGTTTTCTCATTACATTCAATAACATATTTGGGTGACTTACCAAAAAAGATTTAGAAAGCGATATTAATAATGTGCCTGAAACCCATCCCAGGATTGCGCCTCCGGCTGCGACAAGCCCGCGAACCGTCCAATAAGCATACGTTTTCCATTTCCACCATTTTCCAGGGTAGAGTCCAATGGAGCGAGCGATATAATCTCCAAAACACCAACCGGCTACTCCGCTAATCACAGCACAAACCCACTGCAAAGGAGAGCCAAAGTGGCCCGAATCATCCGTGAAGTTGATTGGGTTGTTTACACAGAATGAAAATAAATTATGTGAAAGAACGGTACCGTTTGCGCCCAAGAAGGAAATATCATCTGCATTAATAAATCTTCCAACTGTGGGGTCATAGTAACGCGACTGGAGATAGTAGAGGCCGGTTTCCTGGTCATAGTAGTAACCACGATAACGGAGAGGATTGATAGAACCGAGGTTTATGCCGGAGTTGTCAACGGTGTTTAAGAGTTTACCCCATGCATCGTAGGTATATTCTACCATAAGGGTGCCGCTCGCCGTCAAAAATAGTGGCAACTACGAACCCAGCGGATAAAACCGCCGGGTTCGTTTTTTGGGGGGGATGTGTGTAGTTGATTTACTATGACTTAAAAGGCATCATTGAACATCTTCGTTTTTATCAACAACCTTATATATATAGGCAGGCAACCACACAACATCGCCTGAATCAAGTTTCTCTACAATTTGACCAACTTGAGTTATTGATGTGCACAAGCCGTTCTCATTAAGCATATGTTGAACTGTATTTTTAGGTATGTCGCTTAAGATAGATTCAGCCATATCACAAACAATATCAATACCTAAAAATTCTAGTGGGAAACCAAAGCATTCCTCTAATGGGGTTTCGTTATAAACAATACATTCACAAGGAATACCGTATTTTTTCAATTCTCTATAAAAATCAAGCAAAAAATAAAGGCCTTGTTTTGTGGGAGACTTCTCAATTGTTGATAAACAGTAAAAATGACGCTCAAGTAATTCCTCGTATAGGCCTTTTATGCGCTTGACTCGCTTATTTCGAAAGTCGGTTGCCAGCAAACAACGTTCCATACCTCTATATTGGCTTGATTTAATTAAACAAATGTCATATCGCATACCATACCTCGGTTATAACAATTTTGAAATATAGTCCCATGTTTTTTTTGCTATTTGTATGTGCAACCTTGCAATTTTACCGTTTTTGCCAACTATATGCAAGTGCCAAGAATAACCTTTGTGAGGCGAGTGAAGCAATATGGAATATCCAAAATTTTTGGCCACTTGAAGCAATTTCACTGCCCAATCATGGCTAAGAATAATGGCCTTGTTATTAAACTTTCTCGCCAGTTCAATAAACCGTGCGGCATCTGATACAAAATTGAACGGGTTTAACTTTAAAAATTTCATTGCCGTGCGGAATTTTGTAAAGCCCAGTTTGCTTGATATTTTAAAAATATTATTCGGGTTTTTCGTTAGATATCGAGCTGCAATTTTGATTAAAGCGCTTCCGGCAACATAACCCGCAATTGAACTGCCTGCAACCACAAGAGCTCTAACAGCCCAATATGCATATGTTCGCCATTGCCACCATTTACCGGGATAAAGGCCTATTGACCGCGCAACATAATCTCCAAAATACCAACCTGCAACACCACCTATTGCTGCGCAAATCCACTGTATTGGAGAACCAACGCATCCCGAATCATCTGTGAAGTTGATTGGATTGTTTACACAGAAAGAAAACAAGTTATGTGAAATAACAGTTCCATTCGCGCCCAAGAATGCAACATCATCCGCATTTATAAATCTACCAACTGTTGGGTCGTAGTAACGCGACTGGAGATAGTAGAGGCCGGTTTCCTGGTCGTAGTAGTAACCGCGGTAGCGTAATGGGTTCATTGTGCCGAGGTTAATGCCGGAGTTGTCAACTGTGTTTAAGAGTTTACCCCATGCATCGTAGGTATATTCTACCATAAGATTACCATTAGAGTCAAGGATGGTAGCAACAACAAACCCGACGGATAAAACCGCCGAGTTCGTTTTTTAAGTGATTCAGTTTAACGCACAGAACCGTCTTCGGTATACCCCTCCATGCTTTTACTGTTTTTCAATACTCGAATTATCCGTTTGGTTTTAATCTTTACGCCAACCATAATCAAAGAGAAAAACGCCACAAAAAATCCGATAAGACATATCATTCGCGGAAATTGTTTTATCAGATTCCCTGAAAAAGCATAACCACACAAAAAGAACACAGAAAATAGCAACATCAAAATAACAAGAATTCTGTAAGCGCAAGACAGGTATTTGGGGAATGCATCCCAATCCACTGCGATATCTATCGGACATTCAATGTCGTTAACAAATAATTTAGGAAAAGAAACTTTATTCAACACCGCATGAACATTCCCGGGGATATACAAAACATCGGCATTAGATGCGTTAACAGTTGTTTTTGCTGAAATTACAAAAGGGTCGGTTATATCATATCTTTGCAAGGTGCCAACCCCAACAAAAAATTTATAAATCAAGCTGAAAATTGCAACGGTAAAAACTTTTTTCGCGGGCGCATAAGAAGTTGATGCTGGCTTTGTAAAAATCTTTATATCACTTTTACAATTGATTTCTTCCGTGCTTTTTGCTTCATCCGCAGAAAGCTCGATTATTGTATCATTTTGCTGCACAAAAATAGTTTTATATATGCTCTCATCCCTGCGTTCAAGTGAATCTTTAACCCGATACCTTAAATTCATATATTCTCCTTGTGTTCACTGTTTTACCATAACCGTATATGACGATATTTCCTTTTGGTCGTTATACGAAAACGAATATTTTTCTTCGTAAAAATCTCCGCTCATGGGCATATAACGCTTTAAATATATTTCAGAAATTAAATCATTTGTGTAAATCGATTCTTCTTCTTTAATTTCCGCGCAAGTATCATCAAGCATGATTGCGAGTTGGTATTTTTGCAACCGCCCATCGACATAGTAGCACTCACTGATAACATCAATTCTTTTATCAATGGTGTTATATATGAGTGATAAAACACCTTCGTTTTCATATATTAAAAACTCAATATTATCTATATCCTGTGAAAGCGCAGAAACGTTGCTGTATTTTTTGCAAGCAATCAATTTACCGCAACTGTCAAAAGCATATTCATAGCCATATCCTTTTTTAGGCATAGAATTAAGTAATCTGCCGCGGCTAACATTACCCACAAACACATCCTCTGAACTTGGGGAATAAAAGCCTCGGTGCATAAGTTCCCCACCCTTTGCATACTCAAAGCGATGAGCGTTTTTTTCGGCAGTTGCGTTTAACTCATGAAACTTTCCATTATATTTTTTTTGCAAAGAAACAAAATGATGATTCAACTGCTCAAAGCGCCCGGTTTCGCTTAAAACTTCCTGTTCCGTGAGGGGGTTACATTCTTGTGCAAACCACCGACACTTTTTACTGCATTTAATCAAAACATTTTCCCTCCCATTAATACGGTGATGCCTTTTATTCACCTTTCCATTATTCTTTATGATTAGTTTTTGCTTATAAATCGTCCTTTTTAATAAAATCCAAAACCGATTTTGAATATTGGCTAACCTCTTCATAGTCTTTTAATCCACCATAAAGAAATAGACCCGTAAATAATTGAATCATTATTAAATGAATAATATTATCGATAAATGAACCATTAAGTAAGAAGAAAACCCATGAGCCTAAATAACTCAACCAAAAATACATGGGATATCCAATGTAATTTATCATATAACTGCGCTTTTTAGTGGAAACAAGACGCGCATACCAACCCACTCTTATTGGTAAAACCAAACCACTATTTTGTCCAACATCGCCATCGCGATATATTACTTTTATCCTTTTAGAACTATTTTTATAAAAAATGCCTCTTTTTCGGGATATTTCTATGCCGTCTTCATATTTAGAGGTTTCGGCAATTCTCTCTTGGATAAATTCAAAATCGCTTTGATTTAATTTTATTATTTTAACATTAAACATAATATATCAACGCTTTCAATGTTTTCGGCAGACTCTTTATATATTAACAGAATATCACAATTTTTTCTTTTTCACAATAATTTTTCTCCTCCCTTCTCCCTCTTGTCCTTTAAGGAAAAGGATGGTATAATTAACGGGATTTGAGAGTTTGAGAGGAGTTAGCTATGATTGATAATATAATCGAATTTGCGAACGATGCGCTCTATACCTATGTTTTGATAATTCTTTTGGTTTTGGGCGGAATTTATTTTTCGGTTAGAACCAAGTTTGTTCAGTTCAGACTCCTGCGTGAGCAGTTTCGCGCCGTTACTGAAAAGCCTGCCGACGGAAAGGGTGTTTCATCCTTTCAGGCGCTTATGGTTTCTACCGCATCGCGAGTCGGAACGGGCAATATCATAGGTGTTGCAACGGCCATCTGCCTCGGCGGGTTCGGCTCGATGTTTTGGATGTGGGTTATAGCACTACTTGGTGCCGCTTCGGCATTCATCGAGAGCACACTAGCGCAGATTTATAAAAAGCGAGGCTCTGACGGAAGCTATGGCGGTCCCGCATACTATATCGAAGCATTCACGGGCGGCAAAAAGTTGGCCATTGCATTTTCGATATTCCTCATTTTAACCTATGGTGTTGGCTTTAATATGCTGGCATCCTTTAATCTGCAATCAACCTTTTCGTCATACGGATTTTATAGCGAAAAATCCTCGCCTTGGATAATCGGCGGAATTATTGCAATACTTGTTGCTGTTTGCCTATTCGGAGGCGGCAAGCGCATAATAAAGACTACCTCGCTTTTGGTTCCTTTTATGGGAATGGCTTATATTTTGGTTGCCGTTATCATAATGATTATGAATGCCGATATGCTACCTTGGGTGTTTAAGAGGATATTCTCCGAGGCCTTTGATTTCAGGGCAATTTTCGGCGGATTTACAGGCTCCTGCATTATGTACGGAATCAAGCGCGGACTCTTTAGTAATGAGGCGGGTGTTGGTTCGGCGCCCAATGCTTCGGCATCTGCCGAGGTGGCACACCCTGCAAAGCAGGGGCTTGTTCAGGTGCTTTCGGTATTTATCGATACCATGCTCGTATGCACCGCAACAGGCTTTATGTGTATGGTTTCGGGGGTTCCGACCGTTTCGGATGCAAATGCGGTTGCGGGATATGTTCAAGCGGCTATGAAGGCAACTCTCGGCGATTTCGGCCCCATATTCTTAACCGCCGCTATGGTTCTTTTCGCCTTTACTACCCTGCTCGGCAACCTTTTCTATGTTGATAAGGCTTTCCGCTATATTCGCGGTCGCGAGCTTTCGCATAAATTTAACGCGGTTTATTATACCGTAGCTTCCCTGCTTATTTTGGTTGGTGCGGTTTTAAGTGCCGACCTGCTTTGGGGAATCGCGGATATAACCATGGGACTTATGGCAGTTATTAATATGCCGATTATTCTCATACTCGGAAAATATGCCATTCGCGCGCTAAACGATTTTATGGCACAACGCAAGGCGGGCAAAGAGCCTACCTTCCGCGTTAAGGATATCGGACTTCCGCATAAGGTTGATTATTGGCAGGAATAAAATAAAACGCACAGATTTAATCTGTGCGTTTTTTATTTTTCTTCGAGCAGGTATTTTAACATTCTTTCGGGGTTTTCAAGAAACTGCCGAGTTACTTTATAATGCTCGGTTTCGGTATAGTCAACCTTTTCAATTCCCGATTCCGATAATTCTACTATTTCGGCCTTTGGATATGCCATTAAAATCGGAGAATGGGTTGCTATAATTATCTGCGAATTTTTATTTACCAACCGCTCAATTTCTGCTATAAGGGTTAGCAGTCTCATAGGTGACAAAGCAGCTTCTGGCTCATCTAAAATATATAATCCGTTACTGCCAAAGCGATTTTTAATTAATGTTAAAAAGCTTTCGCCATGTGATTGTTTATGCAGAGATACGCCGCCATAGCTATTAATTACAGGTGGGTCAAAGGATGGAGCCTTATCCATCTCATCAATATTGCTGGCGAGATTATAAAGGCTTTCGGCACGCAAAAAATAACCATCGCGCGGAGATATTGACTTTATGGTATCGATATGTTTCCAAAGCTCGGAATGGGAATCATTGGTTGAAAAGGTAAAGTTACGTCCGCCACCTTCAGGATTAAAGCCCATAGCAACGGCTATTGCCTCAAGCAGGGTTGATTTCCCTGTTCCGTTTTCGCCAACCAGCATCGTTACCGGAGCATCAAAATTCAGCCTTCCCATTTTTGAGAGATGACGAGTTACGGGCAGCGAATAAATATACGAATCCTTTGGCGGAAGGGATGAAAGCTCGATTCCGCGAAGATAGTTCATATTCATTATTCACACACCTCAAGCAAAAAGCTGACGGGGCGGAAGCCATCGTTGCAGGAAATCATGGCGGAATACTCATTTTTCATCCAACCATCATAAAAGTTGCCGCCACCGTTTGCGAGAACGGTTACAAACGGTTTAACACTCTCCCAGGCGCTATCGCAAAAGCCTTCGGGGCATTTGCCGCCTTCGGATATAAAGCTATCGCCAACCTTTATATCGCAGGTATGCTCTATCGGGTTTTCGTATAGCTCCATAAGGTCGGTATATTCGGTTTTTCGAACGGCGGTTATCTTAACCTTTTTCATAATAATCCCTGCTTTAGTTTTTCTTAAACTTTTGTTTCCAAAATCCACCAAAGGTTATAACCTCGGCGAGGATGCAAACGGGAATTGCGGCATAAATATCAACGACCGAATGTTGTTTTACAAAGGCAACAGAAATGCAAACAAAGAAGCAGAAAACGGTTATAAACAGTTTTGTCCACTTTGAGGCGCCCTTTTCCTTAAGCCAGGTTGAGGCGATACCAATCGAATATGCTACATGGAGCGAGGGGCAAACGCCGGTATTTGTATCGAAGGTATAGATAATATTCAAAACCCAGGTAAAGAAATTTTCACGCGGGAAAACCTCGGGGCGCAGGTCCTGACGGCTTGGGAAGGCTATGTAGATTATCATTGCAACTATCTGCGTTACTATAATAAACTTCATAAGATTTTTGAAGTTATCGGGATTATAGAGCG
>SVPK01000063.1 GCA_015065875.1 Oscillospiraceae bacterium
CCTTAATTCCATAAAACTCTTCGATATCCTTGCGTGCCAAGGTTCCGATTTTTTTAAGAAGCGAGCCATTTTTTCCGATAATTATGCCTTTATGGCTTTCACGTTCGCAATAAATAACTGCACTAACATTAAGAATCGGTTCGCCTTCGCGATTATCGCGCTCAAAAAACTGCTCAATATCAATAGCAATACCATGCGGAACCTCGTTATCGAGTGTTCTTAATAGCTTCTCTCGAATCATCTCGGCAATCATTGTTCGGTCGCTCTGGTCGGTTACGGTTTCGCTATCAAAATAATGAACCGATTCCTTGCAAAACTTCATAAGCTCATCGACCAAAATCTCAACACCATCGCCGCTTTTTGCAGAAAACGGAACAACGGTTTCAAAATCAATAATCGAACTATATGCACTAATTATTGGCAAAAGGTCGGCCTTGTTTTCTAAAAGGTCAATCTTGTTAACTGCCAAAATCGCAGGAATTTTACGTTTTTTAATCTCCTCCATTAGTTTGAGCTCTGCGGGCGGGAGATTTTCGGGGTCGAACTTAAAGCGGGTAACCGCCTCGACCATAAATACCGCGGCATCAACATCCGAGAGTCCGGCTCCTACGGCCCTTATCATATTCTCGCCCAAAGTGTTATGGGGTTTATGAAAGCCGGGGGTATCTATAAACACCATTTGGGTGTCATCGCGGGTTAAAACACCCATTATTTTTGTTCTGGTTGTTTGGGGCTTGTCCGAAACTATGGCAACCTTTTCGCCAACCGCACGGTTTACAAAAGAGGATTTTCCAACATTTGCGCGACCAACAACGGCAATAAATGCAGATTTTTTCATCTTTATCTCCTTAAATCAAGCAGTTCCATTACCTGCTCTTCATGACATCTCATAACTTTTTGCTCTTCGATACTGTTAACGTGGTCATATCCCAACAGATGAAGCATCGAATGAACAGTTAAATATGCGGCTTCGCGTTCAAAAGAATGACCAAACTCTTCCGCCTGGGCCACTGCGTGCTCAAGCGATAAGACGATATCGCCAAGCATAAGTGCGCCTGTTTCGGGATTTAAATCATAAATACCGTTTTCACCCATAGGGAAAGAAAGCACATCGGTAGAGCGATTGATATTGCGAAAATCTCGATTAAGCTCCTTGATTCGATTATCGCTTACCAAGGTAATATTCACCTCTGCGATGTCTGAAAACTGCTCGCTTTCGAGGGTTTTTTCGCAGGCGAGCACAATTAACTCGCGCAACGCGGTCGTTACCTTAATTTTTCTTTGCGAATTTGTTATTGTTGCCTTTATCTTCATTTTTGCGCTCCTCATATTTTTCATATGCCTTAATTATCTCTTGAACGAGTCGGTGACGCACAACGTCCCTATCAGAAAATTTAGAGATAGCGATATCGTCAACACCCTTGAGAATTGAAATAACCTCTTTAAGGCCCGATTTTTTGCCATCGGGCAGGTCGATTTGGGTAATATCACCCGTAACAACGGCCTTTGAATTAAAGCCAAGACGTGTCAAGAACATCTTCATTTGCTCACTGGTTGTGTTTTGTGCTTCATCCAAAATAATAAAGCTATCATCAAGGGTTCTGCCGCGCATATAAGCAAGAGGAGCGACCTCGATATCTCCGCGCTCCTGGCAGCGTTGAAAGCTTTCGGCTCCGAGCATATCAAAAAGCGCATCATAAAGCGGACGCAGATATGGGTCAACCTTTTGTTGAAGGTCGCCTGGCAGGAAGCCGAGCTTTTCACCCGCTTCAACCGCAGGGCGGGTTAAGATAATGCGGTTAATCTCCTTCGCTCTAAAGGCTTTAACCGCCATTGCAACCGCCAAATAGGTTTTTCCTGTTCCGGCAGGGCCTACACCAATAGTTATTGTGTTATTTTTTATTGCCTCAACGTATTGCTTTTGGCCGAGGGTTTTGGGTTTAATCGGCTTACCTCGAGAGGTTATGCAAATGCAGTTTGAATCGGTTAGATTATCAATCTTTCCATCATCACCATCACCAACAAGCGCAAAAACATATTGGAGATTCTGTTCATTTATCTCCTCGCCTTGATTAATAAGCTTAATAAGACATTCAATCGCTCTGACACTGCAGGATACACCCTCTGCATCACCTTTAATTTTAATTTGATTGGAATGCGAGGTTATCGAAACCTTATACTTATTTTCGATTCTTTTTACGTGCTCATCAAAATTCCCGAACAAGCCTGCAATCTGCTCAACGCGTTCGATATCAATATTCCTTTCCAACGGCGCAACTCCTTAAACATAATTATTCATAATGATTATATCACAAAAAAATACTAATTAGTAGTATTAAATAATATTTTTTCTTTAATAGCAATATCTCGGAGCGAAACTATATCATATGTAACCGTTATTGAATCCTTGTTTTCGATTATTTTTTCATTTTTTGATATAATTTCATAATCCTCGATTTTTTTATCAAGTTCTTCTTTTGCTATTGCCGCGGCCTGCTCATTGCTCAAAAAAACAGTCTGTTTTTCAACCCTTCGAAACTGTGTTTCATGCATATAAAACGGCAGATATGCCCCGTTTGCTTCTATTTTTTCTATTTTTTCATCGCGCAGATAGCCATCGCCATAATCGCCAAGATATAGCGGAATCTTAAGCCCGAAAATGCTCAAAGTTTTGCAGGAATAGACCTCACCCGAAAGAACATTTATCTCCTGCGTTAGCGGAACGGTAGCACTATATGTTTCGCCCACCTCGGCTATAATTACACCCTCGGATGCGACCATAGCGGTTGTGCCGTTTTTATATTCAAAAACCCCCGATACCAATAAGTCCCCGCTCGCTACCGAATCCCCAACACTTACCATAGTTTTACCATGCTCGACTTCGATTTTTCGGATTATTCCGTCGGCTGAAGCGCATAGGTTACATGGCGCACCATCGTTTTCGTCCTTTTTCTCTGCTTCGGTTACCTCAACTGTTAAAATACTACCCTCAATATTTACCGCCGCCCATGCCAAATCATCGATTCGATTAACTATTTCGAGCCGCAATTTTTGAGGGTCTAGCGATGATACTCGAACCCCTTCGCGAATACCCAATTCATTACAAACCTGAATGATTTTTTCGCGTTCAACCGTTTGATTGCCGGATATATTTATATTCCAAACATATCCCGATAGCATTTGCAAAACCGTAAAGAAAATTAAGGCGCCTATAAAAAGGCCATACCTCCGTTTATAGCGGCGAACAATAAAAGGCCAACCTCGTTTTTTTATAATATGAACCCTAATTCCAACCCCGCGAATTATTTTGCGAAGAGCAAAAAAATCGCGCACAGACATATAAAATAAAAGCTTATCACCTTTGCGGCGAATAGCCCAAACTGTTATTCCGTTATGCGCGCAAAGATTAAGTATGCGCTCGGCAAAAATTCCTTCTGCCGAAACACGGACTTTACCTACAAAAAAGCGATACAGTTTTAAAAAAATCATACTATCACCCTACATGCAAAACTCAATCTTCTCTATGCTCCCGCAAATAACCATTCCCTCTGCATCGAGTGAGGAAATTTCGAGCCGTTGCCCAAAAACATCAAGTGTGCCCCTGCCGATATTAAGCTTTATATAACAATCGCTATATTCCAAAACACCTTTAATTCCATCAATAATTGCCTCTTTATTTGAAAAAAGTTCAATATGAACCCCGCTCGCCATAACATTGGCTATACTGTTGTTTTTATATCTACCCATTCAAGCACCCCATTCTAAACTAAAATATGATGATAATAATGTTATAATTACCGCAATATAATTAAGCGAGGTGAGATACGGTGAGCGGTAGGGTGATAAAATTTGGGTTTATAACGATGCTGGCCATAACTTTAACGGCTATTTGCGTTATGTTCCCCGCGCTTACGGCCTCGGGAGCCAGAAGCGGACTTATTCTTTGCGGCAATATAGTTATTCCATCTCTATTCCCTTTTTGCGTTTTGGCGCTTTTTTGCGAAAAGAGCGGAATAATAGCGACAGTTTCAAAGTTTTTGGCTCCCATATCTTCCAAGATTTTTCATCTCTCGGGTGAAAAGTTTTGCGTTTTAATAATTTCCTGCCTGGCGGGATATCCGGTTGGTAGCCGAATGATTCGCTCGCTATATGACGGCGGCAATATAACCGAAGCAGAAGCGAAAAGAATGAGCCTATACTGTATAAACGCGGGACCTGCCTTTATTTTGACGGCGGTTGGCGAAGGAATTCTCGGAAACGGAAAAATGGGGCGAATACTGTTTGTTGCAAATATTATCGCAACCCTTACGATTGCGGTTATCGCCGAGGCGCGGCATTCTCCAACTTCTAACAGTAAAAAATTAAATCGTCTTTCAGCAGGCGATGCCTTTGTAACAGCAACGGCCGACGCATCGCGTGCGATTTTCGGAATATGCGGATGGGTAATATTATTTTCTGCATTACTCTCATTGCTTAATTGCGGTATTATGCCTACAAGCATCATTGCGCTTTTATCGACATTCCTTGAGGTTACAACCGCTATAATCGGCGCTAATCGTAATCCGCTTTTAATATCGGCTATTTTGAGCTTTTGCGGGCTTTGTGTTCACTGCCAGGTTTATTCCATATTGAAGCAAGCCGCGCCTAAATACGGCATATTTTTGGTTTTTAGAGCTATCCATGCCGCCATATCGGTTGGAATTACATATCTTTTTATAAAGAGCGATAATACTGTTTTATCAGTAATATCCAACAATGTTTCTGCTCGTCGGCAAAATATTTCTTTTACATATGCATCCGCAATCGCGCTAATTCTTTTATGTTTTTTGCTCGTAATTTCGGTTAGCGAGAGAAAAAAAGATAAATTAATGTAGAAAAAAGCACCGTCCTATGGTAGAATACATTTAAGGACGGTGTTTTCTATGAAAGCAAAGCTATTTAAAAAGGATATTCCCCGCCGATGCGAATACTGCCTTTTTTCGCGTGAATTCGATTCAACTACCGAGGTTCTTTGCTCTAAACGCGGAGTTACCGCTAAAGGCGATTCTTGCAGAAAATATCGCTATGATGTTACAAAAAGGATTCCTCAAAAAACCGTTTTGGCGGGAGATTATAAAAGCGAAGATTTTATAATATAAAAAAGTATTGACAAATTAATTTCCTGTGATATAATAATTTTTGCGTTTCGGCGCTAAAATATTTGGTGGATGTAGCTTAGTTGGCCTAAAGCGCCAGTTTGTGGCACTGGAGATCGTGGGTTCGAATCCCATCTTCCACCCCAAGAAAATACCGCAGGCACAATCGCCTGCGGCATTTCTCTAATAAAATGAATATTGGGGTGTCGTCAAGCGGTAAGACACAGCACTTTGACTGCTGCATTCGTAGGTTCGAATCCTGCCACCCCAGCCAAACGGGGAAAGCGCTGAAATAGCGATTTCCCCTTTATTTATGCGGATTACAGCGTTATATTAATTGCGTTTTAAGGCACGAAATAATTTTAAAAAACATTAAAAATGCACACAAAACATATAAAATTGCACACGAAATTGCACACGAAAACAGCGGACAGGCTAGTGCTTGTCCGCTGTTGAATTTTACGGCTTTATAAGTTTTCCCTGCTTGAGCAAATCGAGCATTTTTCCGTTCTGTTTGGCGCTTCCCCGGTAACCGGTTATACCGTTTGCTTTTGCTATCTTAGAGCGATAGGAAAACGATGACTCGGCGCCGATAGACTTGAGCGCCGACACAATGCTGACCGTGTTACCAGTGTATTTTTTGAAATAGTTAGGCGGCACCGATTCACCCGTATACTTTGCTACGTCTGCCTTGGTGACCTTAAAGTAACTATAAAAGTTAGTCGTTACCGAATTGGTGCCGTATATCTCATCGCCAAGATACTTCTTCGCTCTGCTGCCCACATCGAGATGAACACTAGCATATTTTTTATCTATGTTAGCGATACCGTTAAAGATTCCGAGGTCCTGTGCTACACAGCAAACTATCTGTGCCGGGATAAGCTTACCCTTTTCATCATAGAACCTTGCATCCACCGCTTTGCCCAGAGTGTGTTGTCCTTTACCGTTGCCCCCAACCTTTATATCATAGGCCGGTGTTCGGTATCCGCTCGTAATCTTATAATAACTGCAGCGAAGCTTGAGGAATAACTTCTCAACGGCTGCCATTAGTTCTTCAGATACGAGCACCTTATCCGATCCATCCTTGCAGCGCATCTCTTTAACCTGAGTATGAGTTGAGCAGTATATGTTCTTATGCTGCTTATATGAATAGGTCTTTACCGCCATATCTATTCCTCCTGGTCTTGGTTCTTTTTCTTATCAATAAACTGTTTGAATGCCTGATGCAAACCTGTAGAGGCGAGACCTGAAGCTAGACCGCCGAGCAGTATCTCGGGAGTAAATGTAAACTTGTTCAGCCACATATTAAGCAGCACACCAAGCACTGCCATAATAAGCGGTATGTAACCGTTTATCGTTTCTGAAGGTATCATATGCTTGAGCACATAGCCCACGCAGA
>SVPK01000064.1 GCA_015065875.1 Oscillospiraceae bacterium
CCGGGCATAATCTCGATATATGAGGGATGATAATTACCTGCGGCATTGGCCGAGGTTTTGGTTGCCTGCGAATCTATCGAAAAAATTCGCTGAACGGTAGGGATTCCGTGCTCTCTCGCGGCGCGGATAATGCCCGTTCGGGTGCTGATAATGCCATCAACTCCGAGCTTTGCGAGGTAAGCAACTCCCGCGTTATCGCGACCGATACCCTCCGACATATCGAGATGGATAAAGAGTTTTTTGCCTGCGCTTTTAGCGCGGGTTATGCAGCCCTCAACCGTCATGATATTTGAGCAGAGGAGAAAAATGCAGGAGGCGGAGCTTTTAAGGGCGAGCGAGAATTCGTCCTCGGTACGAACGGCGGCAATGATTTTCTTATCGCCGAAATCATTCATTTTCAAAAACATCCTTTCGTATTCCGTGCTATTCTCATAATCTCCGCACTTTTTATACTAGAATTTTAACACCGAGCGACCTTTATGTCAAGCGCTCAAATTCTTATGATAGATGGCATAATACCGCTACTCTCGATATCAACTGCGGCAAAGCTGTCAAATCGCATACCCCTGCCAACCGAGCCGGGGTTGATGATATATAGCCCATCATCATAGGTGGTTTCGGGAATATGGGTATGTCCGTATAACACAATATCGGCACCAATGCCCTTCGCGTATGCTATTAGTCGCTCGGTTCCGGATTTAACCGAAAAGGTATGCCCATGGGTGTAGAGAATCTTTTTGCCCGCAAGGATGACGGTTTTGTAAGGATTTTTAGAAAAAATAGAATCGCAGTTACCCGCAACCGAGTAAAAGCTATGGTCGGGGTAGAGGTGTTCTATATCCTCGATATCCGAAAGCTTATCGCCTAAAAAGAAAACATGCTTTGCCTCGGGATGCTCTAAAATTGCCGCCTCAATACGGCTTCCGCGCCCATGGCTATCCGAAAAAACCAAGATTCTCATATTCTATACCTCACATTTTTATCATATAGATAGTATATATAATAACGGTGGTGATTTCAATGCAAAACAATAATATCGACCGAAAAAAGCTGTTCGCGGCAATAGGTGAGTTATCTAAAAACGGGGGGCTTAAAAGGGCGGTTGAAAATGGCAACTATTCGGATATTCTCGCATCCCTGCCAAAGGAGCAGGCTGATGAGCTTTCATCCCTTATGAGCGACAGTGCGGCGCGAGAAAAGCTATTGTCCTCGCCGCAGGCAAAGGAACTGCTTCGCAGGTTAGGAAAAGATGGAAAATAATAATTTAGCCGATAAGATATCGGAACTGCTATCCGATCCGGAGGGTATGTCGCGGCTTGAGGCAATGGCGCAATCGCTTCTGGGCGAACAAAAGGGCGAAAAAGAGGAGTCGGCACCCGATTTATCGGGTATCGATATGGCGCGTGTGCTTTCGGCCTTTCGCTCAAACGAAACCGATGACCGAAGCCGTCTGCTTTTAGCCTTGCGGCCGCATTTAAGTCCATCACGGCGGGATAGGGTGGATAAAGCGGTAAAACTGCTTCGGCTTGTATCGCTAATGCCTATGCTCCGCGAAAGCGGAATTTTGGGCGAATTTTTATAAAGAGGGGAGAGAAGGGATTTGGCAGATAATAAAACTCCTTTCTTTTCCTTTGGGGAGCCTCCAAAGGCTCCCGATTTTGTAAAAATTCGCGAATCTACATCTTCACCGCAACCAAAGCCCCCACCGCCAAAACCTCCGCCCGAACCCCCAAAGCCGCCTGCCCGCAGGGTTCCGCAGTTGCTTAAAATGCTAAATCTTCGCGGTATTGAATTTGATGCCGACCGAAAGATTATAATCGCGGTAATGCTATTGTTGCTCGGCGAGACCGATGACGAGCTGTTGCTGCTCGCGCTCATTTATATAATGCTATAAAAAAGCCTATGACTCTAATGAGCCATAGGCCTTAATTTATTTAATTTTAGTAAGTGTAACCGGGTAGCTGTTGTAATAGGGCTCATCCGAAACCTGCTTAAGGGTTATAAGGCTATCGCCCTCGGATAAGGCATACTCCATACATCCTGCCTTGCCCTCGGTAGAAACATGAGCCCAAATATCGGCCGAAGCCCTGCTCTCAAAGGAATCGAGCGACTCGAGGAAGGCAACCTTTCCGTCCTTGGCAATCCAATATGTGGTTCCTGCAGCAACCTTTCCGGCCTCAACCTCGGCCTTATAAGAGGCATATTCTTTATCAAGCCAGGCCTCCATAGTCATACCATAGGTTGATTCGATATGTGAAGGCAGTTTGGTTGCTATGGCATTTCGCAGGTGGGTTATATATGTTTCCTTTTCCATACCGTAGAAATTTTGGCGAACATCGTTCTTTAGCAATTGCGGGTAAAGCAGTTGAGAAAAGGTCTCGGACATTTGAAGATTATATTTAAATTGGTCCTCATCTATATATTGCTCGGCCGAACCATCGGCATTTAATTTGAGGGTATAATATGCGGGATAGTAGCAACGGTTCAGACTAATCCAAGCCTCAACCTCCCAGGTGGATATCAATTTGTTATCGTGATATTCATCGCCTTGCTGCGGTGTAGTGCAGGCGCCGAGCGCAAGACAGAGCGCCAAAGAGAGCAAAAGGCAGATGCTTTTAATAGGTTTAATCATGCTATCATCCTCCGCTATTTAATTTACCATAAAGCGATAAAAAACGCAACCCCGCCAAAAAGAAAAAAGCGCATACCTCGAAAAGAGATATGCGCCGAAGTTTTTAAAATTATTTAATAACCTTTGTAAAATTAAGAATGCTGAAAACGATTCCTGCGAGGCAATAAAGGCCAAAAATTGTGCCGATTGCGCCGAGCAGAATATTAACAACAGGGATAAAATCAAGGATTGCAACAACAACACCAACAATGATTGCGGCAACCAAATAAACGATTACCGAAATAACGCAAGCATTGGAATCATTGCCCTTGAAGGAAAGGGGAAAAAGCTGCTTAATAACATCCATATTCAAATCTCCTTCGCTCAAAATTTCTATTATAAATATAATATTTTTTCTGCCCCATTGTCAATGCTTTTTACAGAATATTTACATTTTTTTATCTCTTGCGCTTAAAGGCTATTTGTGATATTCTCGAAGCATAGGAGGGATGGCATGAAAAAGTCGGCATTTATATTATTTTGCGCGTTTATTTTCCTGCTCGGCGGTTGCCACCATAGCGGAAGCGGAGTATCAAGCGATGAATTTTCAGATGTAACCTCGCTTATCTCATCGCAGGAGAATTCATCCGATTTGCCTGTTTCGTCGCAGGTGTCAAACCCCTTGCAAACGGAATCCCCTTCGTCCGCGATTTCTTCGGCGACTGCGGCATCCTCCAAACCTACTTCCTCCAAACCTACTTCCTCAAAACCTACGGTATCGTCCAAACCGAGTGTATCATCAAAGCCCTCGTCGGCAACCTCATCAAAATATGAAAAGCCCTCGGTTGTTGAGCCAACGGCGCAGATGATAAATAAAATAAAGCAGGAGTTCTTGGTCCTGGTTAATGCCGAGCGCGCATCGGTTGGCGTTGCTCCGCTTTCGCTGCATTCCGCCCTCGCGGGCGGCGCAGATGTTCGAGCAGAGGAATGCTTTACCCTCTTTTCGCATACAAGGCCAAACGGCGAGAGTTGTTTTTCGCTTTTTGATAGCGGTATATATGAGTATCCCTATTCATCTATGGGCGAGAATATAACCCAAACAACCAACTTTGGTACAGGTTATATTACCGAGGATAAAATTTTTACAGGGACCGATGCCCAAATAAAGGATATAGCCCGCATCCTCTTTACCAATTTTAAAGAGAGCCCGCCCCATTATTCCTCTATGATATCCGCCTCGTTCACCGAAACAGGTGTAGGAATAGCGGTAAGGGTGCAAAAGGAAAACGATATTTTATATATATCCTGCGTTCAAATTTTTGGTTCGCGATAGAAAAGTTTGGTTTTTTATTGTAATCATTGCAAAAGTATGGTATATTTATTAAAAACCTATAAAGGAGATTTCACAGATGAAAAAACTTTTAGCCCTTATTTTAGCACTTGTTATGTGCTTCGCTCTCGTAGCCTGCGGCTCGGATGATGAAGCAAAGACCGACGATGATGACGATAATGATATCGTTGATATCGGCGGAAACGATAATGATGATGATGACGATGACGAGGAAGATGAACTCCTCGGCAAATGGGTTCATGAGGAAAGCGATGAGGAATATTTCATATTCAAGTCTAACGGCCGTCTTGTTGTAGGTGGCGACGGTGAGGAAGCAACCGGCGAATATGAGTATGATGGCGACGAAATAGTTCTTACCGTTGAGGGTGATGACCTCGTTTGCGAGATAGAGATTAAGGGTAGCAAAATGACCCTTACTGCCGAAAACGGTGTTGAGATTGTTCTCTATAAGGATGGTAAAAAGCCCTCTGGCAATAACAACACCTCTGCCAACAATAATGCCGTTGCAGAATGGGTTGAGGAAAATGAGGATGATATGCTTGCGGCTATGGAGCAGAGCTTTGCAGGCTCCTCCGGCATGACCTGCACCTCCAGCATTAAGGTTTCCGGCAACGGATTCACCATTAACATCAACATCAACGAGCTCACCAATGTAACTGCTGACCAGAAGAAGCAGCTCCAGGATACTTATGATGCAATGGATGGCCAGTTCGAAGCCCTTCTCGATAATGCACAACTCGAGCTTCCCGAGCTTGAATACATCAACTACAACGTTTGCGATAAGTATGGCAACGTTCTTGCCGTTATCAGAACAGGCGACTAATATATAAAAAACCCCCGAGGCGAAAGCCTCGGGGTTATTTTTTTAATCAATATTTAATTTCCGCCCCAAAAAGCAAGAACGGCGCGCCAATTAATAATACCATATACAATCAAGGTCAGGCTGGCGAGCAAAAGCCCGGAGATGGGGAGGGCGGGAATGCTAACAGGGTCGCCGTTTAAAACAATGCCCAAAACTCCGCCATAGAAAAATAGCGCAAAGCTTATTGCGAAAAGACGTCCCGGCAGTGTTCCCGATTTAACTTTTTCGGGAAGCGAAGGGTAAACTCCAACCAATAGTCCGCTAATTATCGGAGCGCAGAGGGCCATAAAAAGGGTAGATGAAGGATACATTCCCGCATCGTTTGCGCGGCGAGCAAAGGCTGAAAAAACAGGTAGGTTTACAGCTATCAGATAAACCGTAACCGCTACCGCTACCGATTCGGTAATTTCCTTTAATATGAGCGCATAGGGAACAACAAGGATATACATAACGATAACATTGGCAACAAGTCCGAGCCAGTATTCTTTGCGGGTGGTTTTGCCGCGGTAATTAAAGGTATTTTTCCATAGATTTAACCAAGCTTTTATCATGCGTTAATCTCCTTATGTGCGCGCATTTTTCTTAAAACGAAAAAAGGTAAAACAAGTATTAGTGCCACCGCGGCGGCGAGGAATATATTCTCATTCGGAACAAAGGATTCGGTTCCGTCATTGTTTATTATTACTGCGGCATTCTCAAGCACCTTCTTGCCAATCATCGGGCCCAAAACTCCGGGGATGAGAACCTGCGAGAAAATACGAACACCCTGCAGCTTTCCTGCGCTGCCCGCAGGGGTGTTATCTCTAATGGCCGCGCCGAAAACTGCCATGCCTGCCAGATAGCCGCTCATCATTAAAAGTGAGCCTAAAAATACGGGGAGGGTAGCTCTCGCGAAATAGAGAATGGCATATCCCAAAAGCAAAGAGAGTATTGCGGGGAGCCCGGATGCTTTAAAGCCGCGCTTATCATAAAAACGGCCCCAAAGTGCGGTTATGATTGAGGCGGCAATAATAGCGGGCGCCATAATCATAACATAATCGCTCATACCGAGCGAGACCTCATAATAGATAATGAGGTAGGGCATAAATATCTGAATCGAGATATTAAAGAGTATAAATGCGGCCAAAACCGAATATAAGCGGCCGTTGTTTTTCATCGTTTTAGGCTTAAAGCCATATAAAACACTGCCGAAATAAGAATCCTCCGAGGGCTTAACATCCGGCTCCTTTATGATAAAGAAACCGATGATTCCGATAACGGTAACGAGCGCGCCGATAACCGAGAAAATAACCGTCCAGCTGGATGCGCGTTCAAGGTCGAAAAACATAAATCCGCCAAAAACAACCAAGATGCTAACGAGCGGCATCATCGCATTTATACCCTCGGCGGCACCGCGGTTAGATGAATCGGTCGAATCCGTAAGCCATGCGTTAAAGGCGGCATCGTTTGCAGTTGAGCCGAAAAAGGTCATAACGCAATCGAGAATAATGGTAAGGCTAATTCCAACCGTTGCGGCCGAAACCGTAAGACCCAATGTTTTATTTAAAATATCCTCGCGCAGGAGAATAAAACTGAAAATCGAAATTCCCCAAAGTATGTAACCTG
>SVPK01000004.1 GCA_015065875.1 Oscillospiraceae bacterium
TTAAAATCGCCGAAATATATGTAGATAAATACAGGTATTAAAGCGATTCTGATTAAGGAAATTATATTCGGAATCGTTAGTTTTTTGTTTTCCATATTCTTCCCCTCCAAAAATTAAAAGATGGGATTAAGCCCACATAAAAGTTTTGCAAACATCGAGCCATCAACTGCATCACGAGTAAAGATTAAGAAGCCCGAATCGGTAAACACGATAATCGAAGAAACTATAAGACAGAAAATTGCGGCATATACAATACCCTTTCCGGCTCCCAAAGCAGCTCCTAAAACATGATTTAGAGTTCCAACAATCGATACAGAGAAAAGTTTATTTATCGGAACGGCGACCAATTTAATAATTATCGAAATGATAATGAACAACACTAGGCCAACTATTCCGCTTATGGCTGCAGAAACAACGGGTTTTACATATTCTTTTGAAATCTCTTGTGCAGTAGAATATGCGGTCTCGGCGGTTGCGTCATCGAGTTTATTATTTAAACCATCCTTATCAATGCCGAAAAATTTAACATTGGATTCAACGAAACCGGGAACAGCATCCCAAACGGCATCGCTCATATTTTCGGTTGAATCATCAACGCGCTCGGTAATAGCGGCAGAAATTTTGTTTGTAACCGATTTATCGATTGCGGCATCATAAACCGCATCTGCAACTGTAGGACCTAAATTAAAGGCTAAAACAGCCGCCAAAATAAAGCCCGCGAGTTCAATGGCAGTTCTGACAAAACCGCGTTTTGCCGCTAATAGCGCACAAATAACAACAATAGCGACAATGATTATATCAAGTATATATCCCATAATTGCCTCCTAGTTGAGATAAATTTTATCAAGGCCAAAATTACCGATAGCGACTACGGCATTATAATCTATTGCAAAAATTCTGCTGTAACCCGATAGGTTTATTTTATTAAAAATATTATCGCCATTCGAATTTAATGTATATAAATAGCCATCACTTAAAACATAAATAATTCCATCATAATAGTAAATATCCGATACGGCACCCAAAAATTCAACCTCGGCAACGGTATTACCCGAACTGCCAAAAACTGTTATGGTGTTGTTGGATTTGTTACCCAAAACGGCAATATTATTTTCGCCGCAAACACGATACAGATTTAACGAATATGCATTACTATGTTGATTTCTATTGCCGTTTTTCCATGTAACAAAATCAATGGTATTATCGGTTACAATAGAAAAATATTTTGACGATAAGGTATTAACCGCACGAACAATTGAATTCTCATAGGTAAATTCATAAATTGGTTGAGCACTGGAATATTTAAATACATAAACCTTTGATTTGAATTTTCCGCCCGAGGTATCGACAGTTGCAACGGCTAGGCGCTCGCCATCATCCGATAACGAAACATCATTAACGATTTCGTTTGCAGAATACCAAGTAAACTCAACATCGCCACCACGTTCAATAACCTGAACCTCTGATGCATAGCCCTGCGATTTAGTTGCAATAGCTACCGTTCCGTTACGGCAAATTTCCGCACAATAAATTTCATTTTTGGTTTTAATCTCATCAACAACCTCTCCGTAGTTATAAACATAAGCGGTTTTACCACCGGCATCATATATTAGACCTCGTTGAGAGGAGACCGAAAGAACCGGTGAATTAAAATCATGTTGACGAGAAAAGATATGCTTGCCCGAATCCGAATAAATCTCGGCATGAGTATCGCTTAAGGTATAAATTACCGAACCTATCGAATAGGCATCATATAACTCGCTTCCCGATAAGGTTTTCGGGAATGATCCGCTACCCCAGGTTCGAATTTCATTTTCGATATATTCAAAGGGTCCTGTAGGTGTTAAAACACAGAAAAGAACAATGCCGAGTATCAAAAGAAAAATTAGCGATAACATAATAATTCTTTTTTTCTGGATTTGTCCCTTTTTGCCCTTTAGAAGCCTTAAGCCGTTTGTAGCAAAGGCCGGCAGTTTTCTACTGCTTTTTTTCTTTTCGGAAGGCTTATGTGTATTTTTTTGCTTTGGAGCACTAAATTTAATGGTGCTTTTTTCTTTCTTTTTATTTTCCCGCTTTGGAACGGTTGAAAAAGAATCAAGCTTTTTTCCCTTATTTTTTATTTTAGGAGATGAGGCGCTCTTTTTAACGCTTTTTTTCTTATAATCAGCCAAAGTTTTCCTCATCCCTTTCGTAAAATACTTTATTGAGATACAATCCGTGCGGCGGAACAGTTTTGCCCGCAAGAGCACGATTTTTTGATTGAATTATTTTGCTAAAATCATCGGGGTTAAGTTTTCCATCGGAAACTGCCAGGGCAGTTCCTACCAAGATTCTAACCATATTATATAAAAAGCCATTACCTTCTATTGTAAAGGTATAATCATCACCATCGGCCGAAAAACTGCAGTCATAGACGGTTCTAACAGTATCAGTTACGGATTTCCCTGCCGCAGAAAAAGCCTCAAAATCATGGGTTCCGATAACATTTTTGCAAAATTCAGATATGCGCTCTATATTCAGGCGCTTGGGAACGCGCAAAGAATATTTATCCTTAAACGGGTCGATTACAGGGCTATAATATAGTTTATAAATATAGCGTTTGCCGAGAGCATCATAGCGTGCATGAAAATTATCATTAACCTCTATGCAATCGATTACCGAAATATCATCGGGCAAACGAACGTTTAGCGCACCAATAAAGCCGCGGTTATCGATACTTTGATTCCCGGTTGTAAAATGACAGTAAAACTCGTTCGCATGAACACCCGAATCGGTTCGACTACAGCCCGTAACATCAGTTTTTTCCCCGAGTAAGGAAAATAGTGCTTCGCAAATTTTTTGTTGCACCGAAATACCGTTCGGCTGAACCTGCCAGCCGCAGTAATTTGTTCCATCATAACAAATTTTCAGGAGCAACCTTCGCATTTTAATCACCTAAAAAAGTATATTCAGACCTATAACACCGGCAAAACAAATAATACAAACGAGCAGTGATACATAGTCGTGAGCTACCAAATGAAGTTGTTTCATTCGTTTTCTGCCTGCGCCGCCCGTATAACAGCGGCATTCCATAGCATCGGCCAAATCATACGCACGACGGACCGATGAAATTAAAAGCGGTATAAGAATAGGAATCAAGGCCTTGACTCTATGCAAAAGAGAACCGCTATCCATATCGGCACCGCGAGCCTTTTGAGCAGACATAATTTTATCGGTTTCCTCAATTAATGTTGGTATAAAGCGCAGAGCAATTGTTATCATCATTGCCATTACATGAACGGCTTCGCCAAGGCCTATAAAGCGCAACGGCTTTAAAAGGCGCTCAATGGCATCGGTAAGTGCAGTTGGTGTAGTAGTATAGGTAAGCAAAGAGCTTGCAAGTATTAATATCAAAATGCGCGAAGACATAAACGCAGCTCTTGCAATACCGCCTGTTGTTATCTTAATTATCCAAACCTCAAATACTACCCTACCCGTATCAACATACAAAGCATTAAGAATCGAGGTAAGAATAATAACAATAATTATCGCTTTAATGCTCTTTAGAAATAGCCTTATCGGCACTCGTGACATAACTACAAGCGCAACCGTAAATGCACCCATAAGCGCTAAAGAAAAAGCATTACCGCAAACGAAAATAAATACGATAAAACTAATTAGCAGCAAAAGCTTTAGTCGCGGGTCAATTTTATGAATTATTGATTTTGCAGGGAAATACTGACCAAAAGTAACATCTCTAACCATTAGCAGTTCCCCCTTTCTTTAATAAAGGAGAAATTGCGGCTATAGCACTCTCTACTGTATAAATATCATCGGGAACGTTAATTCCGCTATCATGAAGTCGACAGAAAACACGGGTTATCTGCGGAACACTGAGGCCGATTTCTTCTAAAACACGACTTTCTTTAAAAACGTTTTCGGGCTTGTCGAACATAAATAACTCGCCCTTATTCATAACCAGGAGTCGGTCGGCCGTTTTTGCCATATCCTCCATACTATGAGAGACAATGAAAACAAGCGCTCCTGTTAAATCGCGATATTCCTTAATCTTTTCAAGAACCAAATCTCTGCCTGCGGGGTCAAGTCCTGCGGTTGGCTCATCGAAAACGATAACCTTTGGCATCATCGCCATAACACCAGCAATGGCAACTCTGCGCTTTTCACCGCCCGAAAGGTCGAACGGAGATTTTTCAAGGAGTTCATCGCGTATTCCGAGCATTTTGGCGGTTTTAAGAACTCTTTCTTTTATTTCTGCCTCATCAAGTCCCATATTTTTAGGACCAAATGCAATATCCTCAAAAACAGTATCCTCAAAGAGCTGATATTCGGGATATTGAAAAACAAGGCCAATCTTAAAGCGAATTTTTCTTATTTCCTTGGGGTTAGCCCAAATATCCTCACCATCGAGCAAAATTCTGCCCGAATTTGGCTTTAAGAGGCCGTTAAAATGTTGAACCAAGGTTGATTTGCCGGAGCCTGTATGCCCAATTACACCGATTATTTCGCCCTTTTCCGCTTGAAAGGATATATCATGAACGGCGCTTTTTTCAAACGGTGTATGCTCACCGTATATATGTGTTAAGTTTTCGACGGTAAGCATAGACATACGTTTTTACACCTCCGATAAAATTCTTTTAAGTTCCTTTTCGCATTCGGAAATTGAAATTATTCCGTCTTTTGCATCAATACCGTTTTGCTTTAAAAGATAAAGCAACTCGGTTGTTTGCGGAACATCAAGTCCCACAGATTTGATAGTTTTAACATCGGCAAAAACCTCTTTCGGGGCGCCGTCGGCAACTATCTCGCCCTTATCCATAACGATAATTCTATCGGCATTTTCCGCCTCTTCCATATAATGTGTTATTAGCAGAATGGTAATGCCTTTTTCTTTATTTAGTCGATAAATTGTATCGATAACCTCTTTACGGCCTCGTGGGTCAAGCATTGCTGTCGGTTCATCCAAAACAATACATTCAGGTTCCATAGCGATAATACCTGCAATGGCAATTCGCTGCTTCTGTCCGCCTGAAAGCTTATGAGGTGCGTGTTCACGGTAATCATACATATCAACCGCTTTTAGCGCATCATCAACCCTTTTGCGAATCTCGGCAGGCTCAATTCCTAAATTTTCGGGTCCGAAAGCCACATCCTCTTCAACTATTGTTGCAACAATTTGGTTATCAGGATTTTGAAAAACAAGACCAACTCTGCGATGAATCTCATTTTCATGCTCTTCGGATAAGGTGCTCATTCCATCGACCATAATTTCGCCGGAAGCGGGCTTTAGCAATCCTGTTACAAGCTTTGCAAGGGTTGATTTTCCGCTACCGTTATGTCCCAAAATTACCGTAAAAGAGCCGCGCTCAACCGATAGATTAAGACCATTTAATACGGTTTCGGAATTATCGTTATCCGTATATTCAAATGTCAGGTCAGATATTTCAATTATGTTATCCATTTATTTCCTTTATCCAATAGGTAGTATTACCGCAGGGTAAAACAATATCGCGATTGGTAACAGGTAAACCGATTTCATCGGTTTTTACCTCACCCGAACGATTTTTAACCACAAGCTGTTTAACCATATAATTAAGAATGGTTGGCGAAAGGCCGCCTGTATACGAATTTAATAAAAAGAATTCGGCATCATCGCTTAAAATCTCTCCAACCGAACGCAAAAGCTCTGATAAGCTCTGTTCGAGCTTCCAAACCTCACCATTCGGTCCGCGACCGTAAGAAGGCGGGTCCATAATAATGCCATCATATTTGTTACCGCGACGAATCTCACGTTGAACAAACTTTAAGCAATCATCAACCAACCAACGAACAGGTCGGTCAGCGAGTCCACAGGCAACGGCATTCTCTTTTGCCCAACCAACCATTCCCTTTGAAGCATCAACATGGGTTACAGCCGCACCTGCCGCCAAAGCGGAAACGGTTGCGCCGCCTGTATAAGCAAAGAGATTTAAAACCTTTAACTCACGGTTAGAGTTTTTAATAACATCGGCGCATAAATCCCAGTTTACCGATTGCTCGGGAAACAGGCCCGTATGCTTAAAGCCCATCGGCTTTAGATTAAAGGTTAGCTCTTTAAATTTAATTGACCAAACATCAGGAACAGACTTTAACTGCTCCCAATATCCCCCTCCGCTTTGGGAACGATGATATACAGCATGGGCAGAATGCCAACGGCTATCCTTCTTTTTACCATCCCATATTATCTGCGGGTCAGGGCGTATTAAGATTATATCTCCCCATCGCTCAAGTCGCTCACCACTGACGGCATCGATGAGTTCATAATCATTAAAATCCTTACAAAATCTCATATTTAATCTCCGAAAATCGGTTGTTGTCCCGGAACGGGAATGTTCAAATGATTATATGCGGCAGGAGTTACACAACGGCCTCGTGCGGTTCGCATAAGGAAGCCTATCTGCATAAGATATGGCTCATAAACATCCTCAACCGTTACCGCCTCTTCGCCTAAAGCCGCCGCCAATGTATCAAGACCAACAGGACCGCCGCCATAGTTATTAATTATGGCGGAAAGCATCTTGCGGTCGAATTCGTCGAGTCCGAGCTCATCAATACCAAAACGGTCAAGCGCATCACGCGCTACCTGCTCGGTTATAACACCATCATAACGAACCTGTGCAATATCGCGAACACGTTTGAGTAAACGGTTTGCAATTCGAGGTGTTCCACGAGAGCGAGAAGCAATCTCGATAGCACCATCGCTTTCAATCTCAATTCCCAAAATGCCCGCAGAACGGGTAACAATTTCGGCCAATTCTTCAACCTTATAAAGTTCTAAACGCAATAAAACACCAAATCTATCGCGAAGCGGTGCGGTTAACTGACCCGAACGTGTTGTAGCGCCGATAAGGGTAAAGGGCTTAACATCGAGGCGAATCGAGCGCGCCGCAGCACCTTTACCAAAAACGAAGTCAATCGCGTTATCCTCCATAGCGGGATAAAGAACCTCTTCAACGGTGCTGGGCAGACGATGAATTTCATCTATAAATAAAACATCGCCTTCCTCAAGACCTGTAAGTAAAGCAACCAGGTCGCCCGGTATCTTAATAGCGGGACCTGATGTTATGCGTATATTAACTCCCATCTCGCGAGCAATAATACCTGCGAGAGTTGTTTTTCCGAGTCCGGGAGGGCCATAAAGCAAAACATGGTCGATAGGCTCACGTCGGGCACGCGCCGCCTCAATATAGATGCTTAAGTTTTCCTTAACCTGCTCTTGTCCGATATACTCCGATAACGCACGCGGACGAAGCGAAAACTCACTATCGTCAACATTGTTAACATACTGCGGAGCAACTATTCGGTTTTCAAAATCAAAATCTTCCATAATAGCACCTACCTTGAAAGAGTCTTAAGGGCTTCACGTATCAGCATCTCGGTATTCATTTCGGGGTCGAGTCTGCCAACGGCTAGTGAAGCCTCGCTTCTTGTAAATCCAAGCGAAATCAACGCATCAATAGCATCCTTGGTATTTGCATGCTCCGATGCAGAAACAATTCCTTGAAGGGCGGGAGCATCGCCCGCTGCCGAGCCAACCTTATCCTTAAGTTCAAGAATAATTCTGTTTGCAAGCTTGGGGCCAACACCGGAAGCCTTTGAAAGCGATTTTGCATCAGCGCTTGCTATAAAGAGCGAAACCTGCTCGGGAGAAAACTCCGATAAAATCGCAATACCTATTTTAGAACCGACACCATTAACCGAGGTTATAAGCTTAAAGCAGGCAAGCTCTGCCTCACTTGCAAAACCATAAAGGTCCAGCGCATCCTCTCTAACCGAAAGATAGGTATACAAAAAGGCTTCATTTCCGAGTTTTGGGAGAGCACCAAGAGTTTTAAGCGTTGTAAAACAGCGCATACCAACTCCGCCGCACTCAATAATAACCGACTGCGTATCGGAACCAATAAGTTTTCCTCTTAAAGAAGCTATCATTCTGTTTTACCTCCCAAAATTTAATTTTCCGAGCATTGTTGCATTATAGCCATGACAGATTGTTAATGCCAAAGCATCGGCAGTATCATCGGGTTTTGGAACGGATTTTAAGGACAGCATCTGTCTCGTCATTTCCATAACCTGCGCCTTCTGCGCGCGACCGTAGCCGGTTACCGATTGTTTTACCTGAAGCGGAGTATATTCATAGGCGGGTAAATTTTTCATTTTTGCCGCCAGCATAATAACGCCACGAGCCTGTGCAACATCAATTGCGGTTGTTGTATTCGTATTAAAGAAAAGCTTTTCAATAGCTAAAGCATCGGGATTATGCTTTTCTATGATAGAAGTTATGCCCTTAAAAATCATCTCAAGACGGGATGAAAAATCGATTTTTGCAGGGGTTGTAACCGCGCCATATTCAAGGGGAATAAATTTATAATTTTCATATTTAACAACACCGTAGCCGATTATGGCATAACCGGGGTCTATTCCCAAAATAATCACAATACTCCCCCTTTTACTATGAATATAAATATTCAATTTAGTATACCACAAACAAATGGTTTGAGCAACAGTTTTTAAGAGAAAATTTTCCTTTTTATCGGCTAAAAATTTTTTGTGAGCATTTGCGAGAAAAAACGAGCATTTGCGAGAAAAAACGAGTTTTTCAAACGACTAACTTTAAAATACTAAATATTTTTTGGAAATTTGCAAAAATATCTTGACTTTATGCGGTTTTCGCCCTATATTTATAAGTATCTATTTAACGCATCTGTGCTTAATGGCGATTTCAAGTATTGGGCCGTAGTTCCTCGGTGTTCCGTGAGAGCTATGAAAAACCCTTTGCGGGCCCTATACAGAGATATCGCGGGTATCGCGCAGAGCTAATTTTAGCTTTCGCGGCACTTTGTGTCCGCAAAGGGGGATGCTTAAATGTCTGACAACAATATTATCATTAATCTCAAAAACATCTTTGTATCGTTCGACGATGAGCCTGTTCTTAAAGGTATTGACCTTTATATCAGGGATAAGGAGTTTGTAACACTGCTGGGACCCTCGGGTTGCGGTAAGACAACTACTTTACGCATTATTGCCGGTTTCGTTGAACCCGATAACGGGGATGTTTTTTTTGAGGGCAAAAGAATTAACGATGTTCCCGCATATAAGCGCCAGGTTAATACCATTTTCCAGCGCTATGCCCTTTTCCCTCACCTAAACGTTTATGAAAACGTTGCTTTCGGTCTCCGAATTAAGAAATGGCCCGAAAAGGATATAAAGGCAAAGGTTAAAGAAATGTTGGCTCTTGTTAACCTATCCGGCTTTGAGCGCAAGAATATCAACCTGCTTTCGGGCGGTCAACAACAGCGCGTTGCCATAGCTCGTGCTCTCGCAAATCAACCGAAGGTTTTATTGCTTGATGAGCCGCTTGCCGCGCTCGACCTTAAGCTTCGCAAGGAAATGCAGACCGAGCTTAAGAAGATTCAACAAGAGCTTGGTATAACCTTTATTTATGTTACCCACGACCAAGAAGAAGCTTTAACAATGTCTGATACCGTTGTTGTTATGAATAACGGTGAAATTCAGCAAATCGGAACTCCCGAGGATATCTATAATGAGCCTAAAAATGCTTTTGTGGCTGATTTTATTGGTGAGTCTAATATAATCGATGGTATTATGGTTAAGGACGAATTGGTTCATTTTAACGGTATCGATTTCCCCTGCGTTGATAAGGGATTTGGCGAAAATATTCCGGTTGATGTTGTTATTCGTCCCGAGGATGTAATCGTTTCTTCGCCCGAAAAAGGTCAGGTTAAGGGAACGGTAGAATCCATTACCTTCAAGGGTGTCCACTATGAAATCCTTGTAGATATTGGCGACTGCAAATGGCTTATTCATACAACCAAATTTGCAGAGGTTGGAAAACAGGTTGGCCTTTCGGTTGACCCATTCGATATACACATAATGAACAAGTCATCGGTTCCGCTATATTCCGATGATGCGCCTGCTTCGGAGGAATAAAATGACATCTAAAAAGGTTATGGCCCTGCCCTACGTTTTTTGGATGATTTTATTCACCATCGTTCCGCTCGGAATGGTGCTATATTTCGCCTTTACAACAGAGGGCGGCGGTTTTACGCTCGCAAATTTTGCCGAAGCGGCAAAATATATGCCTTCGCTCATGCAGTCAATTTGGCTCGGAATGTTGGCAACAATAATTTGTCTGCTTATCGGCTATCCCGTTGCATACATTATTGCAAAAGCTTCTTCACGTTCACAACGCACCATGATTCTCCTTATCATGATGCCGATGTGGATGAATTTCCTTCTGCGAACCTATGCTTGGATGACCCTGCTTGAGGATACAGGCATAATTAATGATTTTCTGGCCTCAATCGGCCTTCCGCGTATGCACTTAATTAATACCGAAGGTGCTATTGTTCTTGGTATGGTTTATAATTTCCTGCCGTTTATGATAATGCCTATCTATTCAGTTTTAACCAAAATGGATAAGCGCCTTATTGAAGCCGCTCAAGACCTTGGTTCTAATGGTGTTAACGTTTTCAGAAAAATAATAATGCCCTTAAGCCTTCCCGGTATTATTTCGGGCATAACGATGGTTTTCGTTCCCGCAGTAAGCACCTTTGTTGTTTCAAAGATGCTCGGAGGCGGCGAAATGCTTATTGGCGATATTATTGAAAGCCAGTTCTTCGGCGCTACTTATAATCCTTATCTCGGCGCGGCTCTTTCACTGATTCTTATGGTTCTAGTTTTGATATGTATGACCGTTATGAATCAGTTTAGTGATGACGATGAGGAGGCGCTGCTGATATGAAGTTCCTCTCAAAGTTTTATCTTGCGTTCATTTTTGTGTTCCTATATGCGCCGATACTCGTTATGATAATTTTCTCATTTAACGATTCAAAAAGCCGTTCGGTTTGGGAGGGCTTTTCGCTTAAATGGTATAAGGATTTAATGAGTGACAGCGCAATTATCGATGCACTTAAAACAACACTTATCGTTGCTATTATTGCATCTCTTTGTGCTACTGTAATCGGAACCTTGGCCGCCGTTGGAATCAATGCAATGAAAAAGAAGCTTAAAGGCTTTTTGATGCTTGCAACTAATATTCCCATGGTTAACCCCGAAATCGTAACAGGTGTTTCACTAATGCTTTTGTTTGTTTCGATTTTTGGCGTTTTTTCCGCTATTGGAATCAACTTGGAATTTGGAATGTTAACCCTTATTCTCGCACATATTTCGTTTAATATTCCCTATGTAATTCTCTCGGTTTTACCCAAGCTTCGACAAATGAATAAGCATTCATACGAAGCTGCGCTTGACCTCGGTTGCAATCCGTTAAAGGCCTTCTTTAAGGTTGTTATGCCCGAGATAATGCCCGGTGTTATGACCGGAATGCTCATGGCATTTACCCTTTCGCTTGATGATTTCGTTATCAGCTATTGCACATCGGGCACATCCGCCCAAACCCTTTCAGTTGTTATCTATTCAATGACCAGAAAAAGTGTTAACCCCAAGATTAATGCCCTATCGGCTTTAATGTTTATAACAGTATTCCTGCTTATGCTCATCGTTAATATCAGACAGATGCGCGACAGTGATGCAAAGGTAGGTGCAAAACGATGAAAAAACTTTTTGCTTTACTCTTTTCAGCCATCATCATTGCATCAACTGTTTGTGGCTGCGGCGAAAGCTCTTCGGCCGATAGCGAAACTAAATCTGAACACGCGGGTGAAAGCATTGTTGTTTATAACTGGGGTGAATACATCTCGAATGGCGATGACGATACTCTCGATGTTATTGCAGATTTTACCGCCAAAACCGGCATTGATGTAACATATCTAACCTTTGCGAGCAACGAGGAACTCTATACAAAGCTCAAAAGTGGCTCCGCAAGCTACGATGTTATTATTATTTCCGATTATATGATTTCAAAGCTTATAAGCGAGGATATGCTACTCCCCATCGATTTTGATAAGATACCAAATTATCAATATATCGATAAAGCTCTGCTTGATAAGGATCGCTTTAGTTATGACCCTGAGCAACAATATTCCATTCCCTACACTTGGGGACGTGTTGCACTTCTTTATAACAAAACCGTTGTTCAAGAAAAGCCAACCAGCTGGAATGCGCTTTGGGATGAGCGCTATAAAAACAAAATCTTAATGTTTGATAATTCGCGCGATGGTTTTGCACTTGCACAGTTATTAAACGGCGATTCCTTTAATTCAGAAGACCCGGAGGTTTGGAAAAAAGCCGCAGAGCTGCTCAAAAAACAAAAGCCGCTTGTTCGCAGCTATGTTATGGACCAAATATTCCCCATGATGTCTAGCGGTGAGGCGGCATTGGCCCCTTATTATATCGGCGATGCTCTAACCATAATGAGTCAAAACGAGGATGTTGATTTTGTTTTTCCAAAAGAAGGAACAAATATCTTTGTTGATGCAATGTGCATCCCCAAGGGTTGCAAAAACAAATCCGCCGCCGAAGAATTTATAAATTATATGTGTTCTTATGAGCCGGCAAAAGCGAATGCGGAATATCTCTGCTATTCATCTCCCCAAACGCAGGTTATTGAGGAGCATAAGGAATATCTCCGCGAGGAATTTGGTGATTATGCCGTTGAGGCAACATATCCCGAAAGCCTTGAAGGTTGCGAAGCCTATGTTAACCTTAGCGCCGAAACCAACAAGCTTCAAACCGACCTTTGGCTTGAGGTTCGCGCAGGTTCAAACTATACCCGCTCGGTTATATGTGTTTGTGTTACTATGGCGATTCTGATTGGCGGAATAATTTTTGCAAAAATCAGAAAATACAAACGCGATAAATTTATTTATTCATAAAGAAAAAACCGTTCAGATTATTCTGAACGGTTTTATTTTATCCGATTTTAAGGCGCAAACGCAGCTTATCAGCAATCATAGCAATAAACTCACTATTTGTCGGCTTGCCGCGCCCATTATGTATTGTATAGCCAAAATATGAATTTAAAACATCAACATCTCCCCTGTCCCACGCAACCTCAATAGCATGGCGGATTGCACGTTCAACACGGGAGGATGTTGTTTGATTTTTCTTTGCAACTGTAGGATATAAAAGCTTGGTTACGGAGTTTATCATTTCGCCGTCTTTAATAGAAAGAATAATTGCTTCGCGCAGATAATGATATCCCTTTATATGTGCAGGAACACCGATTTGATGAATTATCTCGGTTACCATCATCTCGAGGTCGCTATCGCCTAAAACAGTATCCTTAACAACAGGTATAATATCACTTTTCCAACCCGAAAGCTGGATTATGCGTTCGGCTAAAACATTAGTATCAAACGGTTTTATAAAATAATAACAAGCTCCTGCACCGAGTGTTTCACGTTCGAGGCGCGGGTTATCATAGCCGGATATGGCCATAACAAGCGGACGATTCTTTTCTTCCATATTTTTAACGGCGGATAAAACACCGAGAATATCAACATTAGGCATAAATACATCTGCAACAACTATATCGGGCTTATCATTCCTTATACTCTGTAATAAACGCTGACCATCCTTTTGACACATAATAACGTCCATTCCGTAGCTTTTAAGCGCGTTTGCACAGTTTTGCCCGAATTCGGTAGAATCATCGGCAATAACGATTTTAATTTTCTTTTCCATAATATTTCCTCCTGTTTATTTTTACATATTTTACCATTAATTGGTAAATATTGCAATAACAAAATGGAAAAAAATGTAAATAATCGTTCGCCAAAAATCGACAAATAAGGAGTTGCATATGCAACTCCTTATTTATGATGCCTTATTTAGTTCTTCGGTTTTAATATCCTGTGCAGTAAGGAGCATGTTTTCTGCAAAGATTGCGTAACCCTTTTGCGGATTGTTTACGAATACATGAGTTACGGCGCCGATAAGCTTTCCGTCCTGAACGATTGGACTTCCGCTCATACCCTGAACTATTCCGCCGGTTTTCTCGATAAGTCTTTTATCCGTAACCGTAACGACCATATTCTGCGTCTTTTCTCCCTCATTATCCGAGTTGAATCTGACCTTGCAGGTATAGTATTCGGGCCTTTCCCCATCGATAGTTGTATAGATATATGCTTCGCCCTCTTTAATATCCTGCTTAAGTGCTATGCTCATAAGCTCCGAGTTATCAAAGCCTATGGAATTTTTAGCATAAACACCACACTCACAATTGAGTAATAGTTCACCCAAAACCTTATTACCCAAACGGCCTTTTAGTTCACCCGGTGCGCCGATTGCGCCTTTCTTTTGCGAAATAATCTCGGCACTGACAAGCTCGCCGCTCGATATGCTCATTATCTGCCCCGTATCATCATCGCAAACCGCATGCCCCAAACCACACACTATATCAGTTGCAGGCGAATAAAAGGTTAATGTTCCGATACCGGCAGTGCTATCACGAACCCATAGACCTATACGGTACGCACCTGCGCTTTTAGAAAAAATCGGAACAACGGTTATAGTTTTAATAACATTATCGCGCACAACAACAAAGGTCATTGGACTGCCATCGGATGATTCAACTATTTCAACAACATCCTCATTAGAACGCATGGGCTTACCGTTTATTGACTTAATGGTATCGCCAATTTTAATCCCCGCGTTGGCGGAAGGATTAACATTGCCTTGCTCTCCATCAACGTCGCTCATACCGACAACCAAAACACCATCGGTATATATTTTTATGCCAAACGGCTGTCCCAAAAGCTTGACCGACATATTATCGATAACGGTAACATTGGCTTTGGATACCGGAAATACACCAAAAAGCCTGAAATTTACGCTATAATCGCTTTTTTCACCCGAATCGACAAGTGACGACTGCGACTCACGGGCACCGCTATACTCGGTTGTTATAGGGATTTGGCAATCGATGTTTAATTGGTTTCCCTCAACAATAAAGTAATCCTTCGATAATTTTTTATCTGCCGCAATAATTAATGTAAAAACTATTGCACAAAACAGGGTCATTACAAGTGCTGTTGCTTTCGTTATAATCCTAAAAACTTTTTTCATTTTCCCTCCTTCGCCTGCAATTTTAATTTATGCGAATTCTTTTAAATTACTTATGGAAAAAAGAGAGCAGTTTTCCTTTATATTAAAATGGAAAAATTTTTTTTTTGCGACCAATTCCGGGCGGCAACTCAAAGTTAACAAGAATAGTATCTGCGCCGATTATTTCGATACATTTCCAAGGGATTACAATATCCTCGCATCGGCCAAAAAGCCCAAAGCAACGCGGTCGGCCATATATTACGATTGAAACCAGCTTTCCGCTGCAAACATCAATCTCAACATCACAAACACACCCAATTATTGTTCCATCTTTAATACAAATTACCTGTTTATCGCGCATTTCAATAATTCTGCAACACATATATTCCACCTCAAGAATATATATGAAAAAACTGCATGGCTTATAATTTAATTTTATCGAGCGCGCCTTTTTCGAGTCTTGATACCTGCGCCTGCGAAATACCTATTTCGCCAGAAACCTCCATTTGGGTTTTGCCCTGCATAAAGCGAAGACGGAGTATTCTTTTTTCGCGGTCGGAAAGCGATTTTATCGCTTCCTTCAAAGCAATTTCGTCTAACCAGTTTTTATCATCGTTTTTATCACCGATTTGGTCCATCATATAAATTGTATCGCCGCCCTCTGAAAACACAGGTTCATAAAGCGATACAGGCTCAACAATACTTTCAAGCGCCTCAACAACATCCTCACGCGGAATCCCAAGCTCGGCCGCTATCTCCTCAACTGTTGGCTCGCGTTGATATTTATTCATTATTCTTTCTTTTATTTGCATTGCCTTATATGCAGTATCCTTAATCGAGCGACTAACCCTTATTGAATTATTGTCACGCAGATAGCGACGAATCTCACCGATTATCATTGGAACTGCGTAGGTCGAAAAACGAACGTTTTGAGTTATATCGAAGTTATCTATTGATTTTATAAGACCAATACAACCAACTTGGAATAAATCATCCGGGTTTTCGCCGCGATTTGAGAAGCGTTGAATAACGCTTAAAACCAAACGCAAATTTCCGTTTATTAGCTCATCACGTGCATTTTTATCTCCGTTCTTTGCAAGTTTCAACAGTTGTTCCTTTTCTTGTTCGCGCAGCACCGGTAATTGCGAGGTATCTACCCCGCAAATTTCGACCTTTTTATACTGCATTACTACTCCCCCATTTATCTTTCTAATAAAATTATTACCTTGGGGAAATACATATAAACTTATAAAAAATTTTTTCGTTCGACAACTTTTACTTGCATTTTAAAAAAAGCACCGATACACACTGTGTATCGGCGCTCTTTTATATTTGATAATTAAGACTTTTAAAATAATCAAGACATTCGGTATAAATTTCATCAATTAATGTCTTTTTACGGTCATCATCCAGGTTTGAATGACAAATATCATAAATTTTTGATTTACATACCTCGGTTTTTCCTAATATAAGATTAATTATATCAACCGAAAGATTACTGTTGGTTTCGGCAACAGAATTATTAACCTTTGTTCCCTCTAAAACGATTTTGCCGATAATTTGGGCTCCGTATTCGGTAGCGGTTTCGAGTTCAACATCCAAAACGACAGGAGTCGCGGGAGCAGAAACCTCTTCGGACGTGTCATTAACAATAATTTGCTCAAAAATCTCTTCCTCGGCCGTTTCTTTTTCGGAGAGTCTGGAATTTAATTCCTCAATTTGATGGTTTAAGGAATTAATTATCTCAAGATTTTGGGAATATAACTGTTTATATTTTTGGAGTTCTGCGCTTACGGTTTGGAGACGATTATATAAAACCGTATTTTGTTCAAATAAATCTTTCTTTTTCACAAAATCACCCAAAAACAGTATATAACAGTTGATAAATCATTGCAAGTACTTGAAAAAATTTTTCTAATACTTTATAATAAATAAAAACAATGAAAGGGGTTGCTTTTTTGGAAATTAACGCATCAAATGCGGGTGTTGCACATGGCGGACTCGTAAGCACTGATGAAATACGTATTCTAATATGCTATATTCTTCATACGATTAAGCAGCCCGTTCCCGCACAACAACTTTCAGAGCTGCTGCATTACGAAGGCATTGCAAATTATTTTGAGGTTAGCTCCGCTTTTGCCGCACTCGACGATAACGGATTAATTATTAAAAACGAAAATGATTCTGAATTATATGAGATTACGCCAAAGGGCAGCGATGTTGCGGTAACGCTCAAGACATCTGTTCCGCTGACAGTTAGAGAAAAGGCCTATTCCCTGGCCGTTCGTATGCTTTCGCGCATTAAATATGCTAAAGAAACCAAAATCGATATCAAACCTTTAGATGTAGGCTACAGTATTAAATGTGCCATTGTTGAAGGCGATTTAGAGTTAATGGCGGTATCTCTCTTTGTTCCCGATGAGGCGCAGGCGCAAAGCATAAAAGAGCGCTTTATTAACGACCCAACCATCATTTATTCGGGAGTTATAGAAATACTCACGGATACTACTCTAAATTAAAATAACAGAACATCATCAAAAACGATAATGTTCTGCAATTCTGGAGCTGAAGATGGGACTCGAGTCTTGCCGCGCGGTCGCGGCTTCGGTCATTCGCGGCTCTGACAGTCCACCGGACTGTCATTCACTACCGCTCCTACTTCGAGTCTTTTAAATTTTAATAAAAAAACAGAACATCATCAAAAACGATAATGTTCTGCTATTCTGGAGCTGAAGATGGGACTCGAACCCACGACCTGCTGATTACGAATCAGCTGCTCTACCAACTGAGCCACTCCAGCAAACTAACCTTATGCATTATATCAATATTTAATTTGACAGTCAAGTATTAACTCATTTTAAAGAGGAGATTATGTATAATAATTATTTTAATAACCGACTGCGCGAACTGAGAAAAGAGAAAAATCTTACTCAGGCTCAGGTTGCAAAAGCCCTTGGATTAAAATTAAATACATATTCTCATATGGAGCTTGACGGTAAGCGTCCCAGTCTTGATATTCTCCAAAAGATTTCAAAATTATTTTTTGTTTCTATCGAGAGTCTTACAGGAGATAAGCCAAAAAACCGCCCTCCCTATGTAATTCATGAAACCCCTCCCCTGGTTTTTCATGACCATCTCGGCGACTATGAGGAAAAGCTCGGAAAAAGAAAGCCCGAACCTCAAATGTTAAGAGATTTAAGAACCGTTGAGCAGGATATGATTTTATATTTCCGCTCTCTCCCCGAAGGCGACCAAGCAAAGGTAGTTAAATACGTTGAAAGAACCTTTAAAAAGAATCTGGAAAATGAAGAAAAATAAGACCACAACTCGGTAATTGAGTTGTGGTCTTTTATTTTTAAAAAGTAAAAACGGATGCAGTTTCCTGCATCCGTTTTAATTTAGTTTAAATTACTCGTTGATAGCGGTAACAACGCCCGAACCAACAGTACGGCCGCCTTCACGGATAGCGAAGCGGAGACCCTCTTCAATAGCGATAGGAGTGATAAGCTCAACATCCATCTCTACGTTATCGCCGGGCATGCACATCTCAGTGCCTGCGGGAAGGGTGATAACGCCGGTAACGTCAGTAGTTCTGAAATAGAACTGGGGACGATAGTTGTTGAAGAAAGGAGTATGACGTCCACCTTCATCCTTGGAAAGAACGTAAACCTGACCATGGAACTTGGTGTGGGGGTTTACAGAGCCGGGCTTACAAAGAACCTGACCACGCTCGATCTCAGTTCTCTGGATACCACGAAGGAGAGCACCGATGTTGTCGCCAGCCTCAGCATAGTCGAGAAGCTTACGGAACATTTCGATACCGGTAACAACAGTCTTCTTGCGCTCGTCGGTAAGACCGATGATTTCAACTTCCTCAGAAGTGCGGAGCTGTCCACGCTCAACACGGCCGGTAGCAACGGTACCACGACCGGTGATGGTGAATACGTCTTCAACAGGCATAAGGAACGGAAGGTCAGCCTTACGATCCGGAGTCGGAATGTAAGAGTCAACAGCGTCCATAAGCTCTGCGATCGGAGCATACGCGGGGAGCGAAGGATCGTTATCAGCGATAAGAGCCTGATGAGCAGAACCCTTGATGATGGGAGTATCATCGCCGGGGAACTCATAGCTGTCGAGAGTCTCGCGGATTTCCATCTCAACGAGCTCGAGAAGCTCTTCGTCATCAACAAGGTCAGTCTTGTTCATGAATACAACAATGTAGGGAACGCCAACCTGACGAGCAAGGAGAAGGTGCTCCTTGGTCTGAGCCATGGGGCCGTCAGTAGATGCGATAACGAGGATAGCACCGTCCATCTGAGCAGCACCGGTGATCATGTTCTTAACATAGTCAGCGTGTCCGGGGCAGTCAACGTGTGCATAGTGACGAGCATCGGTCTCGTACTCAACGTGTGCGGTATTGATTGTAATACCACGCTCTCTCTCTTCGGGAGCCTTATCGATGTTAGCATAGTCCTCGAACTGTGCCTGACCCTTAAGAGAAAGGTACTTAGTGATAGCAGCGGTTAAAGTGGTCTTACCGTGGTCAACGTGGCCGATAGTACCAATGTTAACGTGCGGCTTAGTTCTTTCAAATTTTGCTTTTGCCATTGGGGATTTCCTCCTTAAAATGTTTTATTGGTAAATTCCAAAATATATTCTACCAAAGATTTAATAAAAGTTCAAGTGTTTTATTAAGATTAGTCCTTCTTCTGTCTGGAAGTAACAATCTGCTCAGCAATGCTCTTCGGAACTTCCTTGTAGCCATCGGGTTCCATTACATACTGACCACGTCCCTGAGACTTGGAACGAAGGTCGGTAGCATAACCAAACATGTCGGCGAGCGGAACGCGAGCATTAATCTGCTTAACACCGGAACGATCCTCGAAGCCCTGGATTTCGCCACGACGAGAGTTAAGATCGCCGATAACATCACCCATATACTCCTCGGGAACAATAACAACAACCTTCATGATGGGCTCAAGAATTACGGGAGAAGCTTCTCTGCAGGCCTCTTTGAATGCCATAGAACCGGCAATCTTAAATGCCATTTCAGAGGAGTCAACCTCGTGATAAGAACCGTCATAAAGTGTTACCTTAACGTCAACAACGGGGTAACCTGCAAGAACACCGGCCTGTAAAGCGCCCTGAATACCTGCATCAACAGGTCCAATGAATTCCTTCGGAATTGCACCGCCGGTAACAGCATTGACAAATTCATATCCCTTACCGGTTTCGTTGGGCTCAACGATAATCTTAACATGACCGTACTGACCGGAACCACCGGACTGACGCTTATACTTGGTTTCGTGGTCAACCTTATTGCGGATGGTTTCCTTATAAGCAACCTGAGGAGCACCAACATTAGCCTCAACCTTGAACTCACGAAGGAGACGGTCAACGATAATTTCAAGGTGCAACTCGCCCATACCAGCAATAATGGTCTGGCCGGTTTCCTCATCGGTATAGCACTTAAAGGTAGGATCTTCTTCAGCAAGCTTTGCAAGAGCAAGACCCATTTTTTCCTGACCTGCCTTGGTCTTCGGTTCGATAGCAACACGAATAACAGGATCCGGGAAATTCATAGATTCGAGAATTATAGGATGCTTCTCGTCGCAGAGGGTATCACCGGTAGTTGTGTTCTTAAGACCAACTGCGGCAGCGATATCACCTGCATAGCAGGTATCAATATCCTCACGGCTGTTAGCATGCATCTGTAAGATTCGGCCCATACGCTCTCTGCCGTCCTTAACCGAGTTGTAAACGGTTGTTCCGGAATCAACGGAACCCGAATAAACACGGAAGAAGCAGATTTTACCAACATAGGGGTCGGTAGCAATCTTGAATGCAAGAGCGGAGAACGGCTCAGAATCAGAAGAATGACGAACCTCTTCCTCATCGGTATCGGGATTTACACCCTTAATAGCCTCAACGTCGGTCGGGGCAGGCATAAAGTCAACGATAGCATCGAGAAGGGGCTGAACACCCTTATTACGATAAGAAGTACCGCAGCAAACAGGTACCATCTCATTATCGATAGTTGCCTTACGGATGATCTTCTTCATCTGCTCAACAGTAGGCTCTTCACCCTCGAAATACTTCTCCATAAGCTCTTCATCCATCTCAACGATAGACTCGATAAGAGCGGTTCTGTATTTCTCTGCGAGCTCCTTCATATCATCCGGAATGGGCTCACGACGAACATCTTTTCCAAGGTCGTCATAATAAACTTCAGCATCATTATTGATAAGGTCAATAATTCCACGGAAGGTGTTTTCAACACCAATCGGGAGCTGAATCGGAACGGCATTACAATTAAAGCGCTCCTTAACCATGTCGAGAACACGGTAGAAATCGGCACCCATAATGTCCATCTTGTTAACATAGATCATACGGGGAACCTTATATTCGTCAGCCTGACGCCAAACGGTTTCAGACTGCGGCTCAACACCACCCTTTGCGCACAAAACAGTAACAGAACCGTCAAGAACGCGGAGCGAACGCTGAACTTCAACAGTAAAGTCAACGTGTCCGGGGGTGTCGATAATATTGATACGATGGTCCTTCCAGAAACAAGTGGTAGCAGCAGAGGTAATGGTTATACCTCTCTCCTGCTCCTGAGCCATCCAGTCCATTACGGCATCGCCGTCATGGGTCTCACCGATTTTATGAGTTTTACCTGTATAGAACAGGATACGCTCGGTGGTGGTTGTCTTACCTGCGTCAATGTGGGCCATTATACCAATATTTCTTGTTTTTTCAAGAGATACCTTTCTTGGCATATTATCCTCCATTTAAGCCGCTTAAGCGGCAAAGACTATTTTTGTTTCGTAATTACCATCTGTAATGAGCGAAAGCCTTATTAGCTTCAGCCATTTTATGAGTATCGTCACGCTTCTTAGCAGCTCCGCCGATGCCGTTGATAGCATCGAGAATCTCATTAGCGAGACGCTCCTTCATTGTGGCCTCAGAACGGGCACGGCTGTAGTTAGTTAACCAGCGAAGGCCTAAGGTCTGCTTTCTCTCAGGACGAACCTCGAAAGGAACCTGATAGGTAGCACCGCCCTTACGGACAGCCTTAACCTCGAGCTGGGGCATAACGTTTTCCATAGCCTGCTCAAAAACCTCCAGCGGATCTTTACCGGTCTTCTCGGCAATAATGTCGAAAGCTCCGTAAACGATCTTCTGGGCAACGCCCTTCTTACCATCAAGCATGATGTTGTTGATAAGGCGTGTTACAATTTTAGAATTATACAGTGGATCCGGCAAAACATCGCGTTTTGCGATAAAGCCTCTTCTTGGCACTGCACTTCCCTCCTTCACATTTATGATATCATAGGTACTCGAGCGACAAATCCCGTGGCACCAAGCAGGGCGTTACATATATTATATATAAACGCTGCTTGATATTACAGCTGAATTCGTCTTTAACTTATTTTGCGCTTGCTTTCGGGCGCTTTGCGCCGTACTTGGAACGACTCTGCATTCTGTTAGCAACACCCTGGGTATCAAGGGTTCCTCTGATGATGTGATAACGCACACCAGGAAGGTCCTTAACACGTCCGCCACGAATGAGAACAACGCTATGCTCCTGAAGATTGTGTCCAACGCCCGGAATGTAAGCAGAAACTTCCATACCGTTCGAAAGACGTACTCTAGCAATTTTACGCAAAGCAGAGTTCGGCTTCTTGGGGGTCGAGGTCTTAACAGCTGTGCAGACACCGCGCTTCTGGGGAGAATTCTGGTCTACCTGAACGCGCTTCATAGAGTTAAAGCTCTTTAAAAGTGCAGGAGCCTTGGCTTTCTTTTCCATAGTCTCGCGGCCGTTGCGCACTAACTGGTTAAAGGTTGGCATATTACACCTCCTATATATAAATTAATATCTCGCAGACGGACACTTGTCCGCCTACGTAATATCTTAAATATTTCTGAATATTATGTTAACCATAATACCCCAGCAATTACTGATAATACCACGAAAAATCAAGTTTGTCAATAGGTAAAATCGATTTTCCTATCCCTTGACCTTTAAAATAAAATGCAATGTTCGATACATTTTGTGTTTTAAGCAAAACAAATATATTTTTCCAACAATACCCTTGCGAGCAACCGATTCGATAAAATACTTATTGCTTAAAAATCCTGAAAATTTCTCAAACGCATAATCATAAAACTCATTAAGAAGCTTATGCTTTGAGGTCGCTTTAAGAATTCTGGCAGGAGCATCCCAAAAAATTGCTCTTGCTCCCAGATAATCAAGCTCCTCTTTATATTCATCATACAAGCCGTTTTCTTTATAATAATCGATAATATTCTCAATCGCACCAAAAATCTCGCGGTTGCGGTCAAGATTACTGCTATGGATTATCGAGCCGGCTCTTTGCAGATAATAATATAAGCATTTATCGGTAAAAACTATACCATCAGCAAAGGCAAAGAGCTTTGTTGTTGTGCATATATCCTCGAACCATACCTTGCTGGGATAGCGAATATTATTCTTTAAAAATAACTCACGCTTATAAATCTTGTTCCAAGCTGCGGGCGAAATTGTTAACGCGAATTTATCTTTTTTAATGTCTAAACGCTTATTAATAGGCACAGACTCGATAACATCCCAGGTTTTTCCCTCTTCAGTAATATAACGAATTCCGCAAACAGCAATATCAGCACCATGCTCATTGCAAAGCCCGACAAGAGTTTCAAGCATATCTTCTGCAATATAATCATCGCTATCGATAAATATCAGATATTCGCCATTTGCGACTTCGATACCGGTATTGCGCGCACCGCCGAGGCCTGCGTTTTCTTGATGAATAACCCTAACCTTTTGAGGATATCGGGAAGCATACTCCTCGCAGATATCGGCACTCTTATCGTTACCGCCGTCATCAACAGCTATAACCTCATAATCCTCAAAGGTTTGGTTAAGAATCGAATCCAAACACTTTGCGATATACTTTTCAACATTATATACAGGAACTATAACACTAACCTTGGGACAACTCATTATTAATCTCCTTTTTATGTCTATATAAAACAAATAAACACGCAAGAATCATTGAAATATATATAGAAACGTTTGGCCTGCGCAATACATTTCCCGAAAGTTGCGCCGCACCCATAAGCAAAACGAAGGTGCCAAAAAGTAAACCGCTTTCAAGAGTTACAAAATTCTTGAAATTCTTAAATATTTCTTTAAGCACTAAAAATGCGAAATACGCCATAAACAGAATATATACACCGAAACCGACATATCCCGAATAATAGAACACCGACGGGAAATCATTTTCGAGGTCGTATATTTCCTCGGCCGTCACCAAAGTGCTGTATTCATATCCAAAGCAACGGGTTAGAAAATCGCTCTCCTCCCACGCAAGCTCTGCAAATATGTTTTTCTTTTCGCGAGCATCAAGCAATTCGGCCGAAACTGTTGAATAATTATACTTCTCTGCCACTCGCTCAATACCGAAACGATTAATAATATCATTTAGGTAACCGCCCGCAAACTCACGATACAATTTTTCGTATCTTTCAAGCTTTTTGCGCTTGGCTTCAGCCTTTTCTTCGGGAGTTAACTCATCCTCGCCCTTGGAGTTATCGGGGTCCTCCGGATCGAGCATTGCCAAGCTATCATTTAAATTAAGTTGGTGATTACTGTATGCGGTGCTTTGACTATTCTCACGTTGCTTCATCGGAGAATCCTCGATAAATACAAACGATAAAACTAAAACGGCGCACAAAGAAACCACAGGAATTAAATTACTAAAAATATATTTTTTGCGTGATTCTTTAGCGGTTATAAAATTAACGGCTATAAGGAACAAGAAGCCCAAAGCAATAATAATCAAAGAATAAAAGGTTAGCTTTGTTCCTGTGAAGAAAAGTAAACTAAAGCAGATACCGCATGCCGCAACAAAAAACAATTTACTTAAGCGATATGCGAAAAGCAAGGCAAGCGGCATCAAAAGCATAACAATTGAGCTTTGGGCGTTATGAACCTCAAACCACCCCATTAAGCCGACCTTATGATATGCCCCATATGTATATTCGGGCATACCAACAAGATACGAAAGACCAATAACACCCCAAATGGTGCAAACATTAGCGAAAAATGCCGAGCTTATTATCTTAATTGGGTTAGAAATCCGTTTTATAACTGTAATAAAAGCAATACACATTGCGGGAGTTTGAACGGTTCTAAAGAAATTAGCGGCATCCTCAACAAAGGATACATAGCCGATTCTAAAGCAATTAACGGCATGCAAAGCAAAGTATCCGCCCGCAACGGCTGCAAAAACGTAATATACCCTCTTATGATCGCTAATTATGAATGCAAAAAGCATTACGAAAACAAACATACCCATACGAAGCATGGTTGATATAACCGTCATGTTCAACTTAACAAGGAAAAATGACATTACATCCAAAAGCGGCTGGATAGTTATAAGGAGAAATATAAATATTTTTAATACTTTTTCGTTTGATAAAAGGCTTTTTGTATTGGCAAGCTTCATATTCAATTATCTCCTTTCATATTATTATCACTCAGCAACTTCATCCACAATTCCATTATGTTTTCTTTGCTATAGTATTTTGCTAATTCACATGCCTTATCGCCCATTTCAGAGCGCAGGGCATCGTTATCCGCAAGTTCCGATAATGCGCCTGCAAAGGCCTCAATATCATTATCGGCTACCATTATTCCCGATTCGTTATTTTTGATAACGGCCTGCGGACCGCGAACATCAAAAGCAACCGCGGGAACTTGACAAACACCTGCCTCAATAATAACGGTTGGTAAAGCCTCGGTAAATGAGGGTAACGCATATATTTTTGAGGAACACAGTTCTTCTATTACCTTATCATTGGGAATCATTCCGGTGAATATAACCGAATTTTGGAGGTCATATTCCCTAACCTTCTTTTCGAGCGCTTCCCTTTCGGCTCCATCGCCAATTAACTTCAAGCACCAGTCGGGATGTGTATTAACAAATATTTTCCAAGCATCAAGCAATCGCAAAAAGCCCTTTTCAGGAGAAAAACGACCAACCGAAACAACCTGGTTAATACGTTTAGCAGTTGCATCAACATTTGGGAATTTATAAAGAAAATTAGGAACGGTAACGCATTTAGTATTCTTATTATGCGGCTCCATAATATTTTTAACCTCGTCGGTCATTTGAGGTGTTAAGAGAGTAAAATAATCTATATTGTTATACTTAAACTTAAAATCGTTAAGCAAATTATCTTCAAATTTATGGTCAAAATGCAATTGTGCAATCTTAAGAACACCTTTTTTGCCGTATTTAGAGAGCAAAACCGAATGTTCAGCTCTGGTGGAAATAACAACTCCATCATCGATGCTTTTGATTGCTTTAACAATCGATTTTGTTTTAAGGCGCAATACCTTAATAGCATAAAGCGCTTCTTTTATAACTCTAAAAGGATTCTTTGAGCGAACGGCTCTTTTAAATTCATCGCGATTAGGATGAACATCTGTAAGATATGTTATTTTTACGCGGCTATCAAAAAAATAAGCAGGCTCACCCAAACAATAAACACAAAGAACCTCAACATCAAATCCCATTTCAACAAAAGCATTGGCCAAAGATGAAATAACCATCTCAACCCCACCATGCATTAGATGCAATGAGGTAATAAAAATTTTCTTGTGTTTAAACGTTTTAGATGCGTCTGCAAAAGAACCAGTAGCTTTTTCAGTCAACGTTTTGCCTCCTAAAACTACGGCGCACGGGTAACGGCATTCACCGTTACCCGTAACGCTAAACAATTACTCGTCTATTTCCGTAATATCAGAACGGTTACAGTAGTTTATCTCGTTCTCTTTCATACCGGTACCGGCAGGAACGAGCTTACCAATAATAACATTTTCCTTAAGACCAAAGAGCGGGTCTTCCTTGCCCTTGATAGCAGCATCGGTAAGAACACGGGTGGTCTCCTGGAAGGATGCGGCAGACAGGAATGACTCGGTAGCAAGAGAAGCCTTGGTAATACCAAGCAGAGTCGGCTCATAGGTTGCGGGAACGAGGTCGGTCTCGCCTGCAGCAATTCTGGCATTGATTTCGTCATTAGCTGCATATACCTCGCCGCGCTCATATGTGGCCTCGGGAAGCAGGTTGGTGCTGCCCGGGTCGGTAATCTTAAGCTTTCTCATCATCTGTCTGATAATGATTTCGATGTGCTTATCGTTGATATCAACACCCTGAGTTCTATAAGCACTCTGGATTTCAGCGATAATATAATCCTGAACGGCTTCCGGTCCGAGAACGGCAAGAATATCCTTCGGGATGATAGCACCGTCGATAAGCTTATCTCCGGCCTTAACATAATCGCCATCGTGAACACGAACGCGGCTTCCGAAGGGAACCTGCTCCTTAATCTCGGTTGCGGTTTCCTCGTTGGTAACAACGATTACATTGCTGCGGCGCTCCTCAATTATGCGAACGCGACCGCTAATCTTACTAATAAGACCGCAATGCTTGGGTGTGCGTGCTTCGAAGAGTTCCTCAACACGCGGCAGACCCTGGGTAATATCCTCCGTACTGGCGATACCACCGGTATGGAAGGTTCTCATTGTAAGCTGTGTACCGGGTTCACCGATGGACTGTGCGGCAATGATACCAACAGCCTCACCAACGGTAACCGGCTTACCAAGAGCCAGGTTAACACCGTAGCACTTCTTACAAATACCATGCTTGGAGTGGCAAGTGAGGATAGAACGGATAACAACCTTACCATCCTTTTTGCGCTGTTCCTCAAGAGCGGCCTTTTCAACGGCAGCTGCATTGCGGGTTTTAGCGGTTTTGGCGGTTGCAATCTTATTCTCAAGAGCCTCAATCTTGCTATCGATAGCCTCAAGCTTTGCATTAACGTTTGCCTGAATCTTCATGGCATCGTCTTCATCCATCATCTTATCAGCAGAAACAATTACCTCACCTGTAGACTCATCAATATAGTCCTTAAGGAGATAACGTCCAACAAGACGCTCGGAGAGCGGCTCAATAAGATGATTTCCGTCCTTAATATCGCCAACTGCGAGTCCCTCATCGGTTCCGCAATCGTCCTCGCGGATGATAACATCCTGCGAAACGTCAACTAGACGACGGGTTAGATAACCGGAGTCAGCAGTTCGAAGAGCGGTATCGGCAAGTCCCTTACGAGCACCACGAGAAGAAATGAAGTATTCTAAAACGTTCAGACCTTCACGATAGTTAGCACGAATCGGAACCTCAATGATTTTACCTGCGGTATTTGCGATAAGTCCGCGCATACCTGCAAGCTGACGAATCTGGCTCATAGAACCACGAGCACCGGAATCAGCCATCATATAAATCGGGTTAAATTCATCAAGGTTGTTGGTAAGAGCTTTAGCAACATCCTCGGTAACATTGTTCCAAATCTTAATGATCTGGTGGCTACGTTCTTCATCGTTGATAAATCCACGACGATATTCCTTGGTTACGCCATCAATCTGCTTTTCAGCCTCGGCGATAAGGTCAGCCTTTTCGGGCGGGATAACAGCATCGGTAACTGCAACGGTGATAGCACCCTTGGTTGAATACTTAAATCCTGTAGCCTTAATATTATCAAGAACGATTGCCGACTTGCTTGTTCCGAGAACACGGATACAACGGTCGATAATCTTACCTAACTGCTTTTTGCCAATCTTATTAACTTCACCGTTAGGCTTATAGGGCGAGATTTCGAGATCAAGCTCATGACCTTCAACGGTTCTGTCAACATAGCCAAGCTCCTGCGGAATGGATTCATTAAATATAATAAATCCAACAGTTGCATCAACTATACGGGAAATCGGGGTTCCATCAGCCTTTTCACCCTGCATACGAACCTTAATCGGTGCATGAAGGCCAACAACACCGTCATTATAGGCCATAATAGCCTCGTTCTTATCACGGAAAACCTTACCTGCGCCCGGCTCATCATCCTTAATTATAGTAAGGTAATACGAACCGAGAACCATATCCTGGGTAGGAACGGCAACAGGCTTACCATCAGAGGGCTTAAGCAGGTTGTTAGCGGCAAGCATAAGGAAGCGAGCCTCTGCCTGTGCCTCTGCCGAAAGCGGAACGTGAACAGCCATCTGGTCGCCGTCGAAGTCGGCGTTGTATGCGGTACATACGAGCGGATGCAGCTTAAGCGCACGACCTTCTACAAGAACAGGCTCAAATGCTTGGATACCTAAACGGTGAAGTGTAGGAGCACGGTTGAGGAGAACAGGATGCTCCTTAATAACGGTTTCGAGTGCATCCCAAACCTCGGTTCCTGCACGCTCAACCATCTTTCTGGCAGTCTTAATGTTAGAAACGGCATTGGTTTCAACCAATCTCTTCATAACGAAGGGCTTGAATAGTTCAATTGCCATTTCCTTCGGAAGACCGCACTGATACATTTTAAGTTCAGGACCAACAACGATAACCGAACGACCGGAATAGTCAACACGCTTACCGAGAAGGTTCTGACGGAAACGACCCTGCTTACCCTTAAGCATATCGGAAAGGGACTTAAATGCACGGTTGTTGGGGCCTGTAACAGGCTTGCCGCGACGGCCGTTATCGATAAGAGCATCAACGGCTTCCTGAAGCATTCTCTTCTCGTTGCGAACGATGATATCGGGTGCTCCGAGTTCGAGAAGTCTCTTTAAGCGGTTATTACGGTTGATAACACGACGATAGAGGTCATTTAAGTCGCTTGTTGCGAAACGACCACCGTCGAGCTGAACCATAGGACGTAAATCCGGAGGAATAACCGGAAGAACATCAAGTATCATCCATTCGGGGCGGTTGCCCGAAAGTCTGAATGCCTCTAAAACCTCAAGGCGCTTAAATATACGAACTCTCTTCTGACCTGCAGCGGTCTCGAGTTCTGCCTTAAGTTCATCACAAACCTTATCAAGGTCGATTTCGGAGAGAAGCTTCTTAATAGCCTCTGCGCCCATTCCGGCATCGAAATCATCCTCATATTTTTCGCGCATATCGCGATACTGCTTTTCGGTTAAAAGCTGGTTCTTTTCTAGCGGGGTGTTGCCCGGGTCGATAACGATATACTGCGAGAAATACAAAACCTGCTCAAGAAGCTTGGGCGAAACATCTAGTGCCAAGCCCATTCTTGAAGGAATGGTTTTATAATACCAAATATGCGAAACAGGAGCTGCGAGCTCAATGGTTCCCATACGCTCACGACGAACCTTTGCGCGAGTAACCTCAACACCGCAACGTTCGCATATTTTACCCTTATAACGGATGCGCTTATACTTTCCGCAGTGGCATTCCCAGTCCTTTGTGGGTCCAAAGATGCGCTCGCAGAAAAGTCCGCCCGGTTCGGGTTTCAAAGTTCTGTAGTTGATGGTTTCGGGTTTAGTAACCTCACCATGCGACCAACTTCTAATTTGGTCCGGAGATGCAAGTCCGATTTTAATAGATTCAAATTCAATTTCTGCCATTTGATTGCCCTCCGTTAGTTATTTTCATCAAAATCGTCATAGGAATCAAAGGTTTCCTCTGCTTCCTCAACGATATCGTCACCGTTTTCATCCTGGAGACCGAATCCGGTTAAATCATCGGCAACGGCACCACCATCGAGTTCAGGGTCGAAAACAGGTGTAGAAAGTCCGATATCATCGTCCTCATCAAAGTTCTGCTTAAGGTCGATTTCTTCCTTATTAGCATCAAGAACCTTAATATCAAGGCCCAAAGACTGAAGTTCCTTAATAAGAACCTTAAACGATTCAGGAACGCCCGCCTTCGGAACATTTTCGCCCTTAACAATGGACTCATAAGTCTTAACACGACCAACGATATCATCCGACTTAACGGTTAAGATTTCCTGAAGTGTGTATGCTGCACCGTAAGCTTCAAGTGCCCAAACTTCCATTTCACCGAAGCGCTGACCACCGAACTGTGCCTTACCACCCAAGGGCTGCTGGGTTACCAGCGAGTAAGGACCGGTAGAACGTGCGTGAATCTTATCATCAACGAGGTGATGGAGCTTAAGATAATACATATAACCAACGGTTACACGGTTATCAAAGGGCTCACCGGTACGACCATCATACAGTTGGGTCTTTCCGTCTTCATTATAGCCTGCCATCTTAAGGCATTCTCTAATATCAGATTCGTGTGCGCCATCGAAAACAGGTGTGCAAACCTTCCAGCCGAGTGCCTTTGCGGCATAGCCAAGGTGAACCTCGAGAACCTGTCCGATGTTCATACGGGAAGGAACACCCAACGGGTTAAGAACGATATCAAGCGGAGTTCCATCCGGGAGGAAAGGCATATCCTCACTGGGGAGAATTCTCGAAACAACACCCTTATTACCATGACGTCCTGCCATCTTATCGCCGACAGAAATCTTACGCTTCTGAGCAATATAGCAACGAACAACAAGGTTAACACCGGGGCTAAGCTCAGCAGAATTCTCTCTCGAGAACACCTTAACATCAACGATGGTTCCATATTCACCATGCGGAACGCGGAGCGAAGTATCGCGAACCTCTCTCGCCTTCTCGCCAAAGATTGCACGCAGTAAGCGCTCTTCTGCGGTAAGCTCGGTTTCGCCCTTGGGAGTTACCTTACCAACAAGGATATCTCCTGCGGAAACCTCTGCACCAATACGTATAATTCCACGCTCATCCAGGTCTTTGAGGGCATCCTCGCCAACGTTGGGAATATCACGGGTAATTTCTTCGGGTCCAAGCTTTGTATCGCGGGCCTCAATTTCATATTCTTCAATATGAATAGAGGTATACATATCCTCGCGAACGAGCTTCTGGTTAATAAGAACAGCGTCCTCATAGTTATAGCCTTCCCAGGTCATAAATCCGATAAGAGCATTCTTACCAAGACTTATTTCACCATTGCTGGTTGCAGGACCATCGGCAATAACCTCACCCTTCTTAACCTCTTGTCCTACCTCAACGATAGGCTTCTGATTAATACAGGTGCCATGGTTGGAACGGAGGAACTTAATGAGAGAATACTCATCAATTTCGCCGTTTTCTTTAGCACGAATCTTAATAGAATCGGCCGATACATAGCAAACGGTTCCCTCGCGCTCTGCCAAAACAACAACGCCCGAGTCAACAGCTGCCTTATATTCCATACCGGTTCCAACAATCGGGTTCTCTGTGCGGAGAAGCGGAACAGCCTGCTTCTGCATGTTCGAGCCCATTAGAGCACGGTTGGTATCATCGTTTTCAAGGAACGGAATCATTGCGGTAGCAACCGAAACAACCATCTTCGGAGAAACGTCCATTAAATCTGCGCGGGCAGCCTCGGTTTCAAGGAAGCCATCACGGAAACGGGCATTAACCTTTTTATTAATGAAATGTCCCTCTTCGTCGAGCGGTTCGTTTGCCTGGGCAACGATAAACTCATCCTCTTCATCGGCGGTAAGGTAAACAACCTCGTCTAAAACGCGGCCGGTTGCCTTATCAACCTTACGGAAAGGAGTTTCAATAAATCCGTAATCATTAATACGTGCGAATGTTGCAAGATAGGAAATAAGACCGATGTTCGGACCTTCAGGAGTCTCAATCGGGCACATGCGTCCGTAATGAGTGTAGTGAACGTCACGAACCTCGAAGCTTGCACGGTCACGCGAAAGACCACCGGGTCCGAGTGCCGAAAGACGACGCTTATGGGTAAGCTCGGAAAGCGGGTTGGTCTGGTCCATGAACTGAGAAAGCGGCGAAGAACCAAAGAATTCCTTAATTGCAGCAACAACGGGACGGATGTTGATAAGTGACTGAGGAGTTACTATATCAGTATCCTGAGCCTGAAGGGTCATCTTCTCTCTAACAACGCGCTCCATACGGGCAAAGCCAACGCGGAACTGATTTTGGAGAAGCTCACCTACCGAACGGATACGACGGTTGCCGAGATGGTCGATATCGTCAACACTGCCGATGTCGTGCGGGAGGCCTAAAATATAGCTGATAGATGCAAGAATATCATCTACAGTAATATGTTTGGGGATAAGGTCATCAAGACTATTCTTAATGGCATCCTTGATATCCTCAACAGAATCGTTGTTTTCGAGTATAGCGCGGAGAACGGGGAACGAAACCCACTCGCTTACTCCAAGCTCGGTAGCATCGAAATCAACGAAGTCCTTAATGTCAACCATGCGGTTAGACATAACCTTAACCTCGCTGCGGTTGCCCTCGGCATCCATAACATCGAGATAAACGGCGTCTACACCCTTCTTCTGAATCTCAAAAGCCTTATCCTTATTAAGAAGCTCGCCTGCTTCTGCGATAAGTTCGCCGGTCATAGGATCAGCAACAGGGCGCGAAAGAGTTTTGCCATTGATACGAAGACCAAGAGCAAACTTTTTATTATACTTATAACGACCAACACGAGAAAGGTCATATCTGCGGGTATCGAAGAAAAGCTGCTCAAGATGTGCCTTTGCACCATCAACGGTTGCAGGCTCACCGGGACGAAGCTTCTTATAAACCTCTATAAGAGCATCATCGGTATTAACGGTTACATCCTTTTCAAAAGTATTCTCAAGGCGAACATCAACACCGAGGATTTCCTCAATTTCGTTATTGGTAGCGAGTGAATATTCCGAAATGCCGCCAATAGCGCGGATAAATGTTGTAAGCGGGAGCTTACGGTTCTTATCAATTCTTACATATATAACATCGCTCTGATCGGTTTCATATTCAAGCCATGCACCACGATTAGGTATAATGGTAGAGAGGAACAACTTTCTACCGCTGCGTTCCTCACGTTTGAAGTCATAGTATGCTCCCGGAGAACGGACAAGCTGGGAAACAACAGCGCGCTCTGCACCATTGATAACGAAGGTTCCCGACTCGGTCATAAGCGGGAAATCGCCCATAAATACTTCGCTTTCCTTAATTTCACCGGTTTCCTTATTATAAAGCTGAGTAAGAACACGCAACGGAGCTGCATATGTTGTATCTCTCGCTTTACACTCGGTAACACTATACTTCGGTTTCTCATCGAAACGGTAATCAATGAATCTGAGTTCAAGATTGCCGGTATAATCGGTGATGGAAGACATATCTCTAAATACTTCCTTCAATCCTTCTTCGACAAACCATTTGTATGAGTCTTTCTGAACCTCAATGAGGTTAGGCATATCGATAACCTCTTTGATTTTAGAAAAGCTCATTCTCTCGTTTCTACCGAGCTTTACAGGTTTAACCTCGACCATAGGCTTTAATCACTCCTTAATATCTTAAACGGAAAAAGAACCCTTTTTCGGTCAAATAGGCTTTAACAGCGGCTTTTTTAGCACTTTTGCGGATACATTTTTTCGCGATAGGCGCATAAAGGCCCACTATTAAGCAGTATACAATTATAATCTAAAATGTCAAACCTGTCAAGAGAAATTTTGGTAAAAAAATAAAAAGCAACTTTTTTATACAAAAAGCTGCTTTTTTATCTGTTTTTAGCGATAATTTTAGGTAATAAATATTACTGTTCTGCATTCATTTTCAGATATGCATTTATGAATCCATCCAGGTCGCCATCCATAACTGCTCCGATATTGCCGCTTTCAAAGCCTGTTCGATGGTCTTTTGCCAAGGTATACGGCATAAATACATAAGAACGTATCTGCGAGCCCCAAGCAATTTCCTTTTGAACTCCCTTGATATCCTCAATCTTATCAAGATGTTCCCTTTCCTTGATTTCGATAAGCTTTGATTTGAGCATCTTAAGCGCAACCTCGCGATTCTGATGCTGACTACGCTCATTTTGACAAGCAACAACAATACCGGTTGGCAAATGGGTTATACGAATGGCAGATTCGGTTTTATTAACATGCTGACCACCCGCGCCGCCTGAACGATAGGTATCAACCTTTAAATCCTCTTCCTTAATATCGATATTGGTATCGCCATCGATTTCGGGCATAACCTCGAGCGAAGCAAAAGATGTATGGCGGCGGCCCGAAGAATCGAACGGCGAAATGCGAACCAAACGATGAACTCCGTTTTCGCTTTTTAGGTATCCATAAGCATTTTGGCCCTCAATTAACAGAACGGCACTCTTAAGACCCGCTTCATCGCCATCGAGAAAGTCAATCATTTTAACCGAAAAGCCATGGCGCTCACCCCAATGGGTATACATACGAACAAGCATTTCATTCCAATCCTGTGCTTCGGTTCCGCCTGCGCCCGCATGGAAGGTTAAGATTGCATTCTTGGAATCATATTCACCAGTCAAAAGGGTTTCAAGTCTTTGCTCCTCAAGCTTGCTTTCAAAAGCCTCTACCCCGCTTGTTACCTCCTCTAGCAAGGAAAGGTCTCCTTCCTCGTCAGCTAATTCAATTAATGTTAAAGTATCATCATAGAGGGAATATAAATTGTTGTATTTTTCGATTTTAGCCTTGAGTTGGCTTGTTTTTTGCAGAATTTTTTGGGAGTTTTCTATATCATCCCAAAAGCCTTCTTCTGCCGCTTGATTCTCAAGAGCTTCAACCTCTTTCTTTACCGAATCAAGTTTTAGCGCATCCTTAAGGTCATCAAGCTCGGGTTTCATACCCTCAAGTCTTAATTTTTGTTCTTCAAATTCCAGCATAAATTATTTAACCTTTCTAACGGCATAGGCATACCAATTATCCTTAACCGATTCCTCGACGATTTCATATCCGTTTGATAACAGGGCATTCTTAACCTCTGCGGCACGTATATCAATAATTCCGGAACACATAAAGATTCCATCGTCCTTTAAGAATTGCTCAACATCAGGAGTAAGTTTTATAATGATGTCGGCAACAATATTAGCACAAACAATATCAAATTTTCCGCTTATCTTCTCGGTTAAATCGCCGCAGATAAATTCAGTTTTTGCAGAAATATCATTAATCTCTGCATTTTCTTTAGAAACCTTTACAGACTGTGCATCAATATCAACACCAACTGCACTTTCGGCGCCAAGCAGAACACCGCTTATTGCCAAAATTCCGCTACCGCAGCCTATATCTAAAATAGTTTCGCCGCCTGCAACATATTTATCCAATAGTTCAAGACACATACTTGTTGTTGCATGGGAACCTGTTCCGAAAGCGGCGCCCGGGTCAATCTTTAAAACAACACGATTATCTGCATCGTATTTTTCCCAACTCGGGCATACTGCCAGGCGATTACCGATGCTAAAAGCCTTAAAATGTTTTTTCCAATTTTCTGACCAATCGGCATCATCAACACCAACCGAGGCAACCTCCGCGGCTATACCGACAGCAGAAAATCGCTCGCGCAAATAAGAGATTGACTCTTCGGCATTCTCCTCGGCGGGAATATATATATGTATAATAACGCCGCTTCTATCCTTTTTGAGCAAGTCCTCATCTATTAAATCAATATGAGCAATCTCAAGTGCGGCAGTTTCAAGGTCGGAATAATCCTCAACATATATACCATAAGGAACAACCATATTTGCAATTGCGGAGGCTGTTTCCGAATCCTCGCGCTTAACATTTATAGAAATTTCTGTCCAGTTCATTTTTATCCTCCGAAAAATTATGTAATGATTATAACATAAAATATTCCAATAGTAAAACATAAAATATTGATTTATTTCGATAAATATAGTAAAATTATATGGAATGATTTGGAGGTGCTTATATGATTTGGCACGGAGCAAGCCTCGACGAGGTTTTAAGTTTTTTAGATACCGATACCGAAAAGGGATTATCTAACGGTGTTGCCGAGCAACGCAGAGAACAATACGGTAACAACTCTCTTTCCTTTGGTAAAGGCAAAAGCTTTATATCCTGCTTTTTATCGCAGTTTAATAATTTTTCGGTCATCGCCCTTCTGGTTGTAGCAATAGTCTCATTGGTTATGACCATAATTGGTAACGGACAAGCCTGGTATATTCCTGTAACAATAATTCTCATAACATTATTGAGTTGTTCTATCTGCACATATCAGGAGCTTCGCGCTGAGGATGCGGCCGATATTTTAAAGGATATTGCTGCTCCTACCGCAAAGGTTATGCGCGACGGAATCAAAAAGCGAGTTGATTCTTCGCAATTGGTTCCGGGAGATATCATTATCCTAAAAGAGGGCGACTATATTGCTGCCGATGCCAGAATCATTAGTTCTACCGCCCTTTGTTGCGATGAATCCCCGCTTACCGGAAGCCATGTTCCTGTTGATAAAAATGCAGATTTTATCTGCGATGATATTACCCCACTTACTCAACGCGAGAATATGATTTATGCCGGTTGCTCGGTAACACACGGAAATTGTATCGCCGTTGTTACCGTAACAGGTAAAGAAACCGAGATTGGAAAAGAATTAAGCATTCTTGAGCAGACGCAAACAAACAAATTCCCAATTAAGGAAAGTGTTATAACCTTTTCAAAGGCGTTTAGCACTGCCGCCCTTATAATTTCTTTTTTGGTTTTAATTTTAGGCCTTATCTTTGATAATGCAGATAGCATCTCTCAAACCCTTATAGATTCTTTCACAACCGCAATGTCACTTGCAGTTGCAGTTATCCCCGAAGGCATTCCGATTGCTGTTGCCGTTATTTTAACACTCGGCGTTCAACGATTAATGACGAAAAATGTCGTTGTAAAAGACCTTTCCTCTATCGAAACCATGGGAGGCGTTTCGGTTATATGCACCGATAAAACCGGAACACTAACCGAAAACAATATGACCGTTAAAAAGGTTTATAACGGTCAATCGGTTGCCGATATTGAAACAGATGAATGCGGAGAGGATATTCGACTTATTTTAGAGCTCGCAACAATATGTAATAATGCGAGCGAAACAAGCGGAGACCCGACAGGTATGGGTATCGCAGATGCTTGTCATAAGCTTACGGGAATGAGCAAGCAGGATATTGAGAATCTATATCCTCGACTCGGCGAAGTTCCTTTTGATTCAGAGCGCATGTTGATGACTACAATCAATATGATTAACGGAAAATCCTTTGCCATTGTTAAAGGCGCTCCCGAAACTCTGCTCCCCCTATGTTTGGGTAACTGCTCGGAAAAATATAGCGAGGTTATCGAAAATCTTGCAAAAGATGCCCTGCGCGTTATAGCGGTTGCAGCTAAACCGATTGACGAAATACCCGCCAATCCAAATTCCGATGAACTTGAATGCAACCTTAATTTCATTGGACTAATCGGCCTTGAAGACCAACCCCGAGCCGATGCCGTTCAGGCCGTTAGCGAATGTAAAGCCGCAGGCATCAGAACGGTAATGATGACGGGTGACCACCCTGCCACCGCAAAAGCAATTGCTCGCAGACTTGGAATTCTAACCGATGATACCGAAATGCTCACCGGTGCAGAATTATCTGAAATGAGCGATGATGAATTATGCGAGAATATCGAAAAATATTCTGTTTTTGCCCGAATTTCAAATACCGAGCGCATCAGAATAGTTAATGCTTGGCAGGCGAAGGGACACTGTGTTACCGTAACCGGCGATAGTGTTGACGATACCCCCGCTCTTATGGCCGCAGATGTTGGTTGCGCCATGGGCAAGAGCGGAACCGATGTTGCAAAGGGAGTTTCCGATATTATCCTTCTTGATGACGATTTCTCTTCAATTGTTAATTCCGTTAAAGAAGGTCGCGCAATATTCGCCAACATCAGAAAAATGCTTAACTATTTAATAAGCAGTAATTTGGGCGAATTATTGTTTATGCTCATAGGTTCATTAATTTTCGGCAGCCTTCCCCTTACCGCAATTATGCTCCTTATAATCAATCTAATTACGGATATTTTCCCCGTCGTTGCAATTGGCATGGAGCCGCCGGAAGCCGATATTATGAAGTCGTTGCCGCAACGCAAACAAACTGTTTTTACAAAGAATCTCTTTATAAACATTTCCATTCAGGCGCTTTTGGTTGCGATTATTTCTATAATTACCTTTGCGATTGGAAAATCGCAGGGATTTGCAGTTGCATCGACTATGACATTTGCAGTTTTAGCGCTTTCGCAGGTTCTTTTCTCGTTAAGCGCCAGAACCGAAACAACACCAATTGTTTTCTGTTTCCGAAAAAATAACTTCCCGCTTTATATTGCGGCCGTTTCGCTTGCTCTATTAATTCTACTGATTGCCACCCCGATTCACACTTTATTTGGTCTGGCAAAGCTTGCTCTTTCTAATTGGGTAATTGTTGTCCTATTCTCCCTTATACCCTTTATTACGGCCGAGGTATATAAAACTGTTAGGTATTTCAAAAAAACAAAATAAACAAAAGTAAAGCACTTTGCGAATCGCAAAGTGCTTTACTTTTTACTTAAAATATTTTTGTTCCGCCAACGGGTCGGATTTTAAGAACATGGCAATTGCCCTTTCCAAAGGCCGACTCTATCATAGCGATATAATCATCTAACATATCGAGAGGAACAAATGCTTGAACGGTTCCTGCAAAGCCGCCGCCGTGAACACGGCATGCGCCGCGACCACCCAAAAACTTATCGGTTAACGCAAGCGCGAGTGAAAGACCCTGCTCCGAAACATTAGAAATCGAATAAACGTTTTGCAAATATTTAAACGATGAATCGCCCGATTCATTAATGAGCTTCAAGAATTTATCAAAATTACCCTCGCTCAAGGCTTGCTTTTCATCAAGTGCGCGCTTGTTATCCGAGAAGAAATGAATGGCTCGAAGTATTGCTCTATCCCCTACCTGCTTACGCAAATCGGCAATATCAGCAAAGAAATCGGTTTCACTAACCTCTCTCAAAAACCTCTTACCAAAGAACTGCGAAACCTTTGTGCACTCAACGGTTATATCCGCATAATCATCGGTAAGGTCGGTATGGTTACCGCCGGTATTGATAATGCAAAGTGCATGTCCGTTTTGTGCCAGGTCGAAATCGACCTTTTCAATAACAGGATTCTGCGGGTCAGCAAAGTCGATTGCGGTAAAACCGCCAACCGAGCTTGCCATTTGGTCCATAAGTCCACAGGGTTTGCCAAAGAATTCACGTTCGGACTGTTGCGCATATTTGGCAATAGTTACCGCATCAATCTTTCCATCATTAAACAAGTGATTGATTACAACACCAATTAAAACCTCAAAAGCGGCCGATGATGATAAACCGGAGCCTTTTAAAACATTTGATGTAGTATATGCATCAAAGGCGCCGACATTATAACCACTGCGAACCGCCATAGCGCACATACCGCGTATCAGCGAGGCAGAATGAGCAGTCTCACAGGTGCGCGGAGAAAGCATATCAAACTTAACGGTATCCATATCATAGCCTTCCGACTTAACACGGATAACATTACTATCATTTTTTGCTACAACTGCGATAACATCAAGGTCAACGCTACCTGCAAGAACACGACCATTTTGATGGTCGGTATGGTTGCCGCCGACCTCGGTTCTGCCCGGGGCACTGAAAAGCATAACCTCGCGCTCTTCGCCAAAGGTTTCGGCAAAGCCGACACAAGCCTTAATATAGCGCTCACGTGCTACATTAATATCGCGGTATAAATCGCTAAAAATATTATCAAGTCCGCCCGATGCAATATGATTTTTTAACACTGAAACCTTCATAAAGTTAAACTCCAATTATTTAGTAAGAGCAAGAGCATCGCGAGCAATAACAAGCTCTTCGTTGGTGGGAATTACATATACGGGAACCTTGGAATCAGGTGTGCTTACGAGGCCCTCTTCACCATGGATATCGGCATTTGCATCGCCACAGTAAATTCCCATATAGGTCATGCTATCCATAACATACTTACGAACTGCAGAATCGTTTTCGCCGATACCGCCGGTAAATACGATAGCATCAACGCCGTTCATTGCGGCAATGTAGGAACCAACAAACTTAACTATCTGATAACGCTGCATCTCGAATGCGAGCTTTGCGCGCTCGTTGCCTTCGTTAGCGGCAGCAGTTATATCGCGGTTATCATTAGATACTCCCGAAATACCGAGCATACCGGACTTTTTATTAAGGATATTCGACATCTCTGCAGGAGTAATATTCTCCTTCTCGGCAATAAAGGTTAAAATGGAGGGGTCGAGGGTTCCGCAACGGGTTCCCATCATAAAACCATCAAGAGGAGTAAAGCCCATCGAGGTATCGATGCTCTTTCCGCCGTCAACAGCGGCAATGGAACAACCATTTCCGAGATGGCAGGTTATAATCTTAAGGTCTTCCTTCTTCTTGCCCATAATCTCGGCGCAACGCTCGCTAACAAATCTATGGGAAGCACCATGGAATCCGTAACGACGAACGCCATACTTCTCATAATACTCATAAGGAATACCATACATAAATGCGCGGGGCGGCATGGTCTGATGGAAGGAAGTATCAAATACTGCAACCTGGGGAACGTTTTCGCCAAATGCCTTAATGCAGGCACGAACACCCATAAGGTTTGCGGGGTTATGAAGCGGAGCAAGCTCATTAAAGCTTTCAACAGTCTTTAAAACATCCTCATTAATAACAACCGACTGAGAATAGAAATCTCCACCCTGAACAACACGATGTCCAACAGCGTTTATTTCATCAAGCGAATCAATAACCTTTGCTTCGCTCTTGGTTAAAGCATAAATAAGGCAATCAAAGGCCTCCATATGAGTAGGCATCGGATAATCAGCCTTGTAAACACGTCCGTCTGCGGCGGTATGCTTAATGTTGCCTGCGGAGCCGATACGCTCGCAAAGGCCCTTCGCAATAACGCTCTCATCGGTCATATCAATAAGCTGATACTTAAAGGATGAGCTACCTGCATTGATAACTAAAATTTTCATTCTAATCTCTCCTTGGAATAATTTTTAAATACTTGATATGCGAACAAAAATCGTGTATCATAAGTATAAATTTACCAAACTTTATAATACTATAATTCTTTTAAAATTGCAAGTTATTAGAGCAAAAGAGGTGTAAAACTTGAAAACTGTAGGAATTATTGCCGAATTTAACCCGTTCCACAATGGTCATAAGTATATAATCGACCAACAAAAGAGGCTCGGCAATCGCGTTGTATGCGTTATTGGCGATGATTTTACACAACGCGGTGATGTTGCTCTGATATCTAAATATGCTCGCGCCGAGGCCGCACTTCTCTGCGGGGCCGACCTCTGTATACTTATGCCTGTTTCTTGGTCTATGTCCTGCGCTTATAATTTTGCGCTTGGCGGTATTAGCCTTCTACACTCGTTAGGCAATGTTGATGCGGTCGCATTCGGCAGTGAATGCGGAGATGTTAAAAAGTTAATTCGCGTTGCCGATGCGGTTCACGGAGATGCAATAACACCGATTTTGAGTTCGGAACTTAAAAAAGGCAGCACATTTGCAAAGGCGCGACAAAATGCCTTATATACTCTTATCGGCGATGATGCGTCAGTTCTCGATTCTCCAAACGATACTCTTGCAACTGAATATATTTCGGCGGCTAAATCGCTCGGATTTAATCCCGAATTTATCGCAATTAAGAGAACAGGAATCGACCACGATAGTGAAAAAACCGTTGATAATTTTGCCAGCGCATCTATGATACGAAAAGCCGTTTTAGAGGGCGATACCAATATTATCTCTGCTTATATGCCGCCTGAATCTTTCGATGTCCTTATGCGCGAAAAAGAAGCAGGAAAGCTGGCCAATGTAAATAATATCGAAAGCGCAATTTTATCCTATCTGCGCCGTCTTACCCGAGAGGATATCAAGGCTTTACCTGAGGTTGGCGAAGGACTTGAAAATAAAATATATGATGCCGTTCACAACTGCACTAATCTAAACGATATTTTTGAAAGCATTAAGTCCAAAAGATACACATTGGCGCGCATCAGGAGAATTATATTTTCAGCATTTTTGAATCTTGATACAGAGCTTTTCGGGCAACCTGTTCCCTATATCAAGGTTTTAGGCTTTAATTCTGTGGGAGAAGAAATTTTAAAGAACGCATCCCCCTCGGTTCCTATAATCAACCGTAACAGAGATTATCTCTATTTAAGCGGCACTGCACAAAAATGCTTTAATATCCAAAATACCGCATCAAATCTTTATGCAATGGCATATAATAAACCGCAACCCTGCGATACAGAACTTTTAGCCTCGCTTATTAAAGTTAAAAATCCCCTTGGAGAATAGCCTCCAAGGGGTTGTTTTTATAAAATTATGCAAATTAATCCACTGCAACCTTCGTTTATAACTCGTTCAAGTGTTTCCTGAATACGTATTCTTGCATCACTCGGCATACGCGAGAGCTTGGTATGTAAGCCTTCGTTAACCAACTCATGTAGCGATTTACCGAAAATATTTGAGTCCCAAATTTTTTCAGGGCTTTCCTCGAACTCTTTTAACAGATACATAACCAGGTCTTCGCTTTGCTTTTCGCTGCCGACGATTGGGGTGACCTCGGTTGTTATGTTTGCCTTCATCATATGAATTGACGGAGCCGAGGCGCGCAAACGAACGCCATACCTTCCTCCCTGTTTCATTATTTCAGGTTCCTCGAGCGCCAGCTCCTCAATCGCGGGCATAACAATACCATAACCCGTTGCCTCAACCTCATCAATCGCATTTTTAACCTTTAGGTATTCCTTGCGGTCGTGCGCCAAAAGGACCATGTTGTGCATTAATTCTTCCTCGTCATTAACTTCAAAGCCGGTCATTTCCGATAAAACCTTATAGAATAGCTCGTTTTTTGTTCTAATGCTTACCATGATTTTTCCGCTACCAAGGTCGATGCTTTCGATTTTTGCACCATCGACAAACTCGTTGCCGTCAAGCGCCTGTTCGAGTGTTCGGGCATCGTTGATTATTTTCATATCCATACAGGTTCCCTTAACGGTATCCAATAGCGATGAGCGAAGCCAATGAGAAATTGGCAATGAATTTATCCAATGACCAAACTTAATACCAATTTCCTTTATTGGGAACTGAAACAGTATTCGGCCTAATATCTGCTTAATATCATCAGTATTAAGCTCAACACAGTTAACAGGTATAACCGGAACCATATATTTAGCTGATAGCTCTTCCGCAAGTTGGATGCTTTTTGGAGAATCCGGATGCATACAGTTTAGCAAAACGATAAAGGGCTTATTGATATCGCAAAGCTCCTTTATAACCCTTTCCTCTGCTTCCTCATATTCCTCACGCGGTATCTCACAAATACTGCCATCGGTTGTTATAACCAAACCTATTGTTGAATGCTCGTTAATTACCTTTCGGGTTCCAATTTCGGCTGCCATATTAAATGGTATCATCTCCTCATACCAAGGAGTTGCCACCATTCTCGGCATATCGTTTTCAACATAGCCTACCGAACTGGGAACAATATATCCAACGCAATCAATTAACCGAACATTTAGGCTTGCATTTTCATCTAATGTTATATTAACTGCATTTTCAGGGATAAATTTCGGTTCGGTTGTCATTATTGTTCTACCGGAGGCAGATTGCGGCAGTTCATCACTTGCGCGTTCCCTAACATACGGTTCATCAATATTCGGCAGGACCAGCATATCCATAAACCTTTTTATGAAGGTTGATTTTCCTGTTCTGACAGGACCAACAACCCCAATGTAAATATCGCCGCCTGTTCTTGCGGCTATATCTTTATAAATGCTTGTATCTGTCATAATACTCCTCCGCTCACACGTTCTTTTGTAATATGGATATTCGCAAAAAGAATATTTTATGACAGGCAAGCTTACTATTGAAAAAAATTGTTTGGTGCTGTATTATCATATCATACACCTATGGAGGTATTGCATGACAAAATTACTTATAAAATTATTTATTAAAAACAAAACGGATATCAAAAATCCTGCCGCAAGAGCCGCATATGCTACTCTTGCGAGTTTTACAGGAATACTGCTTAACTTGGTTTTGTTTACAGGCAAGCTATTTATAGGAATAATTTCAAACTCCGTTTCGGCGATTGCTGATGCATTTAATAACCTTACGGATGCAGGCTCATCGGTTATTACTTTAATTGGTTTTCGACTTTCCTCAAAGCCGGTCGACCCCGAACATCCGCATGGCCACGGCAGATTTGAATACATAACCGCCTTTATCGTTAACATGATAATTATTCTCGTTGGATTTGAGCTGTTCACCGCCTCAATCAACGAAATAATAGAGCCGACCAAAACCGTTACCACAAGTCTTACACTTATTTTGCTCGGTATTGCCATAATAATAAAGCTTTGGTTGTTTTTCTTTTATAGAAAAATCGGTAAACTCATATCCTCATCCGCAATCAGAGCTTCGGCTATCGATAGCATATCCGATTGCCTCGCAACCGCACTTGTTTTCTTTGCTTCGCTTTCGGCATATTTAAACTTTGCAACCAATCTTCCAATCGATGGTATCGCAGGAATAATCGTTGCTATCTTTGTTTTATATTCGGGCAGTAAAGCCGCAAAAGAAACCATTGACCTTCTTTTAGGAAAAACGCCGGATAAAAGCCTTGTCTTGGAAATTTATGAATTTGTAAAGGACTATCCCGAAATTCTCGGCATTCATGATGTTATGATTCATGATTACGGCCCGGGACGACAGATTGTTTCCTTCCATGCCGAAATCTCCTCTGATTCGGATATTAATCACGCACATGAGGTTATTGACCAATTAGAGCGCGATATGCATTCGCATTTTAATTATATTGTAACAATCCATCTTGACCCGATTTCGGTAAACGATGAGCATGTTAAAAATATGCGCGAATTTGCAGAGCGTTGCGTTGCAGAGGTAGACCCTTCATTTACGATTCATGATTTTCGAATCACAAGGGGCGATAATTATACAAACCTAATATTTGACCTCGTTGTCCCGCATGATAGCAAAGTTTCGCTTGAATCGGCAGTAAAACTGGTATCTGATAAAATACGAAGCACCGACAAAAACTGTTATGCCGTTATAAGAGGCGAATATCCTTATGTATAACCAAAAAGACCCGAAGGTAA